>NZ_JBIALK010000019.1:0-187389 GCF_042873275.1 Kitasatospora sp. NPDC004745 | reverse complement strand
GTCGAGGGCGACGACGCGGGTCTCCCCCTCCCCGTAGACCTTGTTCAGGCCGGTGGCGCGGGCGGCCGCCCGGCCGGTGCGGACGGCGGTTGCGGTCGACGAGGTCACGGGGGTGCTCCTTGCTGGTGGCGGGCTGTGGGTGACGCGCCGGGCGTCTGTACGGCGGGCTGCCAGGGGCGTCCGGCCGTAGCACCATGCTCCGCTGCGTGATCATGGTTTCTCGTCGCTCCGCCGGACGGTTGGCCTGACCGCCGCTGGTTGTACGGCCAGGTGACGCCCTCCTCCTGCGGTATGACGCCGACCCTGAGCCCGGGGCGATGGCCGGAACCGGTGCACTTCGTGGCCGAATCGCGGACTGTTCGTCAGATGGCAAGGAAACATGACAACTTCCCTGGCTGGGAACATGCGAAAGAGTGAGGCGGGCGACTAGGCTCAGGGGTGGCCCGCACCGGGGCGGAGCGTTTCTCCTCCGGCCGGTGACGCGGTCAGTCCACAGGACGCCCGGATGGTGGAACGCAGACACGGGCAGCTTAAAACTGCTTGGCCGCGAGGCCGTGCCGGTTCGAGTCCGGCTCCGGGCACCGCTCGACTCGCGGGGGCGCCGACGGCGTCCCCGCCGGGAGTCGTCCAGTGATCCTCCTCGCGGCGTATCCCGATATTTTTGCCAAGCCATTACCCTGGTGGCTGGGCGGTGCAGTGCCGCCACGGAGGGAATGAGCAATGAGAAGCAGCAACCCGGTCTTCTCGCGGGAGGGGTCCTTCACCCGCGAGCCCGGCTACGCGGGGTTCGGCAACAGCGCGCAGGCCGGGGGCCAGTACGGCACCAACCCGTACGCGGGGACCCCTTACGCCCAGCAGCCGCAGGGCCAGGGCCCGCTGACGGACGAGCAGCTCTACCAGATGTACAACGGGCCGTCCGCCGGCCCGGCCGCCACCGGGCGGATGACGCTCGACGACGTGGTCGCGCGCACCGCGATGACGCTGCTGACCCTGGTCGCCGCCGGCGCCGTCGCCTGGTTCGCGCTGCCCTTCGAGAACTTCGGGGTCGCGATCGGCGCCAGCCTGGTGGCCATGGTGGTCGGCCTGGTGGTCTCCTTCAAGCGCAGCGTCAGCCCGCCGCTGATCCTGCTCTACGCGGGCCTGGAGGGCTTCGCGCTCGGCGCGGTCACCCACGCCTTCAACACCATCTGGCCGGGCATCGCGATCCAGGCCGTGCTGGGCACGGCCGCCGTCTTCGCGGCGATGCTGTTCGCCTACAAGAGCGGCCGGATCCGGGTCACCCCGCGGTACACGCGGATCGGCATCGCGGTCGCGATGGGCTTCGTGCTGCTGCTGCTGGTCAACATGATCGCGATGGCGTTCGGTGCCGACATGGGTCTGCGCTCCGGCCCGCTGGGCATCGTGGTCGGCCTGATCGGCATCGGCCTCGGCGCGTTCTTCCTGTCGCTGGACTTCGCGGCGATCGAGGAGGCCATCGCCCAGGGTGCGCCGCAGAAGGAGGCCTGGCGGGCCGCCTTCGGGCTGACCCTCTCGCTGGTCTGGATCTACGTCGAGATGCTGCGCCTGATCGCGATCCTGCGGGGCGACGACTAAGGGTCCCTCCCGTCGCGAACCACTGCCGCCGGGCCCCCGGAGCTGCTGCTCCGGGGGCCCGGCGGCGTCGTGCCCGGGTCCTGACCCCTAGGCTCCTTGCCATGCATGACGTACAGCCCCTGGACGGACAGCCCCTGATCGACGCGGTGGACGCGCTGGCGGACCGCTTCCGCTCGCTGCCGCAGAGCAGGCTGCTGGGTGCCGTGCCCGGCCACGAGTCCCGGGCGGCGGCCGCGCTGGCGCTGGCCCGGCGGCTGGCCGCGCTGGCGCTTGCGGTCGAGGGCGGGGCGCCGCGGGACTTCCCGGACGCCGGGGCGTTCGCGGTGGGGGACCAGCTGGCCGTCGCCGGGCACGACCTGGCGGCCGCGCTCGCGGCGCTGCCGGCGGAGGCCGGGGTGTCGCTGCCGGAGGGCCCGCGGGCCGCCTCCGCGGTGCTGGCGGAGGCGTTGGCCGCGGTGCGCGGGACGACGGAGCTCTGCGCCTAGGAGCCGCCGGAACCGGCCTCGGGGGCGCGCTGCGCGCCCCGAAGCCGGACAGGACGAAGGCCGGCCGGGTCGGTAACCCCTTGACCCGGCCGGCCTTCGTCGCTGCTGCTGTCGTCCTGCTGCGGTCAGATGCTGGCGACCACCCGGTCGGCGAGCACGTAGACGGCCTCGTCGTCGGTGGAGAAGGTCAGCGAGTACGAGCCGGAGAAGCGCGAGCCGCCGAGCAGTCGGACGTGCTCACCGGCGCGCACCGCGTCGATCAGCCGGTAGGCGGCCTCCCGGTCGCCCGGGGCCACGCAGAGCGTGGTGCCGTCGGCGAAGGCGTAGACGTCGAGGGTGCCCAGCGGGCCGGGTCGGACGTCGACGAGGGCGACGGCCTCCTCGGCGAGGGACGCCAGGCGGGTGTCGGTCCACTCGCGGGACGGCGCCTGGCTGGGGACGAAGTCGGGGTGCGAGGGGTGGCGGCGCGGGTCGGGCGCGGCGGCCGGGGCGTCCTCGACGACCGGGTCGGTGTCCAGCAGCCCGGCCTCCAGGCCGGTGGCCAGCAGGTCGGCCTCGCGGCGGGCGCGGGCCTCCCCGGTCACCTCGGTGGAGCCGGCGCCGGCCGGGTGGCCGGGGCGCAGCGGCGATCCGCCGTCGACGCCGGGCTCGGCGGGGCCGCCCTCGTTGATGAGGTCCTCCAGCGCGGAGCGCAGCGCCTCGCCGAACTCCGGGTCCATGGTGCCGGCGTTGTCGGCGGCGTCCTGCGGGCCGGTGGGGCGGGGGAAGAAGAGGGGCCATTCGTCGGTGCCGGCGAAGACCCCGGTGAACGGCGAGTCGAACAGTGGCGCGTCCTCGGCCGCGCGGGCCTCCTGCTCGGCCCAGAAGGCCCGGGCCTCGGTGATCTCCCGCTCGCGGTCGGCGGCGAGGGCCTCGGTGACGGCCCGGCGTATCGCGGCCTCGTCGACCGGTGCGGGCGCGGCCTCGGCCGCGGCCTGCGCGTCCAGCCGGCGGGAGAGCCCCCGGAGGTGGAACAGCACGGCGGTCGACACGGTGATCAGGATCAGCAGCAGGATGGTGTAGACGGCGCTCACGGAACGTACTCCTAGGGAGGAGCGGAACGGGGTTACGTCTCCACACTGCCGCATGGGGGGCTGTTACCGCAGTGGCGAATGTCTAATTTGTCCGAGACTTTCGCTCTTGTCCCCAAATTGTTAGGTAACACCGTTCTACGCAGTGGAGTTGATCCGCTCCGCAGTGTCGATTTCCGGACCGGAAACGAACGAAAAGAGGGCCGGATCGACCTCGCGGTGTGATCCGGCCCTCAATTACTCTACGTCACTCCAAATGGGTGGTCCAGACCCTTCACCGGGTCCGGCGGGGGTCAGCTGAGGCGCTCGATGACCATCGCCATGCCCTGGCCGCCGCCGACGCACATGGTCTCCAGACCGAACTGCTTGTCGTGCCACTGAAGGGAGTTGATCAGCGTGGTGGTGATCCGGGCGCCGGTCATGCCGAAGGGGTGGCCGACCGCGATGCCGCCGCCGTTGACGTTCAGCTTGTCCAGGTCGATGCCGAGGTCGCGGTAGGACGGGATCACCTGGGCGGCGAAGGCCTCGTTGATCTCCACCAGGTCGATGTCGTCGATGGTCAGGCCGGCCCGCCGCAGCGCCTGCTTGGAGGCCTCGACCGGGCCGTAGCCCATGATCTCGGGGGAGAGCGCGCTGACGCCGGTGGACACCACCCGGGCGAGCGGGGTGATGCCCAGCTCGCGGGCCTTGGTGTCGGACATGACGACCAGCGCGGCCGCGCCGTCGTTCAGCGGGCAGCAGTTACCGGCGGTCACGGTGCCGTCGGGGCGGAACACCGGCTTCAGGCCGGAGACGGCCTCCAGCGTGACGCCGGCGCGCGGGCCGTCGTCCTTGCTCACCACGGTGCCGTCGGGCAGCGTGACCGGGGTGATCTCGCGGTCCCAGAAGCCCGAGGCGATGGCGGCCTCGGCGAGGTTCTGCGAGCGGACGCCGAACTCGTCCTGCTCGGCGCGGGTGATCCCCTTGAGCGCGGCCAGGTTCTCGGCGGTCTGGCCCATCGCGATGTAGGCGTCCGGCAGCAGCCCGTCCTCGCGCGGGTCGTGCCACTCGCCGCCACCCTCCTCGGCGCGCTTGGCGGTGCGGGCCTGGGCCTCGTCGAAGAGCGGGTTCATGGTGCCCGGCAGGCCGTCCGAGGTGCCGTTGACGCTGCGCGAGACGGTCTCCACGCCGGCCGAGACGAAGACGTCGCCCTCGCCCGCCTTGATCGCGTGCAGTGCCATCCGCGTGGTCTGCAGCGAGGAGGAGCAGTAGCGGGTGATGGTCGCGCCCGGCAGGTAGTCCATGCCCATCTGGACGGCCACGATGCGGGCCAGGTTGTGGCCCTGCTCGCCGCCGGGCAGGCCGCAGCCCAGCATCAGGTCGTCGATCTGCCGCGGGTCGAGCTGCGGGACCTTGGCCAGCGCGGCCTGGATGACGTGGGCGGTCAGGTCGTCGGGGCGGACGTCCTTGAGCGAGCCCTTGAAAGCCCGGCCGATCGGCGAACGGGTGGCGCTGACGATGACGGCTTCGGGCATGGCGGGCTCCTCGCTGAGTGGCGGCGGACGGACGTCCGGGAGGAAAGTTACCGCCTGGTAGATCAGGCGTCACCCGTAGCGGCGTGTGAGCTGGCCGACGTGTTCCCGGCGCCCGGTGCGCCGCCCCCGGCGGTGTCCGCCAGGGGCTCCCCTGCGGCGCCCGCAGCGGGCTGGCCGACCCGCAGCCGGTGGCGCAGCAGGGCCCAGCGGCGCCCGGCGCCCTCCGCCTCGACGGCCGCCACCTCGGTGCCCGAACGCCCGGCCGCGGCCGCCGCGGCCACCGCCACCGGCAGCACCCGCCCGCCCGGCACGGGCGCCGTCGGGCGCTCCTCCTCCGGCCACAGGTCGAGCGCGGCGCAGACCGAGGGCAGCACGGCCATCGCCGCGGTCGCGTAGCCCTGGGCGGACGGGTGGTAGCGGTCGGCGGCGAACATCTCCGGCCGCGCCGCGAACTCCGGGCCCAGCAGCGAGCCCAGCGAGACCGTCCGCCCGCCCGCCTCCACCACCGAGATGGTCTGCGCGGCCGCCAGCTGGCGGCTCAGCCGGCGGGCCACCCAGCGCAGCGGCGGGCGCACCGGCTTGATCGTCCCGAGGTCCGGACAGGTGCCGACCACCACCTCGCAGCCGTTCGCCCGCAGCGCCGCCACCGCCTCGCCGAGGTGGCGGACGGCCAGCTGCGCCGGGCTGTGCCGGGTCACGTCGTTGGCGCCGATCATGATCACGGCGACGTCGGGGTGGTGCGGCAGCGCCTGTTCCAGTTGGCCGGAGAGGTCGGCGGACCGGCCGCCGGACCGCGCCACGTTGACCAGCCGGACCGGGCGTTCGGCCACCGAGGCCAGGCCCGCGGCCAGCAGCGCGCCCGGGGTCTCGCGGGAGCGCAGCACGCCAAGGCCGGCGCCGGTGGAGTCGCCGAGGACGGCGAGGACGAGCGGGGGCTGCGGCACGGCGGTGCTGTCGGCGAAGGCCTCGCCGTAGACGCCGTCGGCCTTGGGAGGGTCGCCCTCCAGGACGCCGATCGCCTGGACGGCGAGCTTGCTCTCGGTCAGCAGCACGCCCACCAGGCCGACGCCCAGCAGGCCGAGCCCGCCGCCGCCGTACGCCGCCGCGGTGGCAATCCGGCGGGCCACCCGGGCCCGCGAGTCCTGTGCCCCTGGCATCCGCTGCCCCCTTCGCGTCCTCGTGCCGCCCCCTCCGGGGCCGCGGCGGTGCCTGCACACCCCTCCTACCCGCCCGGGGGCCGGGGCTACCTGTCGTGCTCGGCCATTGGTGGGACCGGTCAGGCCGTGCCGCGGGGCGGGGCCGCCGGGCCGGGCGCGGGGCGGCCGGGGCGGAAGGGCGGGCTGGGGCGGTCGCCACGCCCTAGGCTTTGCAGTACCGAATGCACTCGCATGCCCACTACCGGGAGGACCCCCGTGCGGTACCACAACTCCATCATCGACCTGGTCGGCAACACGCCGCTGGTCAAGCTGAACAAGGTCACCGAGGGCATCAGCGCGACCGTGCTGGCGAAGGTCGAGTACTTCAACCCCGGCGGCTCGGTGAAGGACCGCATCGCGATGCGCATGATCGAGGCCGCCGAGGCCTCGGGCGCCCTGAAGCCCGGCGGCACCATCGTCGAGCCGACCTCCGGCAACACCGGTGTCGGCCTGGCGATCGTGGCCCAGCAGAAGGGTTACAAGTGCATCTTCGTCTGTCCTGACAAGGTGTCCACCGACAAGATCAACACCCTGCGCGCCTACGGCGCCGAGGTCGTCGTGTGCCCCACCGCCGTGGCGCCGGAGCACCCGGACTCGTACTACAACGTCTCCGACCGGCTCGTCCGGGAGACCCCGAACGCCTGGAAGCCGGACCAGTACTCCAACCCGGACAACCCGGCCTCGCACTACCACTCCACCGGCCCGGAGCTGTGGGAGCAGACCGACGGGCGGATCACCCACTTCGTGGCGGGCGTCGGCACCGGCGGCACCATCTCCGGCACCGGCAACTACCTGAAGGAGGTCTCCGGCGGCAAGGTCAAGGTGATCGGCGCCGACCCGGAGGGCTCGGTCTACTCGGGCGGCACCGGCCGGCCGTACCTGGTCGAGGGCGTCGGCGAGGACTTCTGGCCGACCGCCTACGACCGCGGCGTCGCCGACGGGATCGTCGCCGTCTCCGACAAGGACTCCTTCCAGATGACCCGCCGCCTGGCCAAGGAGGAGGGCCTGCTGGTCGGCGGCTCCTGCGGCATGGCCGTGGTGGCCGCGCTGGAGGTCGCCAAGGACCTCGGGCCGGACGACGTCGTGGTGGTGCTGCTGCCGGACGGCGGCCGCGGCTACCTGTCGAAGATCTTCAACGACGACTGGATGGCCGACTACGGCTTCCTGCCCTCGGCCACCGACGAGGCGCACATCGGCGAGGTGCTGGGCCGCAAGGAGGCCATCGAGCAGGGCGGCATCCCGCAGTTCGTCCACATGCACCCGAACGAGACCGTCGCCGAGGCGGTCCGGGTGCTGCGCGAGTACGGCGTCTCGCAGATGCCGGTGGTCTCGCCCGGCGCCGGTCACCCGGACATCATGGCCGGCGAGGTGATCGGCTCGGTGGTGGAGAAGCTGCTGCTGGAGGGCGTCTTCGCCAAGGAGATCGAGCTGACCGACACGCTCGACAAGGTGATGTCCAAGCCGCTGCCCGTCGTCGGTTCGGGCGAGACGGTCACCAACCTGATGACCGTGCTGGAGAAGGACGACGCCGCGGTGGTGCTGGTGGAGGGCAAGCCGCAGGGCATCGTCACCCGCCAGGACCTGCTGGGCTTCCTGACCGGCCGCGCCGCGCACTGACCCGCGGTCAACCCGCGCCGCTCCCGGCCGGTTCGCCCACGGGCGAAGTGGTACACCGGCGTCACCTGCCCGCATCACGTGGTTAACAACGGTCCGGCATCGTTGTGGTCAACGGCGAGACGCCGAGCGAGGCGGCGGTGACCGTCCGGGAGCGGCTCCCCGGCGGACGCGGTCGGCTCGGGGCGCGTCGGACGGTCCTGACCCGGTCCGTCGTGCCCGCCCTCCGTCCGGTCCGCCGGGCGAGGGGCCCCTCCGCGGGAGGCGCCGTCGTCCCGCCCCTGCCCGGCTGCGGCCGGTCGACAGGGTGTGGCGACTCCCGCGGTGCACCAGCGCCGCACGGCGCGTCTCCGCGGCTCCCGGGTGGGGGAGCCCAGGCGGAGAACGGCAGGGCCGGCCCTTCTCCGAGGGGCCGGCCCTTCCCGTACGCTCGCACGCATGACCAGCACTGAAACGACCGGCCAGGACGCCCCGCGCTACGTCCGGCTCAAGATCGAGCTCATCGCGGAGATCACCGACGAGGGCGCGCTCAAGGCGGCCGCCCTGAAGCAGGTGACCGAGGACGAGTACCTCGACGACGACGAGCGCGCGCAGTCCGTCGACGCCATCGAGGTGGACCCGTCGGGCTCCCTCGCCCACTTCATCGACCCGGTGGCGCTGCTCGGCGACGTGCCCGGTGTCGAGCTGGCCTCGGCGACCTGGGAGTCGGCGCAGACCGAGTTCGACCCCGAGAGCGAGGAGTGGGACGAGTACGTGGTGGAGGAGTCCGCCGAGTAGCGGCTCGCTCCCTCACGCCCCGTGAACGCCCGGTCTGCTCCGCAGACCGGGCGTTTTGTCCCTGTTCGGAGGGAAGTTGGGTCATCTCATACGATCGCTTACCCTTCGGTGATGGAACCGTGAACGGGCGGATTGCGTTTCTGTATCCATAAATGCCCGGGATGATCAGCAGGGAGACGCGACGTGACGGCACGGGACGGCCAGGGACGCACAGGCGGAGGGAACTGGAGCCGGCGCGGTGTGCTCGCGGGCCTGATCGGGGCCCCCGTCCTGCTGTTGGCGGCCTGCAACGACACCAAGGACACCGGCGCGGCGGGGTCCGGCGGTTCCGGTGGCTCCGGCGACGCCAGCCCGGGCGGCACCCCGGGCGGCGGCAGCGCCAGCAGCGCCCCCAGGACCTCCGCCGCGGTGATCACCGTCACCCCCGCGGACGGCTCCACCACCGCCAGCTTCAGCGAGCCGGTCAAGGTCACCGTCGGCAACGGCACCCTGGGCACCGTCAAGGTCACCGACTCCACCGGCAAGGAACTGGCCGGCCAGCTCGCCGCGGACGGCAGCTCCTGGACCTCGGCCGCCGCCCCCGCCAGCGGGACCAAGTACACCGTGGTCGCCACCGCCCAGGACAAGGACAAGCTGGAGGCGGACGCCAACGCCACCTTCACCACCGCCACTCCGGCCAACACCTTCGTCGGCTACTTCACGCCCGAGGACGGCTCGGTCGTCGGTGTCGGCATGCCCGTGTCGATCAACTTCAGCAAGCCCGTCACCGACCGCAAGGCCGTCCAGCAGGCGATCACCGTCACCGCCGAGCCCGGCGTCGAGATCGTCGGGCACTGGTTCTCCAGCACCCGCCTCGACTTCCGGCCCGAGGACTACTGGGCCAAGGGCACCAAGGTCACCCTCAAGCTCCGGCTCAAGGACGTCGAGGGCGCCAAGGGCGTCTACGGCACCCAGTCCAAGGACGTCCGCTTCACCGTCGGCCGGGCCCAGACCAGCGTCGCCGACCTCGGCGCCAAGACGCTCACCGTCACCACCGACGGCCAGGTCAGCGCGGTGTACAAGATCTCCGGCGGCGCCCCCGAGCACCGCACCTGGGGCGGCAAGATGGTCATATCCGAGCAGTTCCAGCAGACCCGGATGAACTCCCAGACCGTCAACCTGGGCAGTGAGTACGACATCGCGGACGTGCCGCACGCCCAGCGGCTCACCACCTCGGGCACCTTCATCCACGGCAACTACTGGTCCTCGCCGTCGATCTTCGGCGGCCAGAACACCAGCCACGGCTGCGTGGGCCTGCGGGACGCCCAGGGCGCGCAGGACAGCGGCACGGACGGCTACAAGTTCTACAAGAGCTCGATCGTCGGCGACGTCGTCGAGGTCGTGAACTCCGGCGACAAGACCGTCGCCCCCGACAACGGCCTGAACGGCTGGAACCTCGGCTGGGCCGAGTGGAAGGCCGGCAGCGCGGTCTAGCCGGCGATCGGCAGACGTCCGGCCGGGCCGCGCGGCCCGGCCGGTGCCCCGGATCAGCGCTTGGCGTAGTCGGCGAAGCCCTGCCAGTCCACGACCACGCAGGCCTCGTCGCCCAGGATCCAGGCGTCGTGCCCGGGCTCGCAGATCATGAAGTCGCCGGGGCCGAAGTCCTCCTGCTGGCCGTCGTCCATGACGATCCGCATCCGGCCGGAGACCACGTACCCCAGGTGGGCCGCCTGGCAGCTGTCGGTGCCCGCGATCGGCTTCACGTGCTTGGACCACTGCCAGCCCGGCCGGAACACGGCCCGGCCCACCGGCCCGGCATCCAGGTTCACCAGACGGAGCTCCCCGGTGCCCTCCTCGAAGGGGCGGACCTCCTCGGGCGAGTCGAAGCTCTTGCGGACGAGACCGGACATGGCGCACTCCTCTCCACGGGAGCGGCCCGGCCACCCACGAGGTGGCCGGGCCGCCCGTGCTGGCCCTTCCAGTCTCCTCCCGGGCCGGGCGGCGGACACCTCGGGTGGCCGCCGCCCCGGGTGGCGTCAGTCCCGGACGCGGGCCACGCCGATCGGGCAGGACGCCCCCGTGCCGCCGAGACCGCAGTAGCCGTTCGGGTTCTTGGCGTCGGACAGGTACTGCTGGTGATACGGCTCGGCCGGGTAGAACGGACCGGCCGGGGCGATCTCGGTGGTGATCGGGCCGTAGCCGAGCGCGGTCAGGGACGGCTGGAAGGCGTCCCGGGTGGCCGCCGCGGCGGCGGCCTGGGCGGGCGAGTGGGTGTAGACGGCGGAGCGGTACTGGGTGCCGACGTCGTTGCCCTGGCGGTTGCCCTGGGTCGGGTCGTGCGCCTCCCAGAAGGTCTTCAGCAGTCGCTCGTAGGAGATCGCCGCGGGGTCGAACACCACCCGGACCGCCTCGGTGTGCCCGGTCAGCCCGCTGCACACCTCCTCGTACGTCGGGTTCGGGGTGTAGCCGCCCTGGTAACCGACCAGCGTCGTCCAGACGCCGGGCAGCCGCCAGAACGTCCGCTCGGCGCCCCAGAAGCAGCCCAGCCCGAAGTCGGCCACCTCCAGACCGTCCGGGTACGGGCCGGTGAGCGGGTGGCCGAGGACGGTGTGCGGCTCGCGCAGCGCGAAGGCCGGCGACTCCCGGCCGGGCAGCGCCTGGTCGGCGGGGACGAGCGAGGTCTTGTGGCGGTTGAACAGCACGGCCTGCTCCTGCGGGGTAGGGAGGGTTGCCCACCGTTCAACGCGCCGGCCCGCCGTCGGATTCCGCCGGCCCGCTCCGCCGTGCGCCGGCGCGGTGGCGGGCCGGCGGCGGGCGCGGACGGGCCCGGTGGGGCGGCCGCCCCACCGTTCCGGGGGGCGAACGCGCGTACGGCCACTAGGCTCGGACCCATGACCGAGCACCAGCTTCCCCAGGGCTTCGAGACCCTCGCCATCCACGCGGGTCAGGAAGCAGACCCCCAGACCGGGGCCGTCGTCACGCCGATCTACCAGGTGTCCACCTACAAGCAGGACGGGGTGGGCGGCCTGCGGGGCGGCTACGAGTACAGCCGCAGCGCCAACCCGACCCGCACCGCGCTGGAGGAGTGCCTCGCGGCGCTGGAGGGCGGCGCCCGCGGCCTCGCCTTCGCCTCCGGCCTGGCCGCCGAGGACACCCTGCTGCGGACCATCCTCAAGCCGGGCGACCACATCGTCATCCCCAACGACGCCTACGGCGGCACCTTCCGGCTGTTCGCCAAGGTGCTGACCCGCTGGGGCGTCGAGTTCTCCGTCGCCAACACCCAGGACCTGGCCACCGTCCGCGCCGCGCTGCGCCCCAACACCCGCGCGGTCTGGGTGGAGACCCCCTCCAACCCGCTGCTGGGCATCACCGACCTGACGGCGCTCGCCGAGATCGCGCACGGCGCCGGCGCGCTGCTCGTGGTCGACAACACCTTCGCCAGCCCGTACCTGCAGCAGCCGATAGCGCTCGGTGCGGACGCCGTCGTGCACTCCACCACCAAGTACATGGGCGGCCACTCGGACGTGGTCGGCGGTGCGCTGGTGCTGGCCGACGCCGGGCTGGGCGAGGAGGTCGCCTACCACCAGAACGCGATGGGCGCCGTCTCCGGCCCGTTCGACGCCTGGCTGGTGCTGCGCGGCATCAAGACCCTGGGCGTCCGGATGGACCGCCACAGCTCCAACGCGGAGAAGGTCGCCGAGCTGCTGGCGAGCCACCCCAAGGTCAGCCAGGTGCTCTACCCCGGCCTGGCCGAGCACCCCGGCCACGACATCGCCGCCAAGCAGATGAAGGCCTTCGGCGGCATGGTCTCCTTCCGGGTCCAGGGCGGCGAGGAGGCGGCGGTCGAGGTCTGCAACCGCGCGCAGCTGTTCACCCTCGGCGAGTCGCTCGGCGGCGTCGAGTCGCTGATCGAGCACCCGGGCCGGATGACCCACGCCTCGGTCGCCGGTTCGGCGCTGGAGGTGCCGGCCGACCTGGTGCGCGTCTCCGTCGGCATCGAGTCGATCGACGACCTGCTCGCCGACCTCCAGCAGGCGCTGGGCTGAGGCCTGGCGGGTCCGGCCCCCGGGGCGCCGCCCGGGGGCCGGGGCGTGTCCGGCCCGGGGGCAGGGCGTGCCCGGGCCGAGGTCAGGGGGTGCCCGGGCCGCCCTCCTGCTGGCCCTGCTGGTCCGCGGTGTACGACTCCATCGCGTGGTTGAAGCGGGCCAGCAGGACGCAGAACGCCTGCTGCTCCTCGGGCGGCCAGTCCGCCACCAGGCGGCGGGCCAACTCGGCCCGCCCGTCGCGGACTTCGGCCAGGCGGCCGGAGCCGACCGGGGTCAGCGCGAGACGCACGGCGCGGCGGTCGGCCGGGTCCTGGACCCGGCCGACCAGCCCGCCCGCGACCAGCGGGGCGACCTGCCGGGTCACCGTGGAGGAGTCCACGCCGAGGGCCTCGGCCAGCGCCTTGACGTTGGCCGGCCCGTGCCGCTCCAGGCGGTCGAGCAGCAGGTAGGCCGCGCGGTCCAGGGCGCCGACGCCGCCGGAGGTCCGGACCTGCTCCATGCGGCGGGCGAACACCGCCAGCTGGTACTGGAGCCGGGCGTGCACGGGGTCGGTGCGGTCGGTGGCCTGGGGCGAGGTCGTCGTCATCGCGGCTCACGATCGTCGTGCGGTGAGAGAGGCTCAGAAGCAGCAGCGTACGCGGGCCGGGCGGGCCCGGGAACAGGCCCGACAGCCCGGATTGCGTGCACCGCGGCCGGATCCGGGCCGAGCGGCGGGCCGGGCCCCGGGCCGGGCCTCGGAGCGCGCCCGTCGGACGCGCCCTAGGCTGGCGGCATGCACAACTGGCCGCTCACCCTCGACGACGTCCGCGGGGCCCAGAAGATGCTCGCCGGGGTCGCCCGGGTGACGCCGATGGAGGGCAGCCGGCACCTGTCCGGGCTGGTCGGCGCACCGGTCCACCTGAAGTGCGAGAACCTGCAGCGCACCGGCTCGTTCAAGCTGCGCGGGGCGTACGTGCGGATCGCGGGGCTCTCGCCGGTGCAGCGGGCCGGCGGGGTGGTGGCGGCGAGCGCCGGGAACCACGCGCAGGGGGTGGCGTTGGCGGCCGCGCTGCTGGGCGTGCGCTCGACCGTGTTCATGCCGGTCGCGGCGCCGCTGCCCAAGGTGTCGGCCACCCGTGAGTACGGTGCCGAGGTGCGGCTGCACGGCGCGACGGTGGACGAGGCGCTGCAGGCCGCGCAGCGGTACGCGGACGCGACCGGCGCGGTGTTCATCCACCCCTTCGACCACTGGGACGTGGTCACCGGGCAGGCGACCGTCGGGCTGGAGATCCTCGAGCAGTGCCCCGAGGTGCGCACCATCCTGGTCGGCGTGGGCGGCGGCGGGTTGCTGGCCGGGATCGCGGCGGCGGTCAAGCCGCTGCGGCCGGACGTCCGGGTGGTCGGGGTGCAGGCGGCCGGCGCGGCCGCGTACCCGCCCTCGCTGGCGGCCGGGCGGCCGGTGTCGCTGGAGCACTTCGCCACGATGGCCGACGGGATCATGGTCGGCCGGCCCGGTGACATCCCGTTCGAGGTGGTCAACACCCTGGCGGACGGCGTCCGGACGGTCTCCGAGGACGCGCTGTCGCGGGCCCTGCTGCTCGGCCTGGAGCGCCTGAAGCTGGTGGTCGAGCCGGCCGGGGCGGCCCCGATCGCGGCGCTGCTGGAGCGGCCGGACTCCTTCGAGGGCCCGGTGGTGGCGGTGTTGTCGGGCGGCAACATCGACCCGCAGCTGATGCAGCGGGTGCTGCGGCACGGCCTGGCGGCGGCCGGACGCTACCTGTCGCTGCGGGTGCGGCTGGCCGACAAGCCGGGCTCGCTGGCCGACCTGCTGGCCGTGCTGACCGGGCTGGACGCCAACGTGCTGGACGTCGCGCACGTGCGGATCGACCCGCGGCTGGGGCTGGCCGAGGTCGAGGTGGACCTGCACCTGGAGACCAAGGGGCCGGAGCACTGCGCGGCCGTGGTGGGCGAGTTGCGGGACGCGGGGTTCGTCGTCTCCGACTGAGGGGCCGGGCGGTCGGGCCGCTGCGGCCCGGCGGCCGGGCGGTGGGCCGTGCCCCGGCGCGCGCCGTCGCCGCCCGTTCCGACCGCGATCGCGGTTCCGACTGCGCGGGGTGGATGTCAGTGGTCTCTGTCACGATGGCGGAGCTTTCTCCCTTGACGCGATATATCGCGTGCTGCCAGACTCGCGATACATCGCGTTCTGTGCCCGATGGGCGAAAACCGAGTCGCCCGGGGACCCGAAAACGGGGCAGAGTGGGACAGATCGCCCATATTCGTCCGAGGAGATGAGGCAGGCCATGGCGCCAGCCATCCAAGCCGAGAACCTGGTGAAGACCTTCGGCGACGTACGAGCCCTGGACGGCGTCAGCCTCGACGTCCCCGAGGGCACGGTGCTCGGGCTGCTCGGCCCGAACGGCGCCGGGAAGACCACCACCGTCCGCGTCCTCACCACCCTGCTCCGGCCCGACTCCGGCCGCGCGGTGGTCGCCGGGGTCGACGTGCTCAAGCAGCCCAACAAGGTCCGGAGCCTGATCGGCCTCTCCGGCCAGTACGCGGCGGTCGACGAGTACCTGACCGGCTTCGAGAACCTCCAGATGGTCGGCGAGCTGTACCAGATGAGCGCTCGTGACGCGAAGGCCCGCGCCCTGGAACTGCTGGAGTGGTTCAACCTCGCCGAGGCCAAGGACCGCACCGCCAAGACCTACTCCGGCGGCATGCGCCGCCGCCTGGACCTCGCCGCCGCGCTGGTCGTCCGCCCGCCGGTGATGTTCCTCGACGAACCGACCACCGGGCTGGACCCGCGCAACCGGCTCGCGCTCTGGGAGGTCATCGAGACCCTCGTCGAGCAGGGCACCACCCTGCTGCTGACCACCCAGTACCTGGAGGAGGCCGACCGGCTGGCCCACGACATCGCCGTGGTCGACCACGGCCGGGTGATCGCCCGCGGCACCGCCGACCAGCTCAAGGCACAGATCGGCGGGGAGCGCATCGAGGTCGTCGTGCACGAGGCGGGCCTGGTCGGCGACGCGGTCGCGGCCCTGTCCGCCTACGCGCTCGGCGATCCGGCGGTGGAGAAGAACACCCGGCGGATCACCGTGCCGGTCAGCGGCGGCGCCCGGGTGCTCGCCGACGTCATCCGCGAACTCGACGCGCGCGGCATCGAGATCGACGACATAGGCCTGCGCCGCCCGACCCTGGACGACGTCTTCCTCACCCTCACCGGACACGTCGCGGAGTCGGCGGACGAGGAGGGCGGCGACGCCAAGGGCCGCGGCCGGGGCGGCCGGGGCAAGGGCCGGGCGTCCGCCGACGAGGACGGCGTGGACGGCCCGGGGTCGGACGAGCGGGCCGTCACGGCCGGAAAGGAACGCTGAGGATGAGCACCGCCACCGAGCACGCCATCGGCGCGGCCGTCCCCCGGCAGCGCCGGGGCGTCGCCGCCACCATGCACGACTCCTGGGTGGTCGCCAAGCGCAACCTGCGCCGGATGACCCGCATCCCGGAGATCGTCGTCTTCGGGCTCATGCAGCCCGTCATGTTCGTGCTGCTGTTCTCGTACGTCATGGGCGGCGCGATCCAGATCCCCGGGACGAACGCGAGCTCCGACTCGTACATCCAGTTCCTGATGGCCGGCATCTTCGCCCAGACCGTCACCTTCGCCACCGCCGGCGCCTCCGCCGGCATCGCGGAGGACATGACCAAGGGTCTGGTGGACCGCTTCCGCTCGCTGCCGATGGCCCGCTCCGCGGTGCTGGTCGGCCGCACCATGGCGGACCTGGTGCAGACCGCGTTCACGCTCGTCGTGCTGGCGCTGGTCGCGCTGCTGGTCGGCTGGCGGATCCACAACGGGGTGCTCAGCGCGCTCGGCGCCTTCGGCCTGCTGCTCCTGCTCGGCTACGCGTTCTCGTGGATCGGCGCGCTGATCGGCCTGTCGGTGCGCAGCCCCGAGGCGGCCACCTCGGCCGGCCTGATCTGGCTGTTCCCGCTGACCTTCGTCTCCAACGCCTTCGTGCCGATCAGCTCCATGCCGGGCTGGCTGCAGGGCATCGCCTACTGGAACCCGTTCAGCGCGACCGTGCAGGCCTGCCGCGACCTGTTCGGCAACCAGGTCGGCCCGGTGGACTCCGCCTGGCCGATGCAGCACGCGAGCCTGGTCTCGGTGCTGTGGTCGCTGGTCATCACCGCGGTGTTCTCCTGGCTGTCGGTGCGCAAGTACCGCTCGGCCGTCGGCTGAACCCGTACGCGCCGGGCGCGCCGGACGCGCGGTCCGGGTCGGCGGTGCCGGACGCGCCGGGCGCGCCGGACGCGTCCGACACGCCGGAGGGCGGCCGCGGGGTCCCGGACCCCGCGGCCGCCCTCGTCGTGCGGCGGCCGGATCAGCCGGCGTGCGGCACGACCTTGACGATCTTCACCATGGCCGGCTTGCCGTTCGGCAGGTCGTAGGTGGCCTCGTCGCCGATCTTCTTGCCGTCGATCGCGCGGCCCAGCGGCGACTGCGGCGAGTAGACGTCCAGCGTGTCGGAGCCGGCCACCTCACGGGAGGCGAGCAGGAACTCCATGAGGTCGTCCTCGTCGCCGTCGAAGGCGACCGTGACGACCATGCCCGGGGCCACCACGCCCGAGTCGGCCGGGGCCTCGCCGACCTTCGCGCGCTCCAGCAGCTGGGTCAGCTGGCGGATGCGCAGCTCGTACTTGCCCTGCTCCTCCTTGGCCGCGTGGTAGCCGGCGTTCTCCTTGAGGTCGCCCTCCTCGCGCGCCGCCTCGATCTTCTGGGCGATCTCGATGCGCCAGGGCCCGGTCAGGTGATCCAGCTCGGCCTTGAGCTGGTCGTAGCCGGCCTGAGTGAGCCAGGTCACGTTCTCACTGGTCTGGGTCACGGGTGCTCCTCGTAGGTGCTGGGGCTGTGCTGAGGGTGTGAGTCGTCAGCAGGGTTGGTGGTGATAACGGTCGTAACTACAAAGCAACGCCCGCTCCCGTACCATCCGGTGCGGAAGGGGCGAAACCACGAGCCTAACAAGTCCTGCCGACAAGCGGGAGGGTCGTTGGCGCGCCATTGACGTCGGCGTTGCGCCACGGTGTACAGAACGGGGTGCGGGACTTCCTACGGATGCCCGCTCGCCCCGTCGAATATGCGCCGACGGTCCTACTTGGCCGGCGTGCAGCCCAGCAGCTCGGCCGTACTGCCGCGGGCGGTGGTGCGCAGCGTGACCACGGCGTCGTAGCTGGAACCGTCGGCCGGGACGGGGAAGTCCGCGACCCCGACCACCGCGCCGTCCCTGCCCTGCGAGCGGACGGTGCAGCTGCCGGCCGTCCCGTCGCTCTTGCGCACCGCCAGGTGCAGCTGCACCTCGGAGTCGGAGACCGCCTGGAAGGTCGGCACCGAGCCGTTGATCGCGGTCTCGCGCATCAGGTAGGAACCGCCCAGCCAGGCCACCAGGCCCAGGCCCAGCACGCCGCACACCGCGCCGACCGCCTTCAGCCGGCGGTCCGAGTCACGGTCGCCGCTCCGGCCGTAGCGCCCCTCGGGCAGCTGCGGGGTGGTGGTGCTCGCGTTCATCCGACCCGGTCCTCTCCTGGGGGAGGGGCCGCGCGGGTGGTGCGGGGGAATGCGACGCTCCTCCAGTCCGTCACTATAGGAGGGGCACGCCCGCGGCCGGTCCGGCGGGGGCGGGGCTCGGTCGCGCCGGGGTCGCTTCGCGGGCCGGTCCGGCGGCCGCGCGGCCCCGAGGTGAGCGGCCCGCACGGCGGGCGCTCGTACGGTGGGCGGGTCCGGACTTTCGCGGAACGCCCGACGATGTGGAAGGAACGCAAGGCGTTGACTGAGCAGTTGCGACTGATGGCGGTGCACGCCCACCCGGACGACGAGTCCAGCAAGGGCGCGGCCACCATGGCCAGGTACGTCGAACAGGGTGTGGACGTGCTCGTGGTCACCTGCACGGGGGGCGAGCGCGGGTCGGTCCTCAACCCCAAGCTGCAGGGGGACCCGTACATCGAGGAGAACATCCACGAGGTGCGGCGCAAGGAGATGGACGAGGCCAGGGCGATCCTGGGCGTCCGGCAGGACTGGCTGGGCTTCGTCGACTCCGGCCTGCCCGAGGGCGACCCGCTGCCCCCGCTGCCCGAGGGCTGCTTCGGCCTGCAGGACGTCGACGAGGCGGCCGAGCCGCTCGTCCGGCTGATCCGGGAGTTCAAGCCGCAGGTCATCACGACCTACGACGAGAACGGCGGTTACCCGCACCCCGACCACATCATGACCCACAAGATCACCATGCGGGCCTTCGACGCCGCCGGCGACCCGGACGCCTACCCGGAGGCCGGCGAGCCCTGGCAGCCGCTGAAGCTCTACTACAACCACGGCTTCCCGATGGGCCGCATCCGCGCGCTGCACCAGTACCTCACCGAGCACGGCCACGACTCGCCCTATGGCGAGTGGATCGCGGGCTGGGAGAAGAGCGGCCGCAAGGAGCGCGAGATCACCACCCGGGTGCGCTGCGACGACTGGTTCGAGACCCGCGACCGCGCCCTGATCGCCCACGCCACCCAGATCGACCCGGACGGGCCCTGGTTCCGCGTCCCGCTGGAGGTCCAGCGCGAGGTCTGGCCCACCGAGGACTACGAGCTCGCCCGTACCCTGATCGATGTGGACCTGCCGGAGGACGACCTGTTCGCCGGCCTGCGCACCCCCACGCTGGCGGCCGACGTCGCCGACGCGCGCGACTGAACCACCCCCCGATGGCCCGGCTCCCCGTGAGCCGGGCCACCATAGAGATATGAGCGCCCCCGTGAACCTCGTCCACCTCGCCGCCGACCTCGCCGTCGACGACGCCAAGGTCACCCCCGGTCTCCTCGGCTTCGTCGTCTTCGCCGCGCTCGGCGTGGCCACCTGGTTCCTGGCCAAGTCGATGAACCGGCAGTTCAAGAAGGTCGACTTCGTGGAGGAGCCGGAGGCCCCCAAGGAGTAGCGGGCCCCGCCCGCCCGGCGGGCGTGGACACCGCACCCGCCGGCCCGCGCCGGCCCCGCCCCCGTACCGGCCCGACCTGCCGCCTGCCCGGGGCCGGATGCGCGAGGATGGGGGCCATGCCGAACCGTCTCGCGGACGCGACCTCGCCGTACCTGCTGCAGCACGCCGACAACCCGGTCGACTGGTGGCCGTGGGGGGTGGAGGCCTTCGAGGAGGCGCGGCGCCGCGGCGTACCGGTACTGCTGTCGGTCGGGTACGCGGCCTGCCACTGGTGCCACGTGATGGCGCACGAGAGCTTCGAGGACGCCGGGCTCGCCGAGTACCTGAACGAGCGGTTCGTCGCCGTCAAGGTGGACCGGGAGGAGCGGCCCGACGTCGACGCCGTCTACATGGAGGCGGTGCAGGCCGCGACCGGGCAGGGCGGCTGGCCGATGACGGTCTTCCTCACCCCCGACAAGGAGCCGTTCTACTTCGGCACCTACTTCCCGCCGCAGCCCCGGCACGGCATGCCGTCCTTCCGTCAGGTGCTCGAAGGCGTCGACGCGGCCTGGCGCGACCGGCGCCAGGAGGTCGCCGAGGTCGCCGGCCGGATCCGGGCCGACCTCGCCGAGCGGGCCGCCGTCTACTCCGCCGGGGCCCACCACCCGCCCGCCGACGCGGACCTGCACCAGGCCCTGGTCGCACTCACCCGGGAGTTCGACGAGCGGCGCGGCGGCTTCGGCGGCGCGCCCAAGTTCCCGCCGGCCATGGTGATCGAGTTCCTGCTGCGCCACCACGCCCGCACCGGCTCCGAGGCGGCGCTGGAGATGGCCGTCCGCACCGGTGAGGCGATGGCCGGCGGCGGGATCCACGACCAGCTCGGCGGCGGCTTCGCCCGGTACTCGGTCGACGCCGGCTGGGTGGTGCCGCACTTCGAGAAGATGCTGTACGACAACGCCCTGCTGCTGCGCGCCTACCTGCACCTGTGGCGGGCCACCGGATCCGACCGGGCCCGCCGGGTCGCGCTCGCCACCGCAGACTTCCTGCTGCGCGAACTGCGCACCCCCGAAGGGGCGTTCGCCTCCGCCCTGGACGCCGACAGCCTCGACGAGGAGACCGGGAAGTCCGTCGAGGGCGCGTACTACGTCTGGGAGCCCGGCCAGTTGGTCGACCTGCTCGGACCCGCCGACGCGGCCACCGCCGCCCGGCTCTTCGCCGTCACCGCCGAGGGCACCTTCGAACACGGCACATCCGTCCTCCAACTCCTGTCCGAGCCCGAGGACTTCGCCGAGTACGAGGCCCTGCGGGCCCGCCTGTTCGAAGCCCGGGCCCAACGGCCCGCACCCGCCCGCGACGACAAGGTCGTCGCGGCCTGGAACGGCCTGGCGATCGCCGCCCTCGCCGAGACCGGCGCACTGCTCGACCGCCCCGACCTCGTCGAGGCCGCCGAACGCGCCGCCGACCTGCTGCTCGCCGTCCACCTCACCCCCGACGGCCGGCTGCTGCGCACCTCCCGGGACGGCCGGGCCGGCACCAACGCCGGCGTCCTCGAGGACTACGCCGACACCGCCGAGGGCTTCCTCGCGCTGTACGCCGTCACCGGCGAGGCCGAGTGGCTCGAACTGGCCGGCGCGCTCCTCGACACCGTCCTCAAGCACTTCACCGACGAGGCGTCCGGCGCGCTCTACGACACCGCCGACGACGCCGAGGAGCTCATCCGGCGCCCCCAGGACCCGACCGACAACGCCACCCCCTCCGGCTGGACGGCCGCCGCCGGCGCCCTGCTCGGCTACGCCGCCTACACCGGCTCCGACCGGCACCGGACCGCCGCCGAACGGGCCCTCGGCATCGTCGGAGCGCTCGCCGCGCGGGCGCCCCGCTTCATCGGCTGGGGCCTCGCCGTCGCCGAGGCGCTGCTCGACGGGCCGCGCGAGATCGCCGTGGTCGGCGCGGCCGGCGACCCGGCGACGGACGCGCTGCGCCGCGCCGCGCTCCTCGCCACCGCGCCGGGGGCCGTGGTCGCGGTGGGCGCGCCGGGCGACGGGGCGGAGGTCCCGCTGCTCGCGGACCGGCCGCTGGTCGGCGGGGCGCCGGCGGCGTACGTCTGCCGGCACTTCGCCTGCGAGGCGCCCACCACCGATCCGGCGGAGCTCGCGTCGCGGCTCGGCGTGGTCGTGGAGCCGTAGCGGCGGGTGCGCACCGGGCGCCGCCGAGGTGCTGCTGTACACCGACCTGGCCAATCCGACCAGCAACTCCATTTACCAGCAGATCGGTTACCGGGCGGTGGAGGACTGCCTGAGCGTGGACTTCGCGGGTCAGAACACCTAGGACCGCCCGTCACGCGCCGTCGGTCGGGCGCCCGTCGGCGGGCTTCGTGCCGAAGGGGTCGGCGGCGCCGGTCGCCCCGGGCGCGGGCAGGTGGTCGGAGTCCTGGTAGGCCCGTGCGCAGGTGAGCAGGTTGGTGCCGGCCGCCCGCATGTCACCGGCGAGGCCGTCCAGCAGGGCCGTCCAGGCGGCGCCGCACCCCTGCAGCGCCGCTCCCGTCCGCCAGCCGGGCAGGCTCCCGGCCGCCCTCGCGCCGGGCTCCGCCAGCTTCGCCGTCTCCTCCGGCACCTTGCCGGCGACGGTCAGCGCGTTGTGCCCGGCCGCGGTCAACTCGCCCGGCCTGACGGTGAATCCCGGGTCTGGTGCCATCGCGTCCCCTTGCCGGCGGTGTCGGTCGCGGGCGCTATGGTAGCCGTGCGTACCCGGGCGGGCACGCAGCGTCGGTAAAGGGGGTGGGGGATGGACCTCGCGGGCCTGAGGGACGCCGGCCTGGCGGACCTCCACACCGCGGCGGACGCGTACGACGCGCTCTGCCGGGCGTACGCCCGGCACGTCGCCGACTGGAGGGGCGGCACCGCCGATCGGGTCCGCGGGTCCGGGTGGAGCGGCCCGGCGGCCACCGCCGCGGCGACCGTCCTGGACGGTGTCACCGGCAAGCTGGACGCGGCGATGACCGAACTCGGCTGCATCGGCCGGGAACTGCGCGCCTGCGCCGACTCCCTGGCCCTCGCCCAGGGCACGCTCCACCAGGCGCTCGCGGACGCCCGGGCCGAGGGCTTCGCGGTCGACGGCGCGGGCGCGGTGAGCCGGCCAGTGCCGGACAACCCCTTCCGGGCCGTCGGCTGGGAAGCCCGGCAGAAGGCCGCCGCCGAGGACATCGCCCGGCGGATCGGCTCGGCGCTGTCCGCGGCGACCAGGGCCGACGAGGGCCTGGCCGCGGAGCTCGACCGGTTCGCGCGCCAGGCGAACGACGCGTCCGGTCTGGACGGGCGGACGGCCGCCGCGGACGTCCTCCGGGAGGAGCGTGCCGACCCGCTCTGGAGGCGGAACATGCCAGCCGGGGGCGCGACGCCGACGGAGGTCCGCGCCTGGTGGCAGGGCCTCGGCCCGCAGGGGCGGCAGTGGTTCCTCGACCACCACCCGGAGGAGCTCGGCAACCTCGACGGCGTCCCTGCGCAGGTGCGGGACCAGGTGAACCGGGCGCGGCTGGAGGCCCTCCTGAGGGCCGCCCGGGACAGGGCGGCGGCGGGCCTGCCGCCGACCCCCGGCGACCGGGCGGCCCTCGCCCGTTACGGGCCCGTCGCCGACCGGCTCGGAACGGGCCGGGGCGAGCCGCCGCTCTATCTGCTCGGCCTCGGCGAAGCGGGCCGGGGGCGGGCGATCCTCTCCTACGGGAATCCGGACACCGCCACCGACATCGCCGTCTACGTGCCGGGGATCACCACCACCACCGAGAGCCTGGGCACGGCGGGAAACGTGCACGACGGCACCAACGAGGCGGAGAACGCGCTGAGCCTCTACCGCGCCGCCGGCGCCAGGGCCCCGGCGGGGCGCGCGGTCGCCTCGATCGTCTGGCTCGGCTACGACCCGCCGGGGGCCGACTTCGGGGCCGCCTCCACCAGGGCGGGCAAGGACGGCGCCCCGGCGTACGCGAGGTTCCTGAGCGGGCTGCGGGCGAGCAACGAGGGGGTCCGCCCGCCGCACGTGACCGCGGTCGGGCACAGCTACGGCTCGTACCTGGTGGGCCGGGCGGCCGGGCTGGCGGCCAAGCCGGGGTCGCCGGACTCGCCCCCCGACGACGTGGTCCTCCTCGGCAGTCCGGGCGTCGGCGCGGACCGGGCCTCCGACCTGGGGCTGCCCCCGGGCCGGGTCTGGGTCGGTGCGGCCGACAACGACGTGGTGACGCACACCCCGTCCAGGCTGAGCATCGATCCGGACGAACGCTGGTTCGGGCGGGATCCGGCCAGCAGGCACTTCGGCGCGAACCGCTTCACCGTCGACGACTGGAGCCGGGGGAACCCCGTCGACGCCCACACCAAGTACCTGACCGGCCGGGGCGGGCCCTCGCTGGGCAACGTCGCGGCCATCGTCACGGGCAGCGGCGACGTCCGTCTGACGGGCGGGCGCTGACGACCGGGTGCTGACGACCGGGCGGGCGGCGGAGCCGGGGCGGCGGACGCCTGGATGGCGGGCGCCTGGGCGCCCCGGGCGCGGCGGCGGCCGTACGGGGCGTACCGGTCGGCGCCGTCACGCCCAGTCCCACCGGATCCCGAGGATGCACGGCCGCAGCGCCGTCGCGACCAGGTGAACGCAGTGGTGCCCGTCGAGGGTGAGTTCCTCGGTCTCGTAGGGCGTTCCTCCGGGGGAGTGCAGGGCGAAGCGGTGGCAGCGGACGGGGAGGGCCGCGGGGTGGAAGGTGACCTGCAGGACGTACTGGCCGGCGCCGGAGTTGAAGCCGCGGACGTACTCGCAGCTGGGGTCGGGGGAGGGGGCGTCGTCGAAGCCGTAGCCGAGGAGGTGGGTGTCGCCGGCGCGCAGCCGGCGGTCGAGGAGGAGTTCGGCGACGAGCAGGTGGTGGGCGCGGTCGTGGCGGATCCGGCCGGGGCGGCAGTTCTCCTCGGCGCGGACGCCGACGCCGGTGATGTCGCAGCCCGGGTCGCCCTGGTAGAGGGCGAGGTAGCGGTCGGTGCCGTCGCGGTGGGCGCGCAGGGCGTGTTGGGAGTCGCGGCGGGTGATCTGGCGGTCGGGGCCGAGGCGGACGCGTTCGATGTGGGTGATGGTGTGCAGGCCGGTGTCGCGGGGGCCGGCGATGGTGGCGAGCAGGTCGTCGACGGCGGTGGCGGGGGAGATGAGGTCGCGGTAGGGGCGGACGGGCGGTCCGGCCGGGGTGGTGTCGGCGGCGCGGCGGGGGCCGAGCAGCCGGGTGAGGGAGCGGTCGGGGAGGTCGAGGACCTCCTCGAGGGCGGCGACGGCGCGGAGCGATTCGGGGCGTTCGGGGCGGCGCCGGCCCTGTTGCCAGTAGCTGAGGCTGGTGAGGCCGACGTGGACGCCGCGCAGGGCGAGGTGGCGGCGGATGCGGTGGAGGGCGAGGCCGCGGGTGGCGATGGCGGTGCGCAGGGCGAGGTGGAAGGGGCCGGTGCGCAGGGCGGCTGCGAGGTCGGCCTGGTCGGTGCGGTGGATGACGGCCTCCTGGTGTGGGGGTGGGCAGACCGTGTTTGACCGTGAATATTCACATCCGGTCGGGGGTTTGTCACCGGTTCCGGCTCGTCGCGCGGGGGTTTCCGGGGTGGCGTTCACACCGGGGACCGCCCGTTCACACCCGAACTCGGGTGGCCTCGGAGGCCGTTGACCGGATCCGGCCACGGCGCGATGCTCATGGCGCGATCCGGACCGCGCCCCCACACAGCACTTCGCTTCGCTCGTGCAAGGAGGCACCTCCCCCATGCCAGTTCCACGCATACGGCTGCGCCGTGCGGTCTCACTGCTCGCCCTCGGCGTGCTGGGCCCGGCGCTGACCGTCGCGGCGACCACCCCCACGGCCGCCGCGACCCCCACCGCCGACCGGGCCGCGGCCCGGGTCCGGCAGGCCGCCGCACCCGGCAGCACGGCCGATCTGGCCGGCACCTACAAGAAGCTCAACATCACCATGCAGCAACAGCAGCAGACCAACTGGTGCTGGGCGGCGAGCGGGAACACCATCGCCACCTGGTTCGGCTACTCCTACAGCCAGAACCAGTTCTGCAACGCCGCGTTCGGCCGCTCGGCCAACTCCGGCTGCCCCAACAGCCAGGCCACCCTGGGCGACGTGCAGAACGGCCTGAGCCGGATCGGCGTCAACCCGGGTTCGTACGTCACCGGGTACCTGCGCTACGGCACGGTGCAGGCCGAGGTGGACGCCGACCGGCCGATCGAGACGCGCATCCAGTGGAGCTCCGGCGGCGGTCACATGCACGTCGTCTACGGCTACGACACCGGCAACAACTGGGTGTACTGGGGCGACCCGTGGCCGTCCAACTACCGCTACAACTGGGCGGACTACTGGTACTACGTGAACAACGACACGTTCTCGTGGACCCACTCCCTGTACCGGATCGGCGCGTGAGGGGCGACCATGACTGACCTCGGAAGGGCCCGTCGGGCCGCCGTCACCGCCCTGCTCGCCGCCGGTCTCGGGCTGGTGCTCGCGCCGGCCGCGCACGCGGGCTCCCCGGCCGGCGCCCCGGCGCCGCTGTCCGCGGCCGACCTGGCCGGGGCCCGCAGCGCGGTCCAGGACCGGGCGGTCCTGGACCGGGTGGGCCACTTCTTCGCCCGCAGGGGCGTCCCGCCGACCGGGCAGCTCACCCTCGGCGCGGCGGAGGAGGCCCGGGCGGCCGGCGCGGCCGCGCCGCGGCTGACCGGCGACACCGTGCCGGTCTACACCCTGGACGCGGCCTTCGTGGCGGGCGCCGCGGGCGTGCCGGTGGCGAAGGCCGAGTTCACCGCGAGCACGGTGGTCGCGGCGGACGGGCAGACGGCCTCGGTGTGGACGGTCCGGCAGGGCGGTGCCTGGAGGGTCGTCAACATCGCGTCCGGCGGTGACGAGGGCGACTACGCGGCGAAGGCGGCGAGCGGTGGCGGCGGCACCGCGTTCCGCGAGCCGCAGGTCAACGCCTGGTACGTGCTGCGCGACGGCCGGGTGCTGCCGCTGGACGACGAGGCGCGGCGCTCGGTGGGCGCGGGCGGGGTGTCGCTGGCCGCGTACCAGCAGCTGGTGCACCAGCGGTACGGGGACAAGCTGCCCGGCTCGGCGTACGACCGGGCGGGTGAGGGCGGCGGCTACCCGCTGGCGGCCGGTCCGGAACGGGCGGCGGGCGGCGGTTCGGCGCTGCCGGCGGTGACGGCGGCCGCGGCCCTGGGCGCCACCGCGCTCGCGGGTGCGGGCGCGGCCCTGCGGCGGCGGAGGGCGGGCGTCCGGGCTTAGCCCCTGGATGCGCCGCACGCGGGACGGGCGGGGTCCGGCCGACACGGCCGGGCCCCGTCGTCGTGTCCGGAGGGTGACGGCGGCCGGGTGACCGGCCGGGTGCGCTCCGTGATGTGTCCTGGAAGTGCAGCTTCCGCACGAGGAATTGACGCAACGTTGATCTGTCGTTCGCCGCCCGGGGGCGGTTCCGGGTGACGGACGGTAGATACGATGTGGCGGTCGGTCAGTGCGGGCCGACGTGTGCCGAGAGCGGGGAAGGGGTGGGGCGGCAGGAGCCGACCACGAGCCCGGCGCCGGGAAAGGGGAGCCGCAGTGGCCGACAGGGATGACAGGCAGTCGAGTGCCCAGGTGTGGGGCGCGGTGGTGGTGGTGGCGTCCGCGCTCGCCGTGGTCGCGGCCTACCTGATCAACGGGGCGGCGCTGGTCCTGGCGGTCGCCGGGGTCGAGGTGCTGCTGGTGATGGTGCACGTCGGTCGCAGGTGGCGTGCGATGCACCGGGAACCCGCCCCGCGCGGACACCGGTCCTCCGCCGCCAGCCCGGACGCCGCGCACTGCGAGCGCTGCCGCCGGGCCCGCGAGGCGCTGGACGCCCGGCAGGCGCGCGGCGGTGCCGCCCGGCCGGTGGTGGCTCCGCGCTCGCAGGCGCAGGCGGGCCCGGCCTCGTGGTCCGGCCCCGCGCCCGTCCCCGGCCCGGACGTCGAGCCGCACCCGGGGGCCGGTCCCGAGGCCGGCCTGGTCGACCGCCCGCCGTACCCGCGCCGCCCGCAGGGCCGGGCGCCGTACGAGCGCCCGTGGACGGCGGAACGGGCGGTCACCCGGTCCGTGGACCGGGCGGCCGCCCGCCGTGGTGCGCCGGGTTCAGCCGGCCGCGCTGTACGCCACCAGTGAGACCCCGACGTACTGCACGATGAACGCGCCCAGGGTGAAGGCGTGGAACACCTCGTGGAAGCCGAACCAGCGGGGTGAGGGGTTGGGCCGCTTGAGCCCGTACACCACGCCGCCGATGCTGTAGAGCACCCCGCCGACGATCATCAGCACCAGGACGGCGACTCCGCCGGCCCGCAGGAAGTCGGGCAGGAAGAAGGCGGCGGCCCAGCCGAGCGCGATGTACACGGGGGTGTACAGCCAGCGCGGCGCGCCGACCCAGAACACCCGGAACGCTATCCCGGCCAGTGCGCCGCCCCAGACCGCCCAGAGCAGCAGCTGCTGGGCGGCGCCCTTGAGCAGCAGCATCGTGAACGGCGTGTAGGTGCCCGCGATGATCAGGAAGATGTTCGCGTGGTCGAGCCGGCGTAGCACGGCGTCGCCGCGCGGCCCCCAGTCGAAGCGGTGGTAGACCGCGCTCACCCCGAACAGCAGCCAGGCGCTGACCGAGTAGACGGTGCAGGCGATCCGGGCCGGCGTGGATTCGGCCAGGCAGATCAGCACGATCCCGGCGGCCACGGTGGCGGGGAACATGCCGGCGTGCAGCCAGCCGCGCCACTTCGGCTTGTGCTCGGTGCTCTCACTCTCCGTGCTCCCGAGGAGCTCAGCAGTCATGCGCTGCATGCTACCCGCTACCTACGGGGCCGTAGGTTACTGGCTCGTAGTGAAGTGGCGATCGTCACTCTTGGACGTTTTGGAGCATTCGGAGAGGGGGTGGAGGCGCCCGGGGCGCGGCGCGGGTGGCTCGTTACTGGCTGGTAATCATACTTACTGTAGTAAAAGATGCGTCAATTTCGCCTTCGTGCCGTGATTCGGCCCCGAGGCCGGAGCTACGCTGCAAGCACCCTCAGACCCCCGCTACGCCATCTCCTCGCCGAGATGGCGTGAAACGGAGCGATCGTGTCGTACGAGATCTCTGCTCTCAGCGCCTCCGCGCCCACCCGTCACCAGCGCCTGCTGGCGTGGGTGAGCGAGATCGCCGAGCTCACCCAGCCGGACCGCGTCGAGTGGTGCGACGGCTCCGACGAGGAGTACCAGCGCCTCGCGGACCTGCTGGTGGCTCAGGGCACCTTCAAGAAGCTCAACGAGGAGAAGCGCCCCAACTCCTACTACGCCGCCTCGGACCCGACGGACGTGGCGCGCGTCGAGGACCGCACCTACATCTGCTCCGAGCAGGAGAAGGACGCCGGCCCGACCAACAACTGGAAGGCCCCCGCCGAGATGCGGGAGGTCTTCCAGGGCGAGAACGGCCTGTTCCGCGGTTCGATGAAGGGCCGCACGATGTACGTCGTGCCCTTCTCGATGGGCCCGGTCGGCTCCCCGCTGGCCGCCTACGGCGTCGAGATCACCGACTCCGCCTACGTCGCCGTGTCGATGCGCGTGATGACCCGCATGGGCAAGGCCGTGCTGGACCAGCTCGGCGAGGACGGCGACTTCGTCAAGGCCGTGCACACCGTCGGCGCCCCGCTGGCCGAGGGCCAGGCGGACGTGCCGTGGCCGTGCAACAGCACCAAGTACATCTCGCACTTCCCGGAGAGCCGCGAGATCTGGTCCTTCGGCTCGGGCTACGGCGGCAACGCCCTGCTCGGCAAGAAGTGCTACGCGCTGCGCATCGCCTCGACCATGGCCCGCGACGAGGGCTGGCTGGCCGAGCACATGCTGATCCTCAAGCTGACCCCGCCGTCGGGCGAGGTCAAGTACGTCGCGGCCGCCTTCCCGTCGGCCTGCGGCAAGACCAACCTGGCGATGCTCCAGCCGACCGTCCCGGGCTGGAAGGTCGAGACGATCGGCGACGACATCGCCTGGATGCGCTTCGGCGCCGACGGCCGGCTCTACGCCATCAACCCCGAGGCCGGCTTCTTCGGCGTCGCCCCCGGCACCGGCGTGGACACCAACGCCAACGCCATCGACACCCTCTGGGGCAACACGGTCTTCACCAACGTCGCCCTCACCGACGACGGCGACGTGTGGTGGGAGGGCCTGACCGAGGAGCCCCCGGCGCACCTCACCGACTGGCGCGGCAACGACTGGACGCCGGAGTCCGGCACCCCGGCCGCCCACCCGAACGCCCGCTTCGCCGTCCCGGCCGCGCAGTGCCCGACCATCGCCCCCGAGTGGGAGGACCAGGCGGGCGTGCCGATCTCGGCGATCCTGTTCGGCGGCCGCCGCGCCACCGCCGTCCCGCTGGTGACGGAGTCCTTCGACTGGCAGCACGGCGTCTTCCTCGGCGCCAACATCGCCTCCGAGAAGACCGCCGCCGCCGAGGGCACCGTGGGCGAGCTGCGCCGCGACCCGTTCGCGATGCTGCCGTTCTGCGGCTACAACATGGGCGACTACTTCGCCCACTGGCTGAAGGTCGGCGCCCAGGCGGACGCCGCCAAGCTGCCGAAGATCTACTACGTCAACTGGTTCCGCAAGAACGCCGAGGGTTCGTTCGTCTGGCCCGGCTACGGCGAGAACAGCCGCGTGCTGAAGTGGATCGTCGAGCGCCTGGAGGGGACCGGCGACGGCGTCGAGACCCCGATCGGCGTGCTGCCGACCGTCGAGGGCTTCGACCTCGGCGGCCTGGACCTCTCGAAGGAGGACCTCGACCTGCTCTTCACCGTGGACGCCGACATCTGGCGCCAGGAGGCCGCACTCGTGCCGGCCCACCTGGAGCTGTTCGGCGAGCACACCCCGAAGGAGCTGTGGGACGAGTACCGGAGCCTGGTCGCGCGCCTCGGCTGAGCCTGAGCCTCAGCCGAGCGAGAGGCGGGGGCGCGGCACGAACCGCGCACCCGCCGAGCGACAGGACGGCCGGAGTTCCGCCGGACGGTCTTTCCCCGACCAAGGAGACCGTCCGGGCCGGAACTCCGGCCGTAGTGCTTTTCCGGGGCGCCCGCGGGGCGCCCGCGGGCGTCGCCCGGGCGGGGTCCTCTCGAGGGGCGTCCTTTCGAGGGGCGTCCTCCGAGGCGGGTCCCTCAGGGCTGGGTGTAGCCGCTCAGGAAGTCGCCGATCCTGGTCACCGCGTCGGTGATCTCCTCCGCCCGCGGCAGGGTGACCAGCCGGAAGTGGTCCGGTTCGGGCCAGTTGAAGCCGGTGCCCTGGACCAGCAGGATGCGCTGGGAGCGCAGCAGTTCCAGCACCATCTGCGCGTCGTCCTTGATCTTGTAGACCTTGGGGTCCAGCCGGGGGAACGCGTACAGCGCGCCCTTGGGCTTGACGCAGCTGACCCCCGGGATCTCGTTGAGCAGCCGGTAGGCCGCGTCCCGCGAGGCCAGCAGCCGCCCGCCGGGCAGCACCAGGTCGCGGATCGACTGCCGGCCGCCGAGCGCGGCGGCCACCGCGTGCTGGGCGGGCATGTTGGCGCACAGCCGCATCGAGGCGAGCACGGTCAGGCCCTCGACGTAGCTGCGGGCCCGCTGCCGGTCGCCGGAGAGCACCATCCAGCCGGAGCGGAAGCCCGCGACCCGGTACGCCTTGGACAGGCCGTTGAAGGTGACGCAGAAGAGGTCGGGCGCGAGGGTGGCCAGCGGGACGTGCTCGGCGTCGTCGTAGAGGATCTTGTCGTAGATCTCGTCGGCGTAGACCACCAGCTGGTGCCGGCGGGCGATCTCGGCGATGCCCTCCAGCACCTCGCGCGGGTAGACCGCGCCGGTCGGGTTGTTCGGGTTGATCACCACGATGGCCCGGGTCCGGTCGGTGACCTTGGCCTCGATGTCGGCGAGGTCCGGGTACCACTCGGACTGCTCGTCGCAGCGGTAGTGCACCGCGGTGCCGCCGGCCAGCGAGACCGACGCCGTCCAGAGCGGGTAGTCCGGGGCCGGGACGAGCACCTCGTCGCCGTCGTCCAGCAGCGCGGTCATGGCGAGCTGGATCAGCTCCGAGACGCCGTTGCCGAGGAAGACGTCCTCGACGCTCAGCCCGTGCAGGCCGCGCTCCTCGTAGTGCATGACCACCGCGCGGCGCGCGGAGAGCAGGCCCTTGGAGTCGCCGTACCCGTGCGCGGACGCGAGGTTGCGCAGGATGTCCTGGAGGATCTCCGGCGGTGCCTCGAAGCCGAAGGTGGCGGGGTTCCCGGTGTTGAGCTTGAGGATGCGGTGGCCCTGTTCCTCCAGCCGCATCGCCTCGTCGAGCACCGGGCCGCGGATGTCGTAGCAGACATTGGCGAGCTTGCTGGACTGGATGACCTGCATGCCTGCCTACTTTAGGGGCACCTGCGGCACCTCGGCGCGCGTCCGGGGACACGCGCCGAGCCCGCTCGAACGGCCCCCTTGGATCGGCAGGCCGGGGTGTCAGCCGACCTTCCAAACCAGGGGCGCGGTGTCCAGGATGTTCCCGTACGTGAGGAAGCTGGGCGGGGTCTCGTTCGGAACGAGATAGACGGCACACAGCTTCACGGACTGCCCGTCGGCGAGTGGGACCAGCGACCGGGTGTCGCACTGCGGGATCGCCTTCTGCAGGGTCGCGGCCGGCAGCGCGCCCGCCGAGTGGTCCCGGGGCTTCACCCAGACCCGCATCATGTAGGCGTCCTCGCCCAGCGGGGCGCCGGTGCGGTTGGTGAAGGTGACGGTGACGTAATAGGGGGTCTTGCCGTCGGTGCTCGCCGCGGGGAGGCGGAACGGGGCGATCTCGGCGGCGGTGCCCTTCACGACCGAGACGGCCGAGGCGTCCACCACCGAGCTCTTGCCGACGTAGCGGCCGGTGGCGCCGAGCGGCAGCGGGCGGTCGTAGCTCACCTGGGTGACGTTGCCGCCGCCGGCGGTCGCGGCCGGCTGCGGGCCGCCCCCGCCGGCCGGAGCTCCTCCACCGGCCGGGGCGGAGGCCGCCGGCGGGGGAGCGGCCGGGGCCGAGGAGGGGGCGGTGGCGGCGGGCGCGGTGGTCACGGCGACCGGCGCGGTCGGATCGGCCACCGGGTCGGCGTTGTCCGGCCCGCAGGCCGACACCGCCAGGACGAGTGCCGCCGCCGGCAGGCCGGCCGCGAGCGCGCGGGTGGATCGGGTCTTCTTCACGGTCGTTCCCCCGTTGGATGATGTGGTCCGTGCGTCCCGCCCCGTCGCCGGGCGCCGCACGCCGTGCGGGCGCGATCGAGAGGGGGTGCGCCGGTGATGCTAGCCGCAGCCGGCGCGGTACTGGCCGGTTTTCTGGTGGCTCCGCTGGTGCGCGGCCTGGTCGCCCGGTTCGCCGTTCCCGAAGGTGAACCCTGGTGCGCTGCCTGTCCGTTGTGCGGGCGGGAGGTGCGCCTGCTGCCGCCGGGCGGGCGCTGCCCGGGCTGCCGGGGCCGGCTGGGCGCGGGCCCCTGGTCGGTGGAGCTGGTGGTGGCGGCCGTCGCCGTCGCGGTGGCGCGCGCGGCGGACGGGCCGTCGGCCGCGGCGCTGGGCTGGACGGCGGTGCTGGGCGTGGTGCTGGGGTTCGTCGACGCGCGGGTGCGCCGGCTGCCGTACCCGCTGACCCTGCCGCTGGCCGGCGGGGTGGCGGTGCTGCTGGCGGTGGCGGCGCTGACGGAGGGGCGCCCCGGGGTGCTGCTGCGCTGCCTGCTGGCGGCCTGCACGGTCGGTGCGCTGCTCGAACTGGCCGTCTGGCTGGGCGCCCTGGGCCCGGGTGACTCCCCGTTGGGGTTCGCCCTGGGCGGGTTGCTCGGCTGGTTCGGGTGGCGTGCGGCGGCCGGCGGACTGCTGGCCGCGGTGGTGCTGGCCGGGCTCTGGGCGAGCCTGCGGGCCGCGGTGGAGCTGGCGCGCCGCCGGCCGGTGCGCGGACTCGACGTTCCGGTGGGGCCGTTCCTGCTGCTCGGCGCGCTGCTGGCGGTGCTGGCCGGGTAGCGACGGACACGGCGGGGCCCGCCGTACCGCGTGGGTACGGCGGGCCCCGCCGCCGGCGCGCGGGCTCCACCCTCGAGGAGCGGCGCGCCGCGGGCCTGTCCCCGGTGCCCCGTCCACCGGGTGCCCCCCGGTCCGCCCCGGGCGGACGACGGGGTGGGGCGACAGGCCCCGGGAATTACGGCATCTTGTGGACGAACGGGCCGACCGCGTTGGAGAACGCGTTGCCGTTGTTGGCGTCCCAGTTGGTGGACCAGGTCATCGCGCCGCGGATGGTCGGCCACTTGGCCGGCGGGACGAAGCTTCCGCAGTTGTTGCCGGTGGCCAGGCAGTCCAGCGCGTTGTTCACCACGGTCGGCGAGACGTAGCCGCCGCCGGCCGCCCGGGTGGAGGCGGGGACGCCGATGCCGACCTGGTCGGGCCGCAGGCCGCCCTGGATGTGGGTGCAGACCTGCGAGGTGATGAAGTCGATGGTGCCCTGGTTGTAGACCTTGCCGTCGCAGCCGTTCATGCCGCCCGAGTTGTAGAACTGGGTGTTGACGACGGTGAGGATGTCCTTGGTGTTCAGCGCCAGCTGGAAGTAGGCGCCGGCGGTGCTGTACATCCCGATGGTCTCGGGCGCCATGGTCAGGACGAAGCCGGGGCCGACCTTGGCCTGCAGGGCGTGCAGCGCGTTGCCGAGCGGGCCGGCCTGGACGCCGTTCTCCAGGTCGACGTCGATGCCGTCGAAGCCGTAGTCCTTGATGATCGCGTAGGCGCTGTTGACGAAGTTGTTCCCGGCGGTGGCGTCGCCGACGGTGATCGCCCCGTTCTGGCCGCCGATGGAGAGGATCACCTTCTTTCCGGCCGCCTGCTTGGCCTTGACGTCGGCGCGGAACTGCGCGTCGGTGTAGCCGCCGAGGGCCTTGGACAGGCCCGGGTCCAGGGTGAAGCTGATCGCGCCGGTCTGGGTGGGCACGGCGTCGGCGAAGGAGACCGCGATGATGTCGTAGGCGCTCTGGACGTCGCTCAGGCGCTGCGGGGTCGAGTTGTTGTCGAAGTTCTGCCAGTAGCCGGTGACCGCGTGCGCGGGCAGGCCGGTGACCGGCGGGGTGGTGGCGGTCGCGGTGGCGGTGGGGGTCGGCGTCGCGGTCTGGGTGGGGGTCGCGGTGGCCGTCGGGGTCGGCGTGGCCGTCTTCGTCGGCGTGGCGGTGGCGGTGGCGGTGGCCGTCGGCGACGGGGTGGGGGTGGCGGTCGGGCTCGGCGTGGAGGTGCCGCCCGGGCCGGCCAGTGCGACGTCGTCGGCGAGGTAGGCGCTCTGGCCGTACCAGCCGTGCAGGTAGACGGTGACGCTGGTCGCGCTGGCGCCGGTGGTGAAGGTGGTGGACAGCTGGTTCCAGCTGTTCTGGTTCGACCAGGTCGACGGGTCGGTGCCGCCGGTGCCGCGGGCCCCGAGGTAGACGTACGGGCCCTGGACCCACGCGCTCAGCGTGTAGCTGGTGTTGGGCAGCACGCTGATGGTCTGGGTGCACTCGGCGGTGTCGCCGGCGCCCGGGGTGGCCTGCAGCGCGCCGGTGCCGGAGTGGACCGGGGAGGACACCGTGGTGGCGGCGCCGGCGCAGTTCCAGCCGCCGAGCCCGCCGTCGAAGCCGCCGTTGGTGACCAGGTTGCCGACCGCGGCGTTGGCGCCCCCGGCGAAGAGGGCCAGACCGCCGCCGGCCAGGGCGAGGGCGGTGGCGCCGGCCGCGACGGCCGGGAGGGTGCTGCGCCGGCGCTTGTGCGCGGGCTGGTTCAGCGAACGGGCCATGGGGTGACGCTCCTGGGGGAGGAGCGGCCGCCGCGGTGGGGGGCGCGGCGGCCGCGTGTGGGGGAGGGGAGGTCCGCGATGGGGCTCGGGTGGGACGGGATCCGTGGGGTTCGTTCCGTCCTGGGTCACAAGCTGGACTAGACCATTGCGGGTCGTCAAGCATCGGGCGGTCGGCTTACGGGTCCCTTAAGGATTCGGAGACCGTTCCGTGTCCGCCGACGAACCATCCCCGGCCGAGCCCGGCGCGCCCGCCGGAACAGACTCCGCACAGGACCGTGACCAGACCGCTACCTGCGGCTTTACCGTGCGCCTGCCTGCCGGAGTAGGCTGCGCCGGGGTGGTGACGCACCAGCTGAACGAGTACGGAGGGGTCCGGAAAACATGGGTCTGCGCGATGTCGCCGAACGGACGCCTGGGCTGCGCACCCTGCTGGGCGGGATGTACGGGCTCTACGGCCGCCGGGTCGAGGTCCACCTGGCCCGCACCCCGCACCACATCGGCGTGATCCTCGACGGCAACCGCCGCTGGGCGAAGGCGACCGGCGGCTCCACCGCCTACGGCCACCAGCGCGGCGCCGACAAGATCAGCGAGTTCCTCGGCTGGTGCGACGAGACGCACGTCAAGGTCGTCACCCTGTGGATGCTCTCCACCGACAACCTGGACCGGCCGGCCGACGAGCTCGTGCCGCTGCTCGGGATCATCGAGGACGCCGTCACCGGCCTGGCCTCCGCCCGCCGCTGGAAGGTCCACCCCGTCGGCGCGCTGGACCTGCTCCCGCAGCACACCGCCGACGTGCTCAAGCGCGCCGCCGACGAGACCGCCGACATCGACGGCATCACCGTCAACGTCGCCGTCGGCTACGGCGGCCGGCACGAGATCGCCGACGCCGTCCGCTCGCTGCTCCAGGAGCACGCCGGGCGCGGCACCTCGATCGAGGAGCTGGCGGAGATCCTCGACGTCGAGCACATCGCCGAGCACCTCTACACCCGCAACCAGCCCGACCCCGACCTGATCATCCGCACCTCGGGCGAGCAGCGCCTGTCCGGCTTCCTGCTCTGGCAGAGCGCGCACAGCGAGTTCTACTTCTGCGAGGCGTACTGGCCGGCCTTCCGCAAGGTCGACTTCCTGCGGGCGCTGCGCGCCTACGAGCAGCGGAACCGCCGCCTCGGCCTGTAGCGGCCCGACCAGGGGATCCGGCCTCCGGGGCCCGCGGCCGGGCTCCCCGGGGCGGGTCGGCGCGAAGTGACCGCCGTAGGGCTGGCCTACCCCCACGCGGCGCGAGGCCAAACGTTCACCGGCAATGATCCGTCAGTTCGCCGGGGACGCGAATGCACCGCCCCTCGCCTGGGAATACTCCACTCAGTCCGGTCCCGAGGCCACCGGGGCAGCGGGGGCCGGCATGCCGCGGATGACGCAGGGTCATCCGCTCTGGAGGCCTAGTGGTCAGTTCCAAGAGCCGCCGGACACCAGACCGGCGCACGTACGTTCTCGACACCAGCGTGCTCCTCGCGGACCCGCTCGCCATGACCCGCTTCGACGAGCACGAGGTCGTCCTGCCGGTGGTCGTCGTCACCGAGCTGGAGGCCAAGCGGCACCATCCGGAGCTGGGCTACTTCGCCCGCCAGGCGCTGCGGCTGCTCGACGACTACCGCATCCGCCACGGCCGGCTCGACGAGCCGATCCCGGTCGGAGAGCTCGGCGGCACCATCAGGGTCGAGCTCAACCACTCCGACCTGTCGATACTGCCGGCCGGCTACCGGTCCGGCGGGGGCGAGGCGGACACCCGGATCCTCGCGGTCGCCCGCAACCTGCAGGCCGAGGGGTACGACGTCACCGTCGTCTCCAAGGACCTGCCGCTGCGGATCAAGGCCAGCTCGGTGGGCCTGCTCGCCGAGGAGTACCGGGCCGAGCTCGCGATCACCTCCGGCTGGACGGGCATGTCCGAGCTGCACGTCCAGGCCGATCAGGTGGACGCGCTGTTCGCGGCCGGCCACGACGCCGCGGTGGACGTCGAGGGGGCCGCCGAACTCCCGGTCCACACCGGGCTGGTGCTCACCTCGGAACGCGGCCGGGCGCTCGGCCGGGTGACGGGCGACGGCAGGGTCCGGCTGGTGCGCGGCGAGCGGGAGGCGTTCGGGCTGCGCGGGCGCAGCGCCGAGCAGCGGGTGGCCTTGGACCTGCTGCTCGACCCGGACGTCGGGATCGTCTCGATGGGCGGCCGGGCGGGCACCGGCAAGTCCGCCCTGGCGCTGTGCGCCGGTCTGGAGGCGGTGCTGGAGCGGGGGCAGCACCGCAAGGTGATGGTCTTCCGGCCGTTGTACGCGGTCGGCGGGCAGGAGCTCGGCTACCTGCCGGGTTCCGAGACGGAGAAGATGAGCCCCTGGGCGCAGGCGGTCTTCGACACCCTCTCCGCCGTCACCACCCCGGACGTGATCGAGGAGGTCATCTCCCGGGGGATGCTGGAGGTGCTGCCGCTGACCCACATCCGGGGGCGCTCGCTGCACGACGCCTTCGTGATCGTGGACGAGGCCCAGTCGCTGGAGCGCAACGTCCTGCTGACGGTGCTGTCCCGGATCGGCCAGGGGTCGCGGGTGGTGCTCACCCACGACGTGGCGCAGCGGGACAACCTCCGGGTCGGCCGCTACGACGGCGTGGTGGCGGTGGTGGAGAAGCTGAAGGGGCATCCACTCTTCGCGCACATCACGCTCACGCGCTCGGAGCGTTCGCCGATCGCGGCGCTGGTCACGGAGATGCTGGAGGACATCAGCCCGTGATTCCGCCCTGATCGGGGCATAGTAGGACAATAAGGTCAACTCATGGCGTGGGGCCCGCTCCTGACGGAGCGGGCCCCCGTCCCTTTCATCACATCGAGTGCTTTCTGTCCGGAGAACTCCCGTGCGGTGAATGTGACATGCGCCACGCGGGCGGGAATTGCGTCGACAGTGCCGGGTACGGCATGGTGAGGGTTCTGTCAGGCCCCGCGTACGGTGCGGCAGGGCTTCCGGACCCCGGAAGTCAGGCCCCGGATGGTCCACCAACTCCGGTCGGTGGACAGACAATTGAACACCGATGAGCCGTACGCCGCCCGATTCCAACGCCCGGTCGCCTCACCTCGGCCGGACGCCGGGCCAGCACCTCCCGTGACCAGAGCACCTGCGGAGGTCAGTGCCAAGGGGCATGTTGCGCCCGCACGGTCACGCGTGGGCGATGCTGGAAGGAATCCATGTGACTCGGATCTCGGTCCGGGGAGTCGCTGTGGCCTCCGCCACCGCCGTCACCGCAGTCGGTGCCGTCGTGGGTGTGGCCTCGGGCAGCGAGGGCAAGACGACGCAGACGGTCGACGTCGCCGGCGCGACCCTGCTTGCCGAAGTCCCCTCTGGCGCCCAGGCGCAGACCATCAGTGACAACATCGGCCAGCAGGCCTCCGCCCAGCAGGCCTCGGCCGACGCTGCGGCCAAGGCCGCCGCCGAGCAGAAGGCCGCCGAGGAGGCCGCGCGCCAGAAGGCCGCCGCGGACGCCCAGGCGAAGGCCGACGCCCAGGCCAAGGCCGACGCGGAGAAGGCGGCCAAGGCCGCCGACGACAAGCGCAAGGCCGACGAGGCCGCCGCGAACCGCTCCAAGGCCCGGTCGGCGATGGCCGCCGTCGACAGCAGCACCCCGCCTGTCTCGGTGAGCCCCGGCTCCGTCCAGGACACCGCGCGGCAGATCGTCGGCGACGACACCCAGTTCCAGTGCTTCAGCCAGATCGTGAAGCGCGAGAGCGGCTGGGACTACACCGCGACCAACAAGAGCTCCGGTGCGTACGGTCTGGTCCAGGCGCTGCCCGGCACCAAGATGGCCTCCGCCGGTGCCGACTGGCGCACCAACCCCGCCACCCAGATCAAGTGGGGTCTGAGCTACATGAACAGCCGCTACGGCAGCCCCTGCGGCGCCTGGTCGTTCTGGCAGGCCCACAACTGGTACTAGGAGCACCGCCGCCACGGCGTGCACTCCCGACGGCCCCCGGCCGTCCGTCCTTCGGGGCGGGCGGCCGGGGGTCGTCGCGTCGTGCGGCCGTCGGAGCCGCCGGGCCCTCGGGGCGGAGTCGGGCCGCGCCGCCCGGGCTGCGCTGACCAGTGCGCCCACGGGCGGTGCGGGCCCGGGTGCGGACGCGGGGCGCGGGAAGGGGTCCTGGTTGCTTCCCGCACCGGCCGGTCCGCCGACGGTTGGCTCGCGGGGGCGACTCCGTGTTCCCCGGGGTCTCGCCCGACTCCTCCCCCGCGCTGCGCATCCGAAACCATCTGAAACCTGGTCTTTTGTCCAGTTTTGCCGGTGAGATTGTTCGGGCCGAACCCACCGGCGGCCGGACTCCCCGGGCCACCGCCGGGTAGCGTCATCCCTGACGGCCGTGGCGGGACCCACGGCGTTCCGCCGGCGGCGGCGGTTCGGCAGGGGAGCGGCGGTAACGGGGATGGCACGGGGCGGAAAGGCCTTCAAGGCCGTGGCCAAGGGCATGGCCGTGGTGGCGAGCGCGGCCGCCGTCATCGAACGGCGCCGGCGCGCCGCGATGGCGGCCGACCCGCACGAGCTCGCCGTCCCCGAACTGGCGGGCGCGCCCGAGCCCGTTCCGGCCCCCCGGATCGAACCCGCCCGGCCCGCGGACCTGCCGCCGGCCCCGGCCCAGGCCCCCGCGTCGGCCGGAGCCGCGCCCACCGTGGCCCCCGTCGCCCCCGTGCCGGTCGCGCACGCCGGGCTCGGGCGGGAGTACCACCCCGGCCGGCCCGCCACCCCCGCCGAGGCGGTGCCGTGGAGCCTTCGGGTGGCCGCCGAGTCGACCTGGCGGCTGCTGCTGCTCGGCGCCGCGCTCTACGCCGTCTTCTACATCGTCGACATGCTGCGGCTGGTCGCCTTCGCGGTGCTGGCCTCCCTGCTGATCTCCGCGCTGCTGGAGCCCTCGGTCTCCTGGCTGCGCCGGCGCGGGGTGCCGCGCTCGCTGGCGGCGGGCGGGGTGTTCCTCAGCGGCCTGGCCGGCATCGGCCTGGTCGGCTGGTTCGTGGTCTGGCAGGTGACGACCAACCTGTCCAAGGTGACCACCCAGGTCAAGGACGGCGTCAACCAGCTGCGCGACTGGATGATCACCGGGCCGCTGCACCTGACCCAGCAGCAGATCACCGACTTCGCGAACCAGATCACCAAGGCCATCACCACCAACACCGACCAGCTGACCTCGGCCTCGATCACCGGTGCCCAGATCGCCGTCGAGGTGCTGACGGCGGTGCTGATGACCTTCTTCACCACCTTCTTCTTCCTCTACGACGGCGGCCGGATCTGGAACTGGGCGCTGCGCGGCCTGCCCAGGCACTCCCGGTTCGCGATGGCGGGGGCCGGGCCCAAGGCCTGGGCGACGCTCACCGCGTACGTCCGCGGCACCGTCTGCGTGGCCTTCATCGACGCGGTCTGCATCGGCGTCGGGATCGACCTGCTCGGCGTGCCGCTGGCGATGCCGCTGGCCGTGATCATCTTCCTGGGCGCCTTCGTCCCGCTGGTCGGCGCCCTGGTCACCGGGACGGTGGCGGTGCTGATCGCCCTGGTCACCCAGGGGCCGTGGACGGCGCTGATGGTGCTGGTCGTGCTGGTCGCGGTGATGCAGATCGAGAGCCACATCCTCCAGCCGCTGATCCTCGGCCGCGCGGTGCGGGTGCACCCGCTGGGCGTGGTGCTCGGCGTCGCGGCGGGCGGCATCATCGGCGGCATCGGCGGAGCGGTGGTCGCCGTCCCGCTGATCGCCGTCACCAACACCGTGGTCACCCACCTGCGCCGCCGCAACGAGGCGGGGCAGGAGGTCTTCACCGCGCTGGAGGCCGCCCGGGAGGCGGCCGGCCGCAGCGCCGCGGCGAACGCGTCGGGCCCGTCGGGTCCGAACGCCTCCGGCGCGGACTCCGCGGCCGGGCACCCGCCCACCGCGCACCCGGAGGCGGCGCCGGTCACCAGCCCCTGAGGACCGGGACGAACGGCACCGCGAGGACGCCCAGCAGGGCGGCCTCGCCGACCAGGGCCACCCGCACCGCGCGGGCCCGGGTGCGGGCGGGGGTGAACGCGGTGAGGGCCCAGCCGAGGAGGGCCCCGCCCAGCGGGCCGGCCACGGGGGCGAGCAGGCCGAGGGCGACGACCGGGCCGTGGCCGAAGTCGGTCCAGATGAACGCGATCGGCAGCCACATCCCGATCGCGACCGCGACCAGGCCCCACGAGATCCAGGCGAAGGTCGGCCAGGCCGAGCCGGGCGGCAGTTCCCTCAGGTCGGACACGGTGTTGTTCTCCCCCCGGAGTCGATCTTCCGTTGCCTACACGCCGGTTCCGGCCGCCCCGGTTCCGGTCTGCCGGCTCCGGTCCGGGACCGCTGGGGCCGCGGCCGGGGGCGGTCCGGGGGCGGTCCGGACCGGGCCCGGGAACCGTCCGGGAACGCCGACGGGCCCCTTCCGGACGCGGTGTCCGGAAGGGGCCCGTCGGGCCGGGTGCACGATCCGTCAGGCGTCGACGGTGGCGAGGGCGGCCTCGGCGTCGAGGACGCCGGCCACGGCCTGCAGCACGGCGGCGATCTTCATCGAGGCCTGGACGACCTCGCGCTCCACGCCGGCCTTGCGCAGCACGGCCTCGTGCGAGTCGAGGCACTGGCCGCAGCCGTTGATGGCCGAGACCGCGAAGCACCAGAGCTCGAAGTCGACCTTCTCGACGCCCGGGGTGCCGATGATGTTCATCCGCAGACCGGCCCGCATCGTGCTGTACTCCTTGTCGGAGAGCAGGTGCAGGGTCCGGTAGTAGACGTTGTTCATCCCCATGATCGCGGCCGCGCCCTTGGCGGCGGTGTACGCCTCCGGGGAGAGGTTGGCCTTCGCCTCGGGCTCCAGCTCGCGCAGCAGGCCGGCGCTACGGGTGGCCATCGCGCAGGACAGCACGGTGCCCCAGAGCTGCTGGGCGGGGAGGTCGGAGTTGCCGATGACCGAGCCCAGGTTGAGCTTGAGGTCCTTGGCGTAGTCCGGGAGGGCGGCCTTGAGGTCGTCGAGGGCCATGGGTCAGCCCGCCAGCAGGGCCTGGGCGTCGAGGGTGTCCTCGCCCTTGGTCCAGTTGCACGGGCACAGCTCGTCGGTCTGCAGGGCGTCGAGCACCCGCAGGACCTCCTTGGGGTTACGGCCGACGGAGCCGGCGGTCACCATGACGAACTGGATCTCGTTGTTCGGGTCGACGATGAACACCGCGCGCTGGGCGGTGCCGTCGGCGGCCTCGACGCCGCAGGCGCGCATCAGGTCGTGCTTGACGTCGGCCAGCATCGGGAAGGGCAGGTCGCGCAGGTCCTTGTGGTCCTTGCGCCAGGCGTGGTGCACGAACTCGGAGTCGCCGGAGACGCCGAGGATCTGGGCGTCGCGGTCGGCGAACTCGTCGTTCAGCTTGCCGAACGCGGCGATCTCGGTCGGGCAGACGAAGGTGAAGTCCATCGGCCAGAAGAAGACGATCTTCCACTTGCCCTCGTAGGACTTGTGGTTGATCTCGGCGAAGGCGTTCGCGGCGTCCAGGTCGACGCAGGCGTTGAGTTCGAACTCGGGGAACTTGTCACCGATCGTGAGCACGTTCGCTTCTCCTGAAGTGAGATGAGGGGCGTTTGTCCGGATTCCGGACACGTCCTACGTTTCCACATCGTGGACTGATCGGGGAAATAGCTAGACTGGATGTGTCTGATCGGAGATGGCTATCAGTACCGAACCTCCCACGTCCAAGCCCCGCAGTCGCCGTCCCGCCGCCGCGAGACCCGAGCGGCCTGTGGCGAGCGCCACAACCCGCAGCCCCCGGACGCCGACCGTCGCCCAGCTCAGGGCCTTCGTCGCGGTCGCCGAGCACCGGCACTTCCGGGAGGCCGCGGCGGCCACCGGGACGAGCCAGCCGGCCCTGTCCGGCGCGGTCGCCGCGCTCGAGGAGGCGCTGGGCGCGCAGCTCGTCGAGCGTACGACGCGCAAGGTGATCGTCACCCCGCTGGGGGAGCGGGTGCACGCGCACGCACGTCGGGTGCTGGCCTCGCTGCAGGCCCTCACCGAGGAGGTCGAAGCCGCCCGCCGGCCCTTCACCGGCCCCCTGCACCTCGGCGTCATCCCGACCGTCGCGCCCTACCTGCTGCCCACGGTGCTGCGGCTGGTCCGCGACCGCTTCCCGGAGCTGGAGCTGCACGTCCACGAGGAGCGCACCCCCTCGCTGCTGGAGGGGCTGGCCGCCGGACGCCTCGACGTCCTGCTGCTCGCGCTCCCGGCCGGCGGCGCCTCGCCGACCCGGGACATCCCGCTGTTCGACGAGGACTTCGTGCTGGTCACCCCGCCCGGGCACCCGCTCGCCGGGCGGATCGACGTCCCGCGCGACGTCCTGCTCGACCTGGACGTGCTGCTGCTGGAGGAGGGGCACTGCCTGCGTGACCAGGCCCTCGACATCTGCCGGGAGGTCGGCGCCGACCCGTCCGGCTCCACCACCCGTGCGGCGGGGCTGTCCACCCTCGTCCAGCTGGTCGCCGGCGGGCTCGGCGTGACCCTGCTGCCCGCCACCGCGCTGGACGTCGAGGCGGGCCGCACCGACCGGCTGGCCGCCGTCCGCTTCGCCGCGCCGGCGCCCGGCCGCCGGATCGGCCTGGCCACCCGGCCGGGCTCGGCGCGCAGTGCCGAGTACGAGCGCTTCGGTGCCGCGCTGCGCGAGGTGCTGGCCGACCTCCCGGTCCGGATCGCCTCCTGACGCTGCGCCCGGCGCCGGGGCTGTCGGCGCGCGGCCGGCGCCGGGCGGGCCCTAGCGGATCGCGGCCGGGGCGCCCAGGCAGAGCCCGACGGTGGTGGCCACCAGAAGGTCGAGGGCGCGCAGGGTGTCCTGGTCGGGCTGCTCGCCGGGAGCGCGCAGGGCCAGGTAGCGGTCGGTCAGGCCGTCGAAGCCGGTGAGGAAGTGGACGGCGATCTCCCGGGCGGGCATCGCCAGGTCGAGGCCGTGCGCCTCGGCGAGTGCGGTGAGCATCTCCGCCGCGGTGCCCTCGATCCCGTGCTGGAGCGCCCGCATGATCTCCTGCAGGTCCGGGTCGCGCATCGCCAGTGCGGCGAACTCGCTCAGCAGCACGCAGCGCCCGTCCTCGCCGGTCGAGCTCTCCCAGAGTGCGTGGACCAGCGTCCCGACCTGCTCGCCGAAGGTGCCGTCGCCCGGGTAGGCGGCGCGGACGTGGCCGATGAACTCCGCGGTCAGCTGCTCGACCACGGCCCGGTAGAGGTCCTTCTTGGTGCCGAAGGTGTAGTGCACCGTGGCCTGGGCCACGCCCAGCTCGGCCGCGATCGCCCGGGTGCTGCCGGCGGCGACGCCCTCCCGGGTCATCAGGTCGAGGGCGGCCTGGACCAGTTGCGGGCGGCGTTCGGAGGCGGGGACGTGAGCCATCCAGCCAGGGTAGCGCCATGGTCGGTCAACCGCGTCGAATGATTCTGTCGATCGATCCTGTCGGTCAACTTGGTCACCCGACAAACTTGCGCGTACGGTGGGACGCGACCGTCCAGGCGCCCGCCTGCCCGACGACCTGACCGAGGGGTCACCCATGGCCACGTACCTGTACCGACTGGGCCGCCACTGCTTCCGGCGGAGACGGGCCGTGCTGGCCGTCTGGATCGCCGTGCTGATCGCGATCGGCGGGGCCGCGGGAGCGTTCGCCGGGAAGACCAGCGACGAGTTCAAGGTGCCGGGCACCGAGGCGCAGACCACCCTGGACCGGATCAAGGACACCTTCCCGGAGCAGGGCCACGGCTCCGCCCAGGTGGTCTTCGCCGCCCCCGCCCCCGGCGGCGCCACCGCACCCGGGACCGGCCGGGCCGTCAGCGAGGCGGTCGGCCGGATCGCCGCCGTCCCGGGCGTCGCCGCCGTGCCCGACCCGTACGCCACCGGCGCCGTCTCGCCGGACGGCCGGGTCGTGATCGCCCTGGTCTCCTTCGACCACAAGCTCGCCGACGTCACCGACCAGCAGCGCGAGGCCGTCCGGGCCGCCGCCGAACCGGCCCGCTCGGCCGGGCTGGACGTCGCCTTCGGCGGCGACGCCTACAACCGGATGGCCCAGGTCGACGGCGGCGAGGCGGTCGGCCTGGCCGTCGCCGGGGTCGTCCTGGTGGTCACCCTCGGCTCGCTGGTCGCCGCCGGTCTGCCGCTGCTGACCGCGCTGGTCGGGGTCGGCGTCGCGATGGCCGGGATCATGGCGCTGTCCGGCTCCTTCGAGATCATCACCACCGCCCCGGTGCTGGCCCTGATGGTCGGCCTCGCCGTCGGCATCGACTACGCGCTGTTCATCCTCTCCCGCCACCGCCGCCACCTCGACGAGGGGCTGGAGCCCGAGGAGGCCGCCGCCCGGGCCACCGCCACCGCGGGTAGCGCGGTCGTCTTCGCCGGTCTGACCGTGGTCGTCGCGCTCGCCGGACTCGCCGTCGCCGGCGTCCCGTTCCTCACCGTGATGGGCCTGGCCGCCTCCGGCGCCGTCGTGGTGGCCGTCCTGGTCGCGATCACCCTGCTGCCCGCGCTGCTCGGCTTCGCCGGCCGCGCCATCGACCGGCTCCCGGTGTGGCGGCGGGCGCCGCGCACCGGTGGCCGCACCACCCTGGGCGAGCGCTGGGCCCGCTTCGTGGTCCGTCGCCCGCTGGCCGTGCTGCTCGTCGGCCTGGCGGGCCTGGGCGCCCTCGCGGTGCCCGCCGCGAGCCTCAGCCTGGGACTGCCGGGCGGTGGCTCGATGGCGGCCGGCACCGACGCGCGCAAGGCCTACGACCTGGTCGGCGGCAGTTTCGGGCCGGGCTTCAACGCCCCGCTGGTGGTCGTGGTGGACGCCCACGGCACCCCGCAGCCGCAGCAGGCGGTCCAGGGCGTCGCGGCGAAGCTGCAGACCCTCCCGGGCGTCCAGACGCTGCTGCCCCCGTCCGCGGACGGCACCGGCCGCACCGCGCTGCTGACCGTCATCCCGCGGACCGGCCCGGACCACGCCGACACCAGGGCCCTGGTCAACGAGATCCGCGACCAGCGCGCTCCGCTGCGGGCCGCGACCGGCGCGGACATCGCCGTCACCGGCACGACCGCCGCCAACATCGACGTCTCCACCAAGCTCGGCCAGGCCCTGCCGCCGTTCCTCGCGGTGATCGTCGGGATCGCGGTGGTGCTGCTGGCCCTGGCGTTCCGCTCGGTGCTCGTTCCGCTGAAGGCGGTGGCCGGCTTCCTGCTCAGCGTCACGGCCTCGCTCGGCGCGGTCGTCGCGGTCTACCAGTGGGGCTGGCTGGACGGCCTGATCGACGTGCCGAAGGTCGGGCCGGTGGTGAGCTTCGTGCCGATCCTGCTGATCGGCGTGCTGTTCGGGCTGGCGATGGACTACGAGCTGTTCCTGGTCTCCGGGATGAAGGAGCAGTACGTCCACGGCAAGGCGCCGCGCGAGGCCGTGGTGGCCGGGGTGCGGGGCGGCGCCCGGGTGGTCACGGCCGCCGCGCTGATCATGGTGTCGGTGTTCGGCTCGTTCGTCTTCGGCCACGACCCGATCGTCCAGCCGATCGGCTTCGCCCTCGCGGTGGGCGTGCTGGTGGACGCGTTCGTGGTGCGGATGGCGCTGGTGCCGGCCGCGATGGCGCTGTTCGGCCGGGCCGCCTGGTGGTTCCCGAAGCGGCTGGAGCGGGTCGTGCCGCGGGTCGACATGGAGGGTGAGCAGCTGGTCGCGCAGCTGGAGCGGCGGCCCGCGGAGGAGCCGGTCCGGGTCTGAGCGGGCGCCGGCGGCTGGGCTTGCGCGGCGCTGTCGGAGGCCGGGCGGGTGCGCCGCTGTCGGAGGCCGGGTCCGAGTCGGCGCCGGGGCGCTCGGGCGGTCGCGGCCGCCCGGGCGCTCAGCCCTGTGGCAACCGCTGCTCGAACCAGACCACCTTGCCGGTGCCCAGCCGGGTGGCCCCCCAGCGGTCCGCGCACCTGGCCACGATCTGCAGCCCGCGGCCGCGCTCGTCGTCCGGCCCGGTCCGGCGCGGCCGCGGCAGCAGCGGGCTGTCGTCGCCGACCTCGCAGCGCAGCCGGGTGGTGCGCACCAGGCTCAGGGTCACCGGCCGGGTCGCGTGCTGGACGGCGTTGGTCACCAGCTCGCTGACCATCAGCTCGGTCGCCTCGCTGAGCGAGCCGAGCCCCCAGCGGCGCAGCGTGTGCGCGGCCAGCCGACGGGCCCGGCCGGGCGTCTCGTTGCGCGGCTGCAGGTACCAGTGGGCGACGTCCCCGGCCGGGATGCCGTCGAAGCAGGCGCCGAGCAGGGCGATGTCGTCGCCGCGGTCGCCCGGCGGGAGGATCCGCAGCGCCTCCTGGCAGAGCTGTTCGGGGGCCTGCCAGCGGGCGGCGGCGATCCGGGCGCGGAGCACCTCCAGGCCGTCGCTGATCGCCCGGCTGCGGGTCTCCACCAGGCCGTCGGTGAACAGCAGCAGGGCCGATCCGGGCGGTGCGGGCAGCTCGACGGAGTTGAAGTCCACGCCGCCGACCCCGATCGGCGCCCCGGAGTCCAGCTCCACCAACTCGGCCGTCCCGTCCGGTCGGACGAGCACCGGCGGGACGTGCCCGGCGTTGGCCAGCACCACCCGGTTGGCGATCGGGTCGTACACCGCGTACACGCAGGTCGCCAGGTGCTGCTCGCGGCCGAGCCGCTGGGCCTGCTCGTCCAGGTGGTAGAGCACCTCGTGCGGCGGCAGGTCGAGGGCGGCCAAGGTCTGTGCGCTGGTGCGCAGTTGGCCCATGATGGCGGCCGAGGTGAGTGAGTGGCCCATCACGTCGCCGACGATCAGGGCGACCCGGTTGCCGGGCAGCGGCACGGCGTCGTACCAGTCGCCGCCGACCTGCGCGCCGCGCTCGCCCGGCAGGTAGCGCTGGGCGATCCGGACACCGTGCGGCTGTGGCAGCCGCAACGGCAGCATGCTGCGCTGGAGCTCGTTGGCTATCTCCCACTCGCGGGCGTACCGCAGTGCGGTGTCCACGGCCAGCCCGGCCTGGGTCGCGAGGTGCGCGGCGGTCGCGGTGTCGGCGGCGTCGAAGCCCGGCCGGCCGGTGCGTTCAGGGGGCCGGCGGATCAGCACCAGCAGGCCGAGGACGGCCTTGCGGCCGCGCAGCGGCAGCGCCAGCACCGAGGTGCCGGGTGCCAGCCGGGCCGGCCCGCGGGTGCCGTACAGCTCGCGCAACAGCGTCGCGGTGCGCTCGGCGCCGGGGCTGCCGAGCACCGCGGGCTCGGCGGGACGCCTGCTGAGCAGGGTGTGCGCGAGCACTCCGCCGCGGGTCACCGGGGTGGCCGGGCCGGTGTCGGCGGTCGAGCGGAAGCCGTAGCGGGACCGGTTCCGCTCGTCGACGCCGCCGGGCCGCCCGCGCCGTCCGATCCGGGTGCCGGTGCTGTGGTGGATCCGCAGTTCGTCCGGGAAGCCCGGTTCGCGCTCGACGTTGGGCAGCGGGTCGCGCAGGTGGATCACGGCGGCGTCGGCCAGCGTGGGGACCAGCACCCGGCCGATGTTGCGCAGCGTCGCGGACAGGTCGAGCGCGCTGTTGATCCGGCGGGTCGCCGAGTCGAGGTAGCCGAGGCGGTCCGCCACGTCGTCGCGGGCCGGCCCGGCGGCGGCCGGTGGGAGGGCGCCGGGCGCGGCCGGCTCGGCGCCCCGCGGGTGCGGGAGGGCAGGCGACTGTCCGGCCTCTGGTTTGAGCTGGTCGCGCACGGCTGCCTGTCCTGGACTCGAGGGGTGCTGTGAGGTGTGGTGCTGGCTGGCTTTCCTGGTCCCGCGGTCGATCAGCCGACGCGTCGACAGCACAGGAACAGCTGTTCCTCCGGCGGCAGCGTGGTACTGGCCGGCGCGTACGGGTGCCCCGAGCACTCCTCGACGGAGAAGCCCGCCGCGACCAGAACCCGCTCCAGATCCTCCCTCAGATACCCACTGATCCGCAGCTCTCTGCCAAGGAACGGAAGCGGAACGTGATCCAGGTCGGCCTCGACCATGCCGAGCGCCAGCAGGCCGCCCGGCCGCAGGAGTTCGCGCAGCCGCCCGAGCACCGTCGGGATCTCGTCCTGGGGCAGCAGGATCAGCGAGAAGAACGCGGTGACGGCGGCGAACCCGCCCCGGCCCGAGGGCCCCAGCCCGGGGGCGCCCCAGACCCGCTCGGCGCGCTCGGTGGCCAGATCGAAGAGGTCGATGCGATGGAACACCGGCGGGTGCTCGCCGGGGTATCGGGCCTCCGCGGCCAGGGTGAGCATCACGTCCGAGAGGTCCACCCCGGTGACCCGCAGGCCGCCGGCGGTGAGCTGGCGGACCGTCGGCTCACCCGTCCCGCAGCCGACGTCCAGGACCGGGGCGCCCGGTTCGAGCTCGGCCAGCAGCCGCTGCCCGCAGGCCAGCTGGCCGTCCTTCGCCGGGAAGGCGTCGCCGTACCCGGCTCCGATGGTGTCGAAGGCGACCGCCTGGAGGGCCCGCGCGGCCCGGCGCCGCCGCAGGTCGGGATCGTCGTCACCCGCGTCCTCGTCGACGGGGAACGCGTCGGATATCTGTCCGGTCGTCACGATTGAGAGGCACCCTTCCACCCGTGGCCTCCGGGCGGCTGCACGCGGCCGCACGGGTCCGGGCCGCCGTCCGCCCCGGCGCCCGCCCTGCCTCGCCGGCCCACACGGTGTCGGCAGACACTCGTGTGTGTACTGGCATCCGAGAATATGCGCGATCACCGTGCCATGGGGTCCCTTTCCGGCCAACTCGTCATGCTTGGGCCGGTGTGGACGGGCTTGCGGAAGCACGACGGTGCGGGCCAGGGTGGTGCGGACCGGCGCCGCACGCCGCATGGCGCGCCGTGGTGAGGCCGCTGACCTGCGATGCCGCCGATCCGCAGGCTGACAATCGGACGTTTATCGAACGTCAATCGCCCCGGTGCAGAGTGGAGTCCAGCGCCGGGGAAGCGTTGAGGGCGCTCCCGCAGCCGGGGGGCTGCGGGAGCGCCGACGCGCGGATCGGGGGAGGAACTCCGCTGGGGGGCGGAGGCCTACGGCGCGGGGGGAGGGGAAGGGAGGGGCTCGGTGTGCTGTCGTTCGATGAGGGCCGCCACGGGGGAGGCCTCAGGCACACCGAGCCGCGTGAAGATCGCGTGCGCCTCCTGCAGACACGCCAGCCCGCGCGCGGGCTGCGCGAGCGCCAGCAGCGCCTCGCCGAGCGCGGCGTTCGCCAGGCCCTGGCAGTAGGCGGAATCCATCTCCCGGCCGATCGCGAGTGACTCCTCGGCCGCCTCGGCCGCCTCCGCGTGCTGACGTGCGGAGAGGAGGGCGGAGGAGAGCCGGGCCAGCGTGTACCCCTCCCAGAGGACGTTCTGCTGGGACCGGTACAGCTGGTGGGCCTCGCGCAGGTGCGGTACGGCGTCACCGGCGGTGAGCACCACCCCGAGCTGGTAGAGGGTGTGGGCGAGGCAGGGGCCGTTCTCGGACTTCCGGGCTGCGGCGACGCCGTCGGTCGCGGACTGGATCGCCGTCTCCGTCATGCCCAGCCGGTTCTGCACCCGGGCGATGTTGCTGATCAGTCTGGCCTCGCCGATCGCCGTGCCGACGATCCGGCTGATGGCGAGGGCCTGTTCGAGGAACGGCAGGGCCTCGGCCGTGCGGTTGCCGACGCTGAGGATCCACCCGAGCGTGTTGGCCGTGGCCAGGCGGAGGACGGTCGCGTCGTCCGGGGCCTGGAAGCCGAGGCTCCGGAGGAGGGACTGCTCGGCGCCGTGGAAGTCGCTGGTCACCGACTGCAGCGTGCCGAGCGCGAAGTGCACCCGGGCGAGCGCGGCCGCGTCGTCGCGCAGCTCCGAGTCGCCGCCCGTGATCTCCAGGATCCGCCGGACCCGGGGGCCGTGCGTCGGGTCAGGGCCGAGTCCGTAGAGGAGGATCAGCAGGTCGATCGCCGACCGCTGCAGGGCGACGGGCCCGTTGGCGGCGGCTTCGATGGCGCTGAGCAGCAGGGCGCCCTCCGTACGGAGCCAGTCCTGTGCGGACGCGCCGGTCGGGAGGCTGAGCCCCGGTGAGACGAGGGTGGTGAGCAGTTCCGGCAGCGGGTCGTCCGGCTCGATGGCCTGGGCGGCGTTGTGGACGGTCGGGATCAGCAGGTCGAGGAGCCGGAGGACGGCCTGCTCCTGGTCCCCGGAGTCCCCGATCCGCTCGTTCTGCCGCTGGGCGTAGAGCCGGAGGAGGTCGTGGTACCGGTAGCGGCCGGGCGTGAAGCACTCCAGCATGTTGGCTTCGACCAGTGCTTCGGTGAGGTCCTCGGCGGTGTCCTCGTCCACGCCGAGCAACGCCGCGGCTGCCGCGAGGGGTATGTCGGGCGCGTCGATCAGGGAGAGCAGCCGAAAGGCCCGGGCCTCGGGAACGGAGAGCTGTCCGTACCCGAGCCCGATCGTGGTCTCCACGGCGAGGTTGCCGAGTTGCAGTTCGTCCAGGCGCCTGCGCTGGTCGGCTAACCGCCGAGCCAGGTCGGAAACGCTCCACCGGGGGCGACTGGCCAACCGTGCTGCGGCGATCCGGACCGCGAGCGGAAGGAACCCGCAGGCGGTGACGACCGCCATGGCCGCCTCCGGTTCGGCGGCCACCCGTTGTTCCCCGACGATGGCGGAGAACAGCGACAGTGCCTCTTCAGGAGTCAGCTCCTCGACGTCGAACAGCTGCGCCCCGGGGATCCCGGCCAGCCGGGACCTGCTGGTGGCGAGCACCGCACAGCCGGAGACGCCGGGGATGAGGGGCCGGATCTGCTCGGCGTCCCGCGCGTTGTCCAGCAGGATGAGCATGCGTCGGCCGGCGAGCTGCGACCGGTAGAGGGCGGCTCGTTGTTCGAGTGAGTCGGGGTTCTCGGTGACCCCGAGCGCGTGGAGGAAGTCGCCCAGGACGACGACGGGGTCGGCCGGGGAGGCGCCGGCTCCGCGCAGGTCGACGTACAGCTGCCCGTCCGGGAAGTCGGACCTGACGCGGTGGGCGACGTGGACGGCGAGCGTGGTCTTCCCGACTCCGCCGATTCCTGCCAGGGAGGTCACCAGCACCGCCTGGCCGGTGGCGTTCATCAGGACGGTGGAGAGGTCGGACACCAGATCGGTCCGCCCGCTGAAGTCCGAGACATCGGCGGGGAGTTGCGCCGGTGCCGGTGGTCCGGCCGGGCTCTCCTCGCGGGCCGCCCCGTCGGCCGTCGAGACCGGGAGTGCCAGCGCGGGATCGGCGGCGAGGATGCGCGCGTGCATGGCCGACAGGCCGGCGCCGGGTTCCACGCCCAGCTCGTCGATGAGCAGCTTCCGCGTGTCGGTGTAGACGCCCAGGGCCTCGGCCTGCCGCCCGCAGCGGTACAGCGCCAGCATGAGCAGTTCACGGAGTCGCTCGCGCAGGGGGTGTTCGGCGGTCAGGCCGTTGAGCTCGCCGACGATCTCGGCGTGCAGCCCGATGTCGAGGGCGGCGGCGCACAGGTCCTCGGACGCGGCGACCTGACGTTCGGCCAGTCGCAGCCGCTGGCTCTCGGCGTAGGGTCCCGGGATGCCCGTGAGCGGGCGGCCGCTGAACAGGCCGAGGGCCTGGACCAGCAGGCGGTGGGCCTCGGGCTTGTTGCCGGCGGCCCGGGCGGACGTCGCCTCGGCGGAGAGCCGTTCGAAGACCGTCAGATCGACTGCTTCGCCGGGGATCCGCAGGGCGTATCCGTCCGCGACCGAGACCAGGAGCTCGGCGGGCGCCCGTACTTCGCGGCGCGGCTCGATGACGGCCCGCAGCCGGGAGACGTAGGTGCGGAGCGCGGCCACGGCCTGTGCCGGCGGGCGGTCGCCCCAGAGCGCGTCGACGAGGTCCTGCGTGGTGACCGGGCGCCCGGCGTGGAGGAGGAGCGTGCTCAGAACGGCTTGTTGTTGCGGGGAGCCGAGGGAGACGGGCTTGTCGTCGAGCCAGGCCTGGACCGGGCCGAGGACCTGGAAGCGCAGCGCAGGTGCCGGCGGCGTCTCCCGAAACTCCATGAAGTCCCCCGATGGCCTGTGGTGTTGATTCCGCGAAGGGCGCTCGGCGGTCCGCCGCGATGGTTCAGCCTAGGCGGACGCCCGACTCTGCCGGATGGCACTGCAAGCCGCACGATGTTTATCGGACATTTAATCAACCCTACGATACTGTCCGCGCGCCCGCGCCAAGCAGGTCGGGCTGAACACATTTGATGACCGAAAGGCGGCCGCCCAATGGCCAACAACCAGAGCGAGACCTCGGAGCCGTCGACGCCCGACAACGCGGCGCGGACCTCGGCCCCGGAGGCTGCTGTGGAGGCGGGCAAGGCTGTCGAGGGCGCGGTGACCGCCTCCTCGAACCCGACCGGATACACCGAGCCCACTCCCGAGCAGAAGGCGGCCCTCGAGGGCGAACTGTTCGGCGACGAGGCCGAGCACGTGGTGGAGCCCGCCGAGCCGACGACGGGCGAGCCGGGCAAGAAGTACGAGCCGGAGAGCATCATCTCCAGCCACCCGTAAGCACCCGCAGAACCGTCTGCCCCGGTATCCTCGGCCAGCCGCAATCCGACTGGGACGGCGCCCCCGCTTTGCTTGCCGCGAAGGTGGGGGCGCCGGTCGTTATGCCGGGGAATGGGGGATTGGGCGCTGCGGTACGGTCGATTCCGGCACCTGGCGCCCGGCCGGTGACCAGCGCCTCCCGTGTCGTGCCGGGGGGTGGGCGGGGCGTTCCGGAATTTCGGATTCACCGGGGATTGCCAGGTCCGAAATGCTTGGTTTGAGCGGATTCCGGAGCAATTCCAGCGAATCGTGATCTCAGGCGCAGGCGCGGAGCCGAGCGCTGTCGGAGAGGTCCGGCGCGCGGCCCGGCGGCCGTCTCGCGGGGTCGGGGTCGGGGTCGTCGGTGGCGGGTGGGCTCGTGGGGGCGGGGGAGAGGTGGCCCGGTTCGGCGGTCCACTCGCAGCCGCCGGTCTCGGGGCGCAGGTAGTGCTCTCCGCCGAGGGTGTCCATGTAGATGCCGGTGCGTCCGGTCCTCCGGTCGAGGACGAGTTCACCCACGTGCGGCCGGTAGGCCGCGGCGTCGCGTTGACGGGTGCTCACCGCACTGCTCCCTTGCTCTGGTGCGGGTGCGGCACCGGGTGGGGCCGCCCCCTGGTCGCTGTCCGTGCGTGTGTGGTGCTGCTCGGCGACTACCCAGCATCTCTAGAGAAGCTAATATCTCTAGAGATGTCAACGGTCGTATCTCCTTACCGGCGGCCGTGGGCGCGCCTAGGATTTGTCCGAGGGAGAGGGAGCGGCGATGACCGGCAGCAGTGGCGACAAGCAGCCCAAGTACCAGCGGATCGCCGACTCGCTGAAGGCGGCCATCGGCACCGGCCGCTACCGGGCCGGGGACCGGCTCCCGGGCGAGAACGACCTCATGGACGAGTACGGCGTCGCCCGGATGACGGCCCGCCAGGCACTGGGCGTGCTGCAGAGCGAGGGCATCGCCGAGGCGCGCCGGGGTGCCGGGGTCTTCGTGCGGGACTTCCGGCCGCTGCGGCGGCGCGGGATCCAGCGGCTGGCGCAGGGGCAGTGGGGGTCGGGCCGGTCGATATGGTCGGCCGACATCGACAACCGGTCGCTGGTGGTCGACCAGGTGTCGGTCACCGAACTGGGCGCGCCCGAGCACGTGGCGGGGGTGCTGGGGGTGGACCCCGGCGCGCCGATGTGCGTGCGGCACCGCCGCTTCGTCCTGGACGGCAAGCCGGTGCTGCTGTCCACCTCCTACCTGCCGGCCGGGCTGGTCGCCGGCACGGCCATCACCCGCGAGGACACCGGCCCGGGCGGCACCTACGCGCGCCTGGCCGAGATAGGCGCCAAGCCCGTCCACTTCCGGGAGGAGGTCCGCTCCCGGATGCCCAGCGGCGAGGAGGGCGCCCGGCTGGAGCTCTCCGCCGGGACCCCGGTCATCCTGATCTGCCGGACCGCCTTCGCCGACGAGGGCCAGGTCGTCGAGCTCAACGAGATGATCCTCGACGCGGCCTCCTACGTCCTGGAGTACGACTTCGACGCCTGAGCGGCCCCGGCCCGGCCCAACTCGCCGGCCCGCACGCGTCCGACGCCCCGGCCCGCACCGGCCCGCACCGCACCGGCCCGCACCGCACCGGCCCGCACCGGCTCGCCCCCCGGAACGCCGCCGCCCCGGGCGCGTGGTGCGGCCGGGGCGGCGGTGGGGCGGGGCGGGGGCTACTCCTTGGAGCGGACCCGCAGGTTGGTGATCAGCGGCCCCTCGGTGGTCTCCCGGAAGAAGTCGTTGCCCTTGTCGTCGACGACGATGAAGGCCGGGAAGTCCTCGACCTCGATGCGCCAGACGGCCTCCATGCCGAGCTCGGCGTACTCCAGGACCTCGACCTTCTTGATGCAGTCCTGGGCGAGGCGGGCGGCCGGGCCGCCGATGGAGCCGAGGTAGAAGCCGCCGTGCTGGGCGCAGGCGTCGGTGACCTGCTTGCTGCGGTTGCCCTTGGCGAGCATCACCATGGAGCCGCCGGCGGCCTGGAACTGGTCGACGTAGGAGTCCATCCGGCCGGCCGTGGTGGGGCCGAAGGAGCCGGAGGCGTAGCCCTCGGGGGTCTTGGCCGGGCCCGCGTAGTAGACCGGGTGGTCCTGGAGGTACTTCGGCATGCCCTCGCCGGCGTCCAGGCGCTCCTTGATCTTGGCGTGCGCGATGTCGCGGGCGACGACCAGGGTGCCGGTGAGCGAGAGCCGGGTCTTGACCGGGTACTTGGACAGCTCGCCGCGGATCGCCGACATCGGCTGGTCGAGGTCGATGCGCACGACGTCGTCGTCGAGGTGCTCGTCGGTGGTGTCCGGCAGGTACTTGGCCGGGTCGGTCTCCAGCTGCTCCAGGAAGACGCCCTCGGCGGTGATCTTGCCGAGTGCCTGGCGGTCGGCGGAGCAGGAGACGGCCATGGCCACCGGCAGCGAGGCGCCGTGGCGCGGCAGGCGGACGACGCGCACGTCGTGGCAGAAGTACTTGCCGCCGAACTGGGCGCCGATGCCGATCTTCTGGGTCAGCTCGGTGACCTTGGCCTCCAGTTCCAGGTCGCGGAAGCCGTGCCCGGTCCTGGCGTCGCCCTCGGTCGGCAGGTTGTCCAGGTAGTGCGCGGAGGCGTACTTGGCGGTCTTGAGCGCGAACTCGGCGCTGGTGCCGCCGATCACGATGGCCAGGTGGTACGGCGGGCAGGCCGCGGTGCCGAGGGAGCGGATCTTCTGCTCCAGGAACGAGAGCATGCTCGCCTCGTTCAGGATGGCCTTGGTCTCCTGGTACAGGTACGACTTGTTGGCGGAGCCGCCGCCCTTGGCCATGAAGAGGAACTTGTACGCGTCGCCGTCGGTGGCGTACAGCTCGATCTGGGCCGGCAGGTTGTTGCCGGTGTTCTTCTCGTCCCACATGGTCACCGGGGCCATCTGGGAGTAGCGCAGGTTGAGCTTGGTGTACGCGTCGAAGACGCCCCGCGCGATGGCGGACTCGTCGCCGCCCTCGGTGAGCACGTTCTGGCCGCGCTTGCCCATGACGATGGCGGTGCCGGTGTCCTGGCACATCGGGAGGATGCCGCCGGCCGAGATGTTGACGTTCTTCAGCAGGTCGAGCGCGACGAAGCGGTCGTTGGGGCTGGCCTCCGGGTCGTCCAGGATGCGGCGCAGCTGGGCGAGGTGGGCGGGGCGCAGGTAGTGCGAGATGTCGTGCATCGCCTCGGCGGTGAGCAGCCGCAGCGCCTCGGGCTCGACCTGGAGGAAGGTGCGACCGCCGGCCTCGAAGGTGGAGACACCCTCGGAGGTGAGCTTGCGGTACGGGGTCGGGTCAGCGCCCAGGGGGAGCAGGTCGCTGTACTCGAAGTCTGGCGTGGGAGCCATGGGGGCGGTCCTTAGGTTTCCAGTGATCCGGCTGCGTCGGCGAAGCACCATCCAGGGTAGGACCCGGCCTTGCGTCGCATGCGGACAGGGCAGCCTGCGTGACGGGGCTCACTCGGTCAGGAGTGCGAGCGACTAGGCTTGCGCCGTGGACAACTCGCCGCCGCAGGACGATCCGGGGCAGCCGCCGGTGCCGGCGCCCGTGCCGATGACCAAGCCCGAGACCCGACCGGAGCCGCAGCCGGACCGCGCGCCGGCCCCGCGGCCCCAGCCGCAGGCCCAACCCCAGCCGCAATCCCAGCCCCAGGCGCTGCACGCGCCCGTCGCGCAGGCGGACCTGCGGGTGTCCGACGCCGACCGCGAGCGGATCGCGGAGCTCCTGCGGGACGCCTACGCGGAGGGTCGGCTGGACGCGGAGGAGCACGCGGAGCGGATCGGGGCCGCGTACGCCGCCAAGACCTTCGGCGACCTGGTGCCGCTCACCCGGGACCTCCCCGGCCACCGGCCGCTGTCCTTCGAGAAGCCCCCGCTGGAGGCCCCGGCACCGCGCCCGGTGGCCCCCGCGCTGCCGCCCGCGCGCCAGGAGTCGCCGTCGATGGTGGCGGTCTTCGGCGGAGCCTCCCGCAAGGGTCGCTGGCGGGTGGGTTCGCACCTGAGGGCCTTCGCGGCCTTCGGCGGCGTGGAGATCGACCTGACGGACGCGGTGTTCGAGTCGCCCGAGGTGGAGATCGAGGTGACCGCGCTGTTCGGCGGCGTCGAGATCCGGGTCCCGGAGAACGTGAGCCTGCATGGCAGCGGTGTCGGCATCTTCGGCGGGTTCGACGTCCGGGAGCAGACGGCGGCGGATCCGTACGCGCCGGTGGTGCGGGTCAAGGGCGTTGCGATCTTCGGTGGTTGCGAGGCCAAGCCGCGGCGCGGCAAGAAGCTCAAGGAGTGGGTGCGCAAGCAACTCGGCACGGAATAGCCGGGGTTGTCCCACTCGGCGCCCGACCGGAAATCAACTCCCGGTCGGGCGCTCGGCGTTGCTCCGGGTGCGCTGTGTAGTCGATTGCGTGCAGTGTGCATGAATCGCGTCCGGCGGGGTAGTTCCTTCCGCACATCGCTTCTTGTACGGCTGCACACCGGAGGCGGCCCAGCGGCCGGTTCGGGGGTTGGACAGCGGGGGCTCGCAGCCGGGCAGGGGAGCGAGCTTCCCCGTGTCCGAGAGTCTCGTCAGGAGTACGGCCGTGCTGCATCCGATCGAGTCCCGCACCACCTCGCCCGTCGCCGCCGCGCAGCTGCTGGAGCGACCTCCGGTGGCCAGGCGGCAGCCGCAGCCCCCGGGCGGGCCGGGTTCCCAGGGCCTTGCCGCGGGGTCCCCCGGCGGGCCCGGCCCGGCCGGCGGTCCGGGGTCGGGCGAGGACAACCCGTGGCACACCGGGGCGGCCTGCCGGCGGGACGAGGCCGGGCTGTTCTTCGCGCCCTCGAAGGAGCCGACGGCGGCGCGGCTGTCGCGCGAGGAGCAGGCGAAGCAGGTGTGCGCCCGCTGTCCGGTGCTGCTGGAGTGCCGTGAGCACGCGCTCGCCCAGCCGGAGCCGTACGGCGTCTGGGGCGGGCTGACGGCGGCCGAGCGGCGGGTGGTGCTGGCCCGGCGGCGGCGCCGGGACGCCGAACTGCGGGAGGCCTCGCGGGTGGCGGCGGGGCAGCGGCGGATAGCCGGCTGACGGCGCGGGCCGGGCCCCGGGGCGGGCATCGCGGCCGGACGCGCCGCGGCCCCGGCGGAGGGGGATTCCGCCGGGGCCGCGGTCGCGGTCGTCCGGGTCTCAGTTGGCGCGGTCGAAGTCGATCGCGCTGTAGGCCCGCAGCTTCGACAGCTTGTGGACGGAGTTGATCTCGCGGATCGTGCCGCTCTTGGAGCGCATCACCAGCGAGCTGGTGGTGGCGGTCTCCGAGCGGTAGTGCACGCCGCGCAGCAGCTCGCCGTCGGTGATGCCGGTGGCGACGAAGAACACGTTCTCGCCGCTGACCAGGTCGTTGGTGGTGAGCACCCGGTCCAGGTCGTGGCCGGCGTCGAGGGCCTTCTGCCGCTCGGCGTCGTCCTTGGGCCACAGCCGGCCCTGGATCACGCCGCCCATGCACTTCATGGCGCAGGCCGCGATGATGCCCTCGGGGGTGCCGCCGATGCCCATCAGCAGGTCGACGCCGGTGCCCTCGCGGGCGGCCATGATGGCGCCGGCGACGTCGCCGTCGGAGATGAACTTGATCCGGGCGCCCGCCTCGCGGATCTCCCGGACCAGGCCGTCGTGGCGGGGGCGGTCGAGGACGACGACCGTGACGTCCTCGACGGCGCTGCCCTTGGCCTTGGCGACCCGGCGGATGTTGACGGCCGGCGGGGCGGTGATGTCGACGAACTCGGCGGCCTCGGGGCCGGCCACCAGCTTGTCCATGTAGAACACGGCGCTGGGGTCGAACATGGTGCCGCGGTCGGCGACGGCCAGGACGGCGACGGCGTTGTTCATGCCCTTGGCGGTCAGCGTCGTGCCGTCGACCGGGTCGACCGCGACGTCGCACTCGGCGCCGGTGCCGTCGCCGACCCGCTCGCCGTTGTAGAGCATCGGGGCTTCGTCCTTCTCGCCCTCGCCGATGACGACGACGCCGTTCATCGAGACGGTCGAGACCAGGGTGCGCATCGCCTTGACTGCGGCGCCGTCGGCGCCGTTCTTGTCGCCACGGCCGACCCACCGGCCGGCGGCCATCGCGGCCGCCTCGGTGACCCGGACGAGTTCGAGCGCGAGGTTCCGGTCGGGAGCCTCCGGCGCGACCTCAAGGGCGCTGGGAAGGTGGTGCGGGTACTGCGTGGTCATCGTCGTTACCTCTCTGTACGCGACGGCCAGTGAGCGCCCGACTACTGCCTGGTCGAACGCCGTGGTGAGGGTCCTGCGATCGTATCTGCCCACGAGATGACTGTCTGTGGCGCGGGTCGCCCCCCGGGTGCGGAGGGTGGCGGTTCGTCCCGCTTCACCCGTTCGTGGGCACCCCGGGTGGCCGGGGCGGTGTGTGGATGAGTCACCATGTGGGGGTGGCTGGAGAGAGCAAGGGCATGAGGGGCCGGCAGACCGTGCGGGACATGGTCCTGTCGATGCTGGCCGTCGGCGTCGTGGTCTGGGTGGGGTACCTGTTCCTGCCGCACGACGCGGACGGCGACCCGGTGCACGTGGTCGAGTACAAGGTGGCGGCGGCCTCCGCGAAGCGCGGTGCGCCCTACCGACTGCTCTCGCCCGAGGGCCTCCCCGACCAGTGGCGGGCCACCTCGGTCGGCTACCAGCCGGCCGCGAACGGCAAGGGCCAGGGCAACGCCTGGCACCTGGGCTTCGTCACGCCGTCCGGCCAGTACGCGGCGGTCGAGCAGAGCGACGTCCCGCGCGACGCGCTGGTCGGCGAGAAGGCCGCGGGCGCCAAGCCGGACGGCACCTCGGAGGTGGCCGGGCGGACCTGGGAGCGCCTGCAGGGCGAGAAGTCCCGCGCGCTGGTCGTGCAGTCCGACGGCGCGACCACGGTGCTCACCGGCACCGCCTCCTACGAGGAGCTGGCCGAGCTGGCGCAGGCGCTCAAGTAGCCGCGGGGCCCCGCGGCCGGCCCGGAGGGGCCGGGTGCGCCCCGGCGGGCGCCCTCGCAGGCCCCCGTGCGACCCCCGGCGCCCCCGTGCGCACACGGAAGGGCCCGCACCGGACGAACCGGTGCGGGCCCTCGTGCGTGCGGCGGATCAGACCGTGGTGACGACCTGGTCGTACGCGAGGCGCGGCGAACGGGCGAACCAGGCGTCGTCGCCCGGCTTGCCGATGTTGACCACGGCCAGCACCGAGTGCTCGCCGTCGCCGAAGAACTCCTTGTTGATGCCCTCGGCGTCGAAGCCGGTCATCGGGCCCGCGGCCAGGCCGGCGGCGCGCACGCCGATGATGAAGTAGGCGGCCTGCAGGGCGCCGTTCAGGGTGGCGGACTGCTCGCGGACGCTGCGCTCCGAGAAGAACACGTCCTTGGCCTGCGGGAAGTGCGGGAGCTGGGTCGGCAGCTCCTCGTGGAACTCGTTGTCCACGGCCAGGATGGCGACCAGCGGGGCGGCGGCGGTCTTGGCCTTGTTGCCGTCCGCGAGGTGCTGGACGAGGCGCTCGCGGCCCTCGGCCGAGCGGACCAGGACCACGCGCAGCGGCTGCTGGTTGAAGGCGGTCGGGCCGAACTTGACCAGGTCGTAGATGGCCTGGACCTGCTCCTCGGAGACCGGCTCGTCGGTGAAGGTGTTCGCGGTGCGGGCCTCGCGGAACAGCAGGTCCTGAGCGGCGGCGTCGAGTACCAGGGCTTCGGTGGTCATGCTTGTCTGCACCTCATGCGGGAGGGGTTCGTCGGAGTGTCCGGCCGGAGCCGGTCACATCATCCCAACATGGGTGAACGTTCAACGATTCCCCGGGGCGGTGTGAGCCGCGTCACTCCCCGGCCGCGGGCCCGCCCTCCTCGGCGGCCAGCGCGGCGTCCAGCCTGGCCCGGGCGCCGTCCAGCCAGCGCTGGCAGACCTTCGCCAGCTGCTCGCCGCGCTCCCACAGGGCCAGCGACTCCTCCAGCGACGTCCCGCCGTTCTCCAGCTGCCGGACGACGTCCAGCAGCGCGTCCCGGGCGTGCTCGTAGCCCAGCGCGTCGTCCGGGGTCGGCGCCGCCGCGGCCTGCTGCTCCTGCTGATCTGCCATGCGTGCCAGCGTAGGGGCTGGCGCCGACAGAACGGCCGCCACCGGACGAACCGGAGGCCGCGGGCCGGGCCGACCGGCTCAGTCCTCGTCGGCGGGCGCCTCCACGCGAACCCCGAAGGAGCCGGCCGCCACCCGGGCGTGCAGCCCCTCGCCGGCCGCGACCTGCCCCGGGTCGGTCACCACCGTGCCGTCCGCCCGCTGCAGCACCGCGTAGCCGCGCTCCAGGGTGGCCGCCGGGGAGAGCGCCACCACCCGGGCGAGGGTGTGCCCGAGGTCGCTCTGCGCGTGGTCCAGCCGGTGGCGCAGGGTGCGCCGAGCCCGTTCCAGCAGTGCCTCGACCTCCTGGCCGCGCCCGTCCAGCATCCGCTGCGGGGCGGCCAGCGCCGGGCGGCTGCGCAGGCCGTCCAGCCCGTGCTGCTCGCGGTCGACCCGGCCGAGGACGTGTCGGCGGGCCCGGTCCCGCAGCTGGCGGACCTTGGCCAGTTCCTCGCCGACGTCCGGAACCACCCGTTTGGCGGCATCGGTCGGGGTCGAGGCCCGCAGGTCGGCGACGAAGTCCAGCAGCGGCTGGTCCGGCTCGTGCCCGATCGCGCTGACCACCGGCGTCCGGGCGGCCGCGACCAGCCGCACCAGCCCCTCGTCCGAGAACGGCAGCAGGTCCTCGACGCTGCCGCCGCCGCGCGCCACGATGATCACGTCCACGTCGGGGTGCTCGTCCAGCTCCCGGACGGCCGCGCTCACCCGCTCCACCGCGCTGACCCCCTGCACCGGGACGTTGCGCACCTCGAAGCGGACCGCCGGCCAGCGCCGCCGGGCGTTCTCCAGCACGTCCCGCTCGGCCGCGGAGCCGCGCCCGGTCACCAGGCCGACGCACTGCGGCAGGAACGGCAGCGGCCGCTTGCGCCCGGCCTCGAACAGGCCCTCCCCGGCGAGCCTGCGCTTCAGCTGCTCCAGCCGGGCCAGCAGCTCGCCCAGCCCCACCGGCCGGATCTCCGAGGCCCGCAGGGACAGCTGCCCGCGTGCCGCGTACCACTCCGGCTTGGCGTGCACGACGACCCGCGCGCCCTCCTGCACGACCTCCGCGACCTGGTCGAACACCGAACGGAAGCAGGTCACGGTGAGCGAGACGTCCGCCTGCGGGTCGCGCAGGGTCAGGAACACCACGCCCGCCCCTGGCCGGCGGCTCAGCTGGGTGATCTGCCCCTCCACCCACACCGCCCCGAGCCGGTCGATCCAGCCGCCGATCAGCGCGGAGACCTTGCCGACCGGGAGCGGGGCTTCGGGGGAGCTGGTGTTGGCCATGCGTACGAGGCTAGCGGTCCCGTCGGACAGGCCCAGGGCCCGACGGCCGGTGCCGGGGCGGCCGGGCGGGGCGGGCTCAGCGGTGGCCGCCGACCGGCCCGCCCGACCCGGTGGAGCCCTGCACGCCCAGCACCACCAGCCCGGCCGCCAGCCAGATCAGTGCGGCGAGCTGCGCGGTCGCCGAGGCCTCGTAGACCACCGCGCAGATCACCGCGATCCCCAGCCCGGGGGCGACCAGGTGCCGCAGCCGGTCGCGCGAGCCGTGCCGCACCGTGTACCAGCCGATCACCGAGGCGTGCAGCAGCGCGAAGGCGGTCAGCGCGCCCACGTTGACCACCGACGTCAGCTGGTCCAGCCCGTCGTCCCGGTTCGCCGCCCAGACCGCCGCGACCATGGTGATCACCGCGGCCGTCAGCAGCGCCCGGCGCGGGACGCCGCTGGCGGGGTCGACCGGGCCGAGGGCGCGCGGCAGCCGGCCGTCCCGGGCCATCGCGTAGACCAGCCGCCCGGCGGCCGCCTGCCCGGCCAGGGCCGCGAAGGCCGCGCCGACGGCCTTGCCGGCCGCCACCAGGACGTGCAGCCAGTGCCCGACGCCGCTCTCCACCGTGTCGTAGAAGGCCGAGCCCTGTGCCGCCGGGTCGGCGGCCAGCTGCTGCGGGGTCGTCGGCTCCAGGAGCGCCGCCAGGTAGGTCTGCGCGGCGAACAGCACTCCGGCCAGGACCAGGCACCAGAGCACCGCCCTGGCGACGGCCGCTGAGGCGCCGACCGCCTCCTCGACGAAGGTCGCGATCGCGTCGAAGCCCAGGTAGGACAGCACTGCGACGGACACCGCGGAGAGCACGGCGGCGAGCGAGAAGCCGCCGACGGCCGTGAACGGGGTGTCCCAGCCCCGCCGGGGGCCGTCCTGGACCAGCGCCACCACGGCCGCGGCGACGAACACGGCCAGCACCGCCAGCTCCATCGCGAGCACCGCGAAGCCGACCACCGCCGCCGTCCGCACCCCGACCAGGTTGAGCGCGGTGGTCACCAGCACCGCGAGCGCCGTCCAGACCCACCGGGAGACCCCGGGCACCAGCGAGTGCAGGGCGATGCCGGAGAACAGGTAGGCGACCGCCGGGATCAGCAGGTAGTCGAGCATCGCCATCCAGCCGGCGATGAACCCCGGCCCCTCGCCCAGCCCGGCCCGCGCGTAGGCGAACACCGAGCCGGTCTGCGGCACCGCGCGCACCATCTGGGCGTACGAGAAGGCGGTCAGGCCCATCGCCACCGTCGCCACCAGGTAGACCGCGGCGACGGCCCCGTGGCTCCTGGCGTCGAGCACGCCGAACACGCCGACCGGGGCCATCGGGGCGATGAACAGCAGGCCGTAGACCACCAGGTCGCGGACGCCGAGGCTGCGCCGCAGGGCGCCCGGCGGCGCCTGATCGCTCGTGGAGCTCATAGACACCACATTTGAGCACCGACGACCGGGTCCGTCCGGAAGGCGCCTCACGTCGGCGCGGCTCGCCGCCGCCCGTACGATGGACCCATGTCCAACACCGCGCAGCGCCGTGTCCTGCTCGCCGCCCCCCGGGGCTACTGCGCGGGTGTCGACCGCGCCGTGATCGCCGTTGAGAAGGCCCTGGAGCAGTACGGGGCGCCCATCTACGTCCGCAAGCAGATCGTCCACAACAAGTACGTGGTGCAGACCCTGGAGAAGAAGGGCGCCGTCTTCGTCGACGAGACGGAGGAGGTGCCCGAGGGCTCGATCGTCGTCTTCTCCGCGCACGGCGTCGCCCCGTCCGTCCACGACGAGGCGAAGGCCGGCAAGCTCGCCACCATCGACGCCACCTGCCCACTGGTCACCAAGGTGCACAAGGAGGCCGTGCGCTTCGCCGACGAGGGCTTCGACATCCTGCTGGTCGGCCACGAGGGCCACGAGGAGGTCGTCGGGACGATGGGCGAGGCGCCGGACCGCATCCACCTGGTGGACGGCGCCGAGGACGTCGCCAACGTCCGGGTCCGGGACGAGTCCAAGGTCGTCTGGCTGTCCCAGACCACGCTGTCCGTGGACGAGACCATGGCCACCGTCGGCGAGCTGAAGAAGCGCTTCCCGGCGCTGGTCAGCCCGCCCAGCGACGACATCTGCTACGCCACCCAGAACCGCCAGGTCGCGGTGAAGCAGATGGCGCCCGACACCGACCTGCTGATCGTGGTCGGCTCCAGGAACTCCTCCAACTCCGTCCGCCTCGTCGAGGTCGGCCTGGAGTACGGCGCCCGCGCCGCCCACCTGGTGGACTTCGCCGAGGAGATCCAGGAGGCCTGGCTGGAGGGCGTCACCACGGTCGGTCTGACCAGCGGCGCCTCGGTGCCGGAGATCCTCGTCGAGGGCGTCCTGGAGTGGCTGGCCGCGCGCGGTTACGACACCGTCGAGACGGTCAAGACCGCCGAGGAGCACCTCACCTTCTCGCTGCCCAAGGAGCTGCGCCGCGACCTGCGGTCCGAGGCCGCCGGCAAGCTGTAGTCCGCCTCCGCACGGAGCCCGGCACCCCGAGGGGGGCCGGGCTCCGTCGCGTCCCGGACCCGTCCCTTCGCTGTGCGCGGCCGAACCCGCTCTCGTAACTTTGTGCACAGGCTGTGGACAAGCGGGTCCGCCGCCACGGGCGGAGGGTGGTCGTGATGACGGCGGTATTCGGCGTGGACATCGGCGGTTCGGGCATCAAGGGCGCCCCGGTGGACCTCGGCCGCGGCGCACTGGCCCAGGAGCGGCACAAGGTGCTCACCCCGCAGCCGTCCGCACCCGAGGCCGTGGTCGCCGCCGTCCGCGAGGTGGTCCGCCACTTCGACCACCAGGGCCCGGTCGGGCTGACCTTCCCCGGCGTGGTGGTCGGCGGCCGGACCAGGACCGCCGCCAACGTGGACAAGGGCTGGATCGGCCTGGACGCCGAGGGCCTCTTCCGCGAGGCGCTGGACCTGCCGGCGACGGTGCTCAACGACGCCGACGCGGCCGGTATCGCCGAGACGGCCCACGGCGCCGGCCACGACCAGTCGGGCGTGGTGCTGGTCCTCACCTTCGGCACCGGCATCGGCAGCGCGCTCTTCGTGGACGGCGCGCTGGTGCCCAACACCGAGCTGGGCCACCTGGAACTGCGCGGCAAGGACGCCGAGCGCCGGGCCTCCTCGGCCGCCAAGGAGCGGCACGGACTGAACTGGGAGCAGTGGGCCGGGCGCGTCGACGAGTACCTGGACCTGGTCGAGATGCTGTTCTCGCCGCAGCTGGTCGTGATCGGCGGCGGGGTGAGCCGCAAGCACGAGAAGTTCCTGCCGCTGCTGCGCCACCGGGAGGCCCGGGTGGTGCCCGCCGAGCTGCGCAACGACGCCGGCATCGTCGGCGCCGCCATGGCGGCGGCCCGGGCGGCGGGCTGAGCCCGGCCCGCGGCTGCCGCGGGCCGGGCTCAGCGGGAGCGGTGGATCCGGCGCTGGGCCACGAACCGGGCGAGCACGATCAGCGCGGCCAGCCCGGTGCCGGAGAACAGCCAGCCGGCCCGCAGCGCCAGCCCGGTCGCCAGCGCCACCACCTGGGCGGTGACCCCGGAGGAGCCGACCGGCCCGAACGCCAGCAGCGCCAGGGCGAACGCGATCGGCCCGCTGATCGGCGCGGCCAGCAGGTCGGCGTAGCGCACCCGGACGGCCAGCTGGAAGCAGACCACCAGGTAGCCCAGGCCGAACAGCCAGCCGAGCCCGTCGAACAGCAGCCGGTCCAGGCCGGCCACCGCGAGCGTGGCCAGCACCGCGACCACGCCGGTGCCGACGGCCGTCAGCCGGGTCGGCCGTCCGGTCCTGCGGCGGCCGTACAGCCGGGGCGCGGAGCGCCCGCGCAGGGGCAGGCGCAACCGCGGCCCGGGCGCGGCCGGGCGGCCCGCGGCGGGCGCGCCGGCCACGGGGCGCAGCCGGGAGGCGGGGGCGCCGGGGGGTCCGGAGGTCTCGGGAGCCCGGCCTGGACCGGGGACGGCGGCCCCGGCCGCGCCGTTCGGCGGTCGGCGTCTGGGCCCTGGCGGCTGGGTACGGATGCTCTGCTCCACCCGCCCAACGTACGGTCCGATCATCGCCACACTGTGTAATGGACCGTTCAGGTCTTGTCCCGTGTCCCCGGACCGGGTACTGATGTGACCGTCGATCAGGGCCCCGACCCGTCCGGCCCCGCTGGCGCACCGTGACCGCCGGACCCGAGCCCCTCCCGGCGGCGACCGGGGGGTGAGGAGCTGCCCGTAGACTTGGGGGTCGGCCCGTACGGTGCCGACCCAACTCCTCCAAGCCCACGGGACTGCGCTTCATGTCGCTCACGATCGGAATCGTCGGCCTGCCGAACGTCGGCAAGTCGACCCTGTTCAACGCCCTGACCAAGAACGACGTGCTGGCGGCCAACTACCCGTTCGCCACCATCGAGCCGAACGTCGGCGTCGTCGGCGTCCCGGACGCGCGCCTGGCCAAGCTCGCCGAGATCTTCGGCTCCCAGCGCGTCCTCCCGGCGACCGTCGACTTCGTCGACATCGCCGGCATCGTGCGCGGCGCCAGCGAGGGCGAGGGCCTGGGCAACAAGTTCCTCGCCAACATCCGCGAGTCCGACGCGATCTGCCAGGTCGTGCGCGCCTTCACCGACCCGGACGTGGTGCACGTGGACGGCAAGGTGTCGCCCAAGGACGACATCGAGACCATCCACACCGAGCTGATCCTGGCCGACCTCCAGACGATTGAGAAGGTCCTGCCGCGGCTCCAGAAGGAGGCGCGCCTCAAGAAGGACACCGCCCCCGTGCTGGCCGCCGCCGAGGCCGCGCAGGCCGTCCTGGAGACCGGCAAGACCCTCTTCGAGGCCGGCTTCGACACCGCCCCGATCCGCGAGCTGCACCTGCTGACCGCCAAGCCCTTCCTCTACGTCTTCAACGTGGACGAGGAGGAGCTGGCCGACGAGGACTTCAAGAACGCCCAGCGCGCGCTGGTCGCCCCGGCCGAGGCCATCTTCCTGAACGCCAAGATCGAGTCCGAGCTGATCGAGCTGGACGACGCCGAGGCGCTGGAGCTGCTCCAGTCGATGGGTCAGGAGGAGCCCGGCCTGGCCACCCTCGCCCGGGTCGGCTTCGACACCCTCGGCCTGCAGACCTACCTCACCGCCGGTCCCAAGGAGACCCGCGCGTGGACCATCAAGAAGGGCGCCACGGCCCCCGAGGCGGCCGGTGTCATCCACACCGACTTCCAGAAGGGCTTCATCAAGGCCGAGGTCATCTCCTTCGCCGACCTCGTCGAGACCGGCTCCGTCGCCGAGGCCCGCTCCAAGGGCAAGGCCCGCATCGAGGGCAAGGAGTACGTCATGCAGGACGGCGACGTGGTGGAGTTCCGCTTCAACGTCTGAGCGGCCGGCACGGCGGCACGTCGCTGACGCCGCTGGCAGCACGGGGGAAGGGGCCGGACTCCGTGGAGTCCGGCCCCTTCGGCGTCACCCGCGCCGGACGGGTGCCGGACGTTCCGGTGCGGGACCGGCGGTGATCAGGTCTCGTAGACGGTGGACCGGTGTCCCACGTGGACGACCCAGACCACCAGCTCCCCGTTGTCGATCGTGTAGACGACGCGGTAGTCGCCGACGCGCAGGCGGCGTCGGTCGGGCCGGGACACGAGTGCGGTCGTGTTGAAGCCGAGCGGGTCGGTCTCCAGCTCGGTCAGCTTGGCCAGGATGCGCAGCGCCGTGTCGCGGGGGATCTTCCGGAGCTCGGCCTGCGCCTCGGGGCGGAAGACGGTCCGGTACTCACTCACCGCGTGCCAGCGTCTCCCTCATGATGTCCTCGATCGGGATACCGGGCGCCGGGGTGGCCATGCGCTCGTCGATGATCCGATTGATCTCGCGCTCTTCCCACTCCTGGTACCTGCGCAGCACCTCGATGGAGACGACGGCCGCGACCTGCTTGCCCCGGCGGGTGATGACCGTGGGCACGTCGTCGCGGTCCGCGCGCTCCACGACCTCCGCCAGGTGGGCGCGCACGTCCCGGATGGACTCTATGGGCAGCGGCTGTGTCATGCGCCCAAGAGTACCGAGTGTCCCATGTGTACACAACGGGAATGCGTTCCGCTCCGGATCGGCCGGGACGGCGGGGCTGGGGCCTTCGGTCGTTCGGGATCCGGTGAAGGGCGGTCCGGCGGGCGGGGGTTCCTCTACGCTGAAGCGGACAACCGGGCTGTGGGGGAGAGGTGTTGGGCGTGGAGGTCGCGCTCGCGGTCGAGCCGGCGGGGGACGGGCGGGAGGGCGAGCAGGCCGAGGCCGCGGGCTCGCTGCGCCGGTGGCTGCTGGCGGAGCCCGAACTGCGGGGCAGTGAGGTGCGGGCCGGGGCGGCCGATCCGGCGGAGGGCCGGATGGGGGAGGTCCTGGAGGTCGTCAACGTGGTGCTGGCCAACGGCATCGCGCTGGCCGGCCTGGTCACCGCCGTGGCGACCTGGCGGGACGCGCGCCGGGGGAGGCCGCGGGTGCGGATCGAGTGCGGCGGCGCCACGGTGGTGGTCGAGGGCGGCTCCGCCGAGGAGGTCCGCCGGATCCTGGAGCAGCTGGAGCGGCCCGCTCCGCCCGGGCTCCCGGCCCAGTCGGCACGGCCGGGCGCTGCGGCGCCGGTCCCGGCGACCGGAGACGCCGAGTAGCCGTGGCCGCACTGGCGGACCCGGGCCGGTCGGCGGCCGTGCTCATCGGGGTCCACGACTACCTCCACCTGGAAGGGCTGCCGGCCGTGGCGGCGAACCTGGAGGCGCTGCGCAGGGTGCTCACTGACCCGGCGGTGTGGGGGCTGCCCGCCGGGGCGTGCACGGTGATCGCCCAGCCGGGCAGCGCGCGGCAGGTGCTGGACACCGTCCGGGAGAAGGCGCGCGAGGCCACCGACACCCTGCTGGTCTACTACGCCGGCCACGGCCTGACGGACGACTACACGGACGAGCTGCACCTGACCCTGCCGGACACCGTCCGCGACTCCGAGTACACCGCGCTGCGGTACGAGTCCCTGCGGCGCGCGGTGCTCGACCCGCAGGCCCGGGCCCGGCGCACGGTGGTGGTGCTGGACTGCTGCTACAGCGGCCGGGCGCTGGCCGGCGCGATGAGCGCGGGTGAGCACATCGCCGACCAGGCCGTGATCAACGGCAGCGTGGTGCTCACCGCGACCTCGGCGACCAGGGCCGCCCTCGCGCCTCCCGGGGAGCGCTACACGGCCTTCAGCGGGGAACTCATCGGGCTGCTGGAGGCGGGGCTGCCCGGCGGGCCGGACCTGCTCGACATGGAGACCCTCTTCCGGCAGCTGGCGCAGCGGCTCTCGGAGAAGTCCCGGCCGATACCGCAGAAGCGCAGCCGGGACGACGGCAGCCGGATCGCGATCGCCCGCAACCGGGCCGCCGCGGTGCGGCCGGCGCCGAGCGGCGCGCCGGGGCACGGCGAACGGCGCGCGGGCGAGGAGCGGCGCCGGACGGCGGAGGCGGACGCCCGGGAGAAGCTGCGTCAGGCGGCCCGGCTGGTGGCGGTGCTGGCGGCCAAGCCGGATCCGGACTTCGCGCTGTTCTGGCTCGCGGTGCCGGTGGCGCGCGAGCTCTTCGGGGAGGGCTCGCTGGAGCCCGTCGGTGTGGTGGAGCCGGGGACGTGGTACCTGGCCGTCGACGGGCAGGGCGGCGCCCTGCGGGTGCAGCTGGCGGACGGCACGACGGGGTTCCTGCTCGACGTCGACGGGATCCAGAACGGCAACGCCGACCCGCCGGAGGCCGCGGAGCCGGAGGGCGGGGGACCGGAGGCCGCGGAGCCGGAGTTCTCGCCGTACTGGCTGGCAGTGCCCGCGACCCGTCCGCTGCTCGCGCTGGACGGGTCGTGGAATCCGGTGGGCGAGGTTCGGCCGGGCACCTGGTACCTCGGTGTCGAGGAGCGGGGGGCCGCCCTGGTCGTCCAGCTCCCGGACGGAACGCAGGGACTGTTGCTCGACCTGAGCGGGATCCAGCGGGACGGCACCGACCACGCGGAGGCCGGGGAGGTCGACTTCGTGCCGTTCTGGTTCGTGCTGCCGCTGGAACACCACCCGTTGATGGCGGAGGACGGTTCGGACCGCAGGGTGGGGGTGCTGGAGGCGGGGCGGTGCTACCTGGCCCTGCAGCATCGGGGCCAGGGCCTGCTCGTCCAGGCGTCGGCCACCGCCCGGGGGCTGCTCCGTACGACGCACGGTGTCCGGCGGGGGACCAAGGGCCGCGCCGGGGACGTGCGCCGGCTGTCCAAGCTGATCGACGCCGCTTCGGCGACCGGTCCGAGCCCGGACTTCCAGCCGTTCTGGTTCGCGGTTCCGGAGGTGCGTCCGCTGTTCGGGGCGACGGCCCGGGAGCCGGTCGGAGTCCTGCTGCCGGGGTCGTGGTACCTCGCGCTCGAGGCCCGCGGCACCGCCCTGGTCGCCCAGCTGCGCAGCGGCCGCAAGGGCCTGCTGCTCGACGCGGCGGGCATCCAGCGCGGGTGACCGCGCCGGACGGGTGACCGCGCCGGACGCACCGGTCAGCGGCGGACGGTGACGGTCAGGGTGCCGTCGGGGCCGGCGGTGACGGTGACGTCCCGGAGGGTGTCGGCGTGGGCGTCGGGGCGGTGGGCGAGGGCGCGCGGGCCGATGCCGACGACGCGCACGCCGGCCGCGCGGGCGGCCTCGATGCCGGCGCCGGAGTCCTCGAAGGCGAGGCAGTCGGCGGGGGCGTGGCCGAGGGCGGCGGCGCCCTTGAGGAAGCCCTCCGGGTCGGGCTTGCTGGCGCCGACGGACTCGGCGGTGATCAGGACGGGCGGCAGCGGCAGGCCGGCGGCGGCCATCCGGACGGTGGCGAGCGGCTCGTCGGCGGAGGTGACCAGGGCGTGCGGCAGGTCGGCGAGGGCGGTCAGGAAGGCGGGAGCCCCGGGCACGGGGACGACGCCGTCGGTGTCGGCGCGCTCCTCGGCGAGCATCCGACGGTTCTCGGCGAGGTTGACCTCGACGGGGCGGTCGGGGAGGAGGGCGGCCATGGTCGCGTGGCCCTGGCGGCCGTGGGCGACGGCCAGGACGGCGGCGGGGTCGAGGCCCTGCCGTTCGGCCCAGCGGCCCCAGCACCGCTCCACGACGGCGTCGGAGTTGACCAGGGTGCCGTCCATGTCGAGGAGGAGGGCGTGGGCGGTCAGCTGGATCGGGGCGGCGGGCATGGGGAGGCTCCTCGCGGGCGCGGCGGACGGACGACGCAGGGCTGAGTCGTTTGTTCCTCGATGATACAAAATATCATCCGAGCAAGTGGGCGTTGACCGCCCGGGCCTCCTCGGCGAGCTCCGGCAGCTCCACCACCTCGACCCCCGCCGCCTCCAGCAGCGCGGCCCCCTGGCAGTCGGTGACGAAGAGGTCCGGCTCGCGCCACGCCACCACCACCCGCGGCACGCCCGCCGCGATGAGCAGCCGGGCGCACGGCACCGGCCGCGAGGCCCGTCGGCCGCACGGTTCCAGCGAGCTGTACACGGTCGCGCCGCGCAGCCGCGGGTCGTCGGCCGGGAGCTTGCCGAGGGCCGCCTCCTCGGCGTGGGCGTGCGCGTCGACCTCCCGGCTGTAGCCCTCCGCCAGTACCTCGCCGTCGGCGCCGACGATCACCGCGCCGACCGAGAAGGCGGTCTCGGACGGCGGGCAGCTGCGGGAGAGTTCGACGGCCCGGCGCAGGTGGTCGAGGTCGGTGGTCACGCGGCGGACTCCTTCGGGGCGTACCTGAGCAGGACGACGTCGCCCACCGTACGCGCCTCCAGCAGGCGCATCCGCCGGGCCGGTCCGCCGGGGAAGGCGGCCGGGCGGACGAACCGCGGCGCCCCGGCCTGGCCGACCAGCAGCGGGGCGACGGCCAGCTGCAGTTCGTCGGCAAGCCCCTGCGCGAGGAACTGGGTGTGCACCCCGCTGCCGCCCTCGACCATCAGCCGGCGCACCCCCCGCGCGCCCAGGTCGTCCAGCACCGTGCCGAGGTCCACCGACCCGCCGAGCGCCACCACGTCGGCCAGGCCGTCCAGGCGGGGGCGCAGCACCGCCGCGCCGGCGTCGGTGGTGTAGGCGAGCTTGGCGCCCCCGGTGTGCCAGAAGCGCAGGCCGGCGTCGAGGGCGCCGCTCGCGCTGAGCGTCACCTTCAACGGGTACGCGGGGCGGCCGGCCGCGAGCCGGGCGGCCCGGCGGTCGGGGTCGTTGACCAGCAGGCGCGGGTTGTCGGTGCGCAGCGTGTTGCCGCCGACCAGGACCGCGTCGGCGGCCGCGCGCTCCGCGTCGACCCGGTCGAAGTCGGCCCGGTTGGAGAGCAGCAGGCGTTCGGGGGAGGCGTCGTCGAGGTGTCCGTCGAGCGACACGGCGGCGCTCAGCAGGACGAAGGGGCGCTGGCCGGGCATGGCGGGTGACCGTTCTGTCGGGTGGGCCTCCACGGTACGGCCGGCGTGGGTGCCGGGGCGGTCGAGTGTTCGAGGAATGAGACGAATCTTCTCGGAATGTGGATGACCGGCTAGCGTTCGGAGTGTCGCGGAACCGACCACGTCCCAGGGGGGATCCCATGACCGGACAGCAGCCCGTCGTCTACACCCACGGCCACCAGGAGGCGGTGCTGCGCTCGCACCGCTCCCGGACGGCGGCCGACTCCGCCGCCTACCTGCTGCCCGAACTGCGCCCGGGTCAGGTCCTGTTGGACATCGGTTGCGGCCCCGGCACGATCACCGCCGACCTGGCCGAACTGGTCGGCCCGACCGGGCGGGTGGTGGCCGTCGACACCTCCGCCGAGGTGCTGGCGCAGGCCGCCGGGTACGTGGCCGAACGCGGCCTGGCCAACGTCGTCTTCGAGGTCGCCGACGTGCACCGGCTGCCCTTCCGGGACGGCGGGTTCGACGTCGTGCACGCCCACCAGGTGCTGCAGCACGTGGCCGACCCGGTCACCGCGCTGCGGGAGATGCGCCGGGTGGCGGCGCCGGGCGGCGTGGTCGCGGCCCGGGACGTCGACTACGCCTCGATGACCTGGTTCCCCGAGGCGCCGGCGCTGGACCGCTGGCTGGAGCTGTACGAGCGGATCGCCCGGGCCAACGGCGGCGAGCCGGACGCCGGGCGGCGGCTGCTGTCCTGGGCCCGGGCGGCGGGCTTCGCCGAGGTCACGGCGGGCGCGAGCACCTGGACGTACGCGACGCCCGGGCAGCGGGCCTGGTGGGGCGGGATGTGGGCGGACCGGGTGACGGGCACGGCGATCGGCCGGGCGGCGGTGGAGCGGGGGCTGGCGGACCGGGCCGAGCTGGAGTCGATCGCGGCCGGCTGGCGGGAGTGGACCGCCGAGGACGACGGCTGGTTCTCGATGCTGCACGGCGAGATCCTGGCGCGCGGCTGACGACGCGGCTGACTGCGTGGCCGGCGGCGCGGCGGGCCGGGCGGGTGCTCCCGCGGTCGACGGGTGGCGGCCGTCGGCCGCCCGGTGCGCGGTGGACCGGGGAAAACGTTCGCGCGGACGTTCGGAAAGATCGGATAAAGTCGCGCGTCCGCTCGACCCGGACTCCTTCGGGCCGCTCCGGCCCGCTGCCGGGGGCGGGCCGACGAGTCGCACTGCCGAGCTGATGCCCGTACCGGCGGGCCGGGGGAGTCCACGTGTCCAAGCCTGAGTCCGAGCCGCCCGTGTCGGGGCCGGAGCCCGCCGCGGTGGACCTGCGCAAGCCGGCCGACGCGGCACCCGCCCAGCCCGCCCCGCCCGTGCCCACCGCTGCCCCGGAGCCGTCCCCGTCCGCCGACGCGCCTGCCGACCCGTGGGCCGCGCCCGCCGGGCCCCCCGCACCCGCCGCGCCGTGGCCGGCCCCCCAGCCCGCGCCCGCGCCGCCCACCCGTGGCGGCTGGGCCGCGGTGCCCCCGGCCGCGCAGTCCGGCTTCCAGCCCGGCTTCGCCTATCCCCAGGCCGCCCCCGCCACCAACGGCTTCGCGGCCGCCTCCCTGGTCACCGGCCTGGTCCTGGTGGCGCCGCTGGCCCTGCTGTTCGGCATCATCGGGCTGGTCCAGATCAACCGCCGCGGCGAGCGCGGCTTCGGGATGGCGCTGACCGGCCTGGTGCTCGGCGGGGTCGGGACGGCGCTGATGTCCCTGGCCGTCGTCGGGCTGTCCGTCGACGGCCCGGACGACCGGTCGGGCCGGCCCCCGAAGGCCCCGGCCGGCTCGGTCGCCTGGGCCGCGCTGAAGTCCGGGGACTGCTACAACACCCCCGAGAACGGCAGCCGGAGGGATCCCGCGGGCGGCGACGAGACGCTGTTCTGGGTGCGCCGGGTGCCGTGCTCCGCCCCGCACCACGGCGAGGTGGCCGGGACGGCCATGATCCCGTCCCCCCACGGTCCGTCCTACCCGGGCGAGAGCCGGGTCCGCGAGGTGGCCGCCGAGCTGTGCCGCAAGGTGCTCGACGACTACGCGCTCGACCAGTGGGCCGTCCCGGACGGCATGGACGACGTCTACCTCTACCCGACCCAGGGCAACTGGAAGTCCGGCGAGCGCTACGTGACCTGCGCCTTCGAGGACCGCGAAGGGGACCACCTGGGGACGGTCCGCACCGACCGGAGCAAGCTGACCCCCGCCCAGCTGGCCTACCTGGACGCCGTCCGCGGCTTCAACGACGTCTACGGGAAGCAGCCGAAGAAGTCCGTCGCCGACGCGCCGTCCGAGTACCGGGACTGGGCCCGGCTGATGGCCCTGGCCTCGCACGCCGAGGCTACGGCGCTGGGCAAGGACTCGAACGGGTGGCCGGCCGAGGTCAAGCCGACGGTCGACCGGCTGGCCGCCGCCCAGCGGGCGGCCGCCGGCTCCTGGGACGCCGCGGCCGCCGGCGCCGACCTGGAGGGCGACGTCCGCCGGGCCAGGGCGCTGGTGACCAAGACGGTGCCGCTCAGCGTGGAGATCCGGCGCGGGCTCGGCCTGTCCACCGGCGAGCAGGTGCCCGACCTCCAGGTCTGAGACGCCGCCCGCCCGCGGCGGATTCGGTTACCCGCCGTTAACACCGTCCGTACTCGCCGGTAGCGCGCCGCGCGTAGCCTCGCGGCGGCGGATCCCCGGCCAGACCCCCACGCCGGCCGGGGATACGCTCCCGCCATGGACGCCTTTCGGGTGATGCGCCAGGACGACAACGGCAACCGTTACCTCGTCGCCGGGGGGCTGGAACGGGCCGAGGCGGAACGGCTGGCGGCGGAGTTCGAGGCCCGCGGCCACAAGCAGCTGTACTGGGTCGAGGACGAGGCCGCGGGTGCGCCCGGGGGCGACCGGGGCCCGGGCCGGCCGGGGGCGGGCGCGCCCACGCCGTAAGGTCGGGGCCATGGACCAGGCCAGCGGGACACCCACCGGAACCAGGATCGTCGTCGGCGGCGCGCTCATCCACCGCGGGCGGGTGCTCGCCGCCCGGCGCAGCGCGCCCGCGTCGGTGGCCGGGCGCTGGGAGTTCCCGGGCGGGAAGGCCGAGCCGGGCGAGACCGAGGCGCAGGCGCTGGAGCGGGAGCTGCTGGAGGAGCTGGGCGTCCGGGCCCGGGCGCTGCGGCGGCTGCCGGGCGCCTGGACCGTCCGGCCGGGCCTGGAGCTGCGGTTCTGGGCGGCCGAGCTGCTCGCCGGTGACCCGCGTCCGCTGGAGGACCACGACGAGCTGCGCTGGCTCGGGCCCGCCGAGCTGGAGGGCGTCGACTGGATCGACCACGACCGGGACGTCCTGCCGCACGTCGCCCGGTTGCTGGCCGGCTGACCCGACGGACCGACCGGTGCGCCCGCCCGCGTGTCGGGGTGCGACGCGCTGGGCACGGGGTAGGTCAATCGGACAAGACGACCCGCCGTCCGGGATAGCCTGGGTCCTGCTGGGTATGTCACGTTTCGGGACCATTCGTCACCATCGGTGAGCCGCCCCAGCCGGCGACGCCGATCCCGACCAGAGCCGGAGGCCCCGTCGGTGTCGAGTACCGGGAACGGCGGCGCGGGAGCACGGCGGCCGGGCGCCGCAGGGAGCGCCGCCGCCCGCGCCCGGCTGCGCCGGGGCACCCCGCCCGGCACCCCGCAGCCCCCGGTCGGCCGCCGCCGGCGGGAGACGGGCGAGGGCCCCGACGTCCCGGGCCCCGAGCAGCCGGGCCCCGCCCTGGCCGTGCCCGACCCGGGCGCCCAGCCCGGCCTGCGCAGCCGCCCCGGCCGGCCCTTCCCCGGCGGCCCCTCGGACGCCCCGCGCGGCACCGGCGCACCGACCGAGGGCAGCCTGCTGGACATGCTGAAGGTCGCCATCGCGATCCTGGACACCGCCGGGCGGGTGGTCCTCTGGAGCCCGGCCGCCGAGGAACTCCTCGGCTGGCCGAACGAGCTGCTGGTCGGCCGCCGGATCGAGGAACTGATCCCCGACCAGGAGCAGGTCTCCCGGATCCGTTCCGCGGTCCAGGACACCCTGCGCAACGGCCGCTGGGCGGGCAACGCCGAACTGCGCGACCGGGACGGCGCACCCGTCGCCGTCGAGGCCCGGATCTCCCTCCTGGTGGACGGCGACGGCACCCCGTTCCTGCAGGTCAGCCTGGCCGAGGCGGCCGCCGTCCGGGCCGTCGAGCGGGACCTCGCCGTCCGCGACGCCCTGTTCGAGCAGTCCCCGCTGGGCATCGCCATCCTGGACACCGACCTGCGCTACACCGCCGTCAACCAGACCCTCGCCGAGATGAACGGCGTCGCCACCGACGACCACGTCGGCCGGACCACCGGCGAGACCCTCCCCGAACGGGCCGCCGACGAGATCACCGCCATCCAGCGCCAGGTGCTGGCCACCGGCGAGCCCGTCATCGACGTCACCCTCGCCTCCCCGGTCACCGCCCGCTCGGGCTACCGCTCGATCTCCTACAGCCGGATGACCGACCGTGCCGGCCGGGTGCTCGGCATCTCCGGCACCGTGATGGACGTGACCGAGCGCTACCGGGCCGTCGCCAAGGTCGAGCACGCCCGGCGCCGGCTCTCGCTGCTCAACGAGTTCGGCTCCCGGGTCGGCGACCTGCTCGACGCCTCCCGGATCGCCCAGGAACTCGCCAGCTCCGTCGTCCCCCGCCTCACCGACCACTCCGCGGTGATCCTGCTGCAGGCCGTCGCGCACGGTGACGACCTGCCCCGGCACGGCCACGACCGGCGCACCTCGCTGCTCCAGCTCGGCACCGCCTCCGTCCAGGACGGCCCCGAGGTCGAGGTCATGCTCCGCCGCGGCGCCCGGATCACCTTCGCCGAGGACTCCGCCTGCGGGCGGGTGCTGCGCACCGGCGTCCCCGAGCTGCTCTCCGGAGCCGACCAGCTCGACGACGTCACCTACCCGGGCGATCCGAAGATGCAGGCCGCGCACGACCTGGGCGTGCACTCGATGCTGGTCGTGCCGCTGCGCGCCCGCGGCATCGTGATCGGCCTGCTGCTGGTCAGCCGGGCCGGCTACCGCGAGGGCTTCGACCGGGACGACCTGGCCTTCACCGTCGAGCTGGCCGACCGGGCCGGGAGCTCGCTCGACAACGCCCGCCTCTACGCCCGCGAGCGCACCGCCGCGCTCACCCTCCAGCGCACCCTGCTCCCGCAGCAGGTCCCGCAGCCCACCGGCGTCGAGGTCGCCTACCGGTACGTGCCCGGCAGCAGCGGCACCGAGGTCGGCGGCGACTGGTTCGACGTCATCCCGCTGCCCGGCGACCGCACCGCCCTGGTGGTCGGCGACGTGATGGGCCACGGCCTGCGGGCCGCGGCCACCATGGGCCGGCTGCGCACCGCCGTCCGGGTGCTGGCCGCCCTCGACCTGCCGCCGGACGTCCTGCTGCGGCACGTCCACGAGCTGGCCGACGACCTGGCCCAGGGGCCGGACGAGGCCCTGCTCGCCACCTGCGTCTACGCCGTGTTCGATCCGGGGACGGCCAGGCTCACCGTCGCCAAGGCCGGACACATCCCGCCCGTCCTGGTGGTGCCGGGCGAGGAGGGCGAGGAACCGACCCGGACCGGCGGCCCGCTGCCCGGCGGCACCGGACGGATCCTCGACCTGCCCTCCGGCGCCCCGCTCGGCGTCGGCGGCGTCCCGTTCGAGTCCGTCGAGCTGAAGATCCCCGAGGGCAGCCTGCTCGCCCTCTGCACCGACGGCCTCGTCGAGTCCCGGGACAAGGACCTCGACGTCGGCCTCGGCCGGCTGGTCACCGTGCTCCAGGCCCCGCACGCCTCCATCCAGGCCGCCTGCGAGGCGGTGCTGGACACCATGGAACAGGGCCGCGAGCCCGACGACGTGGCGCTGCTGCTCGCCCGGCTCGGCCACGGACAGGCCGGCACCCCGACCGCGGGCTGGACCCTGCCCGCCGAGCCCACCGCCGTCTCCCGGGCCCGCCGGCTGGTGCGCTCCACCCTCGCGGAGTGGGGCGTCGAGCAGCTCACCGACGTCGCCGAGCTGCTGGTCAGCGAGCTGGTCACGAACGCCGTCCGGTACGCCAGCGCCCCCATCGGGGTGCGCCTGACCCTCGGCGAGACGCTGCTGGTCGAGATCTCCGACCCGCTGCCCGACCCGCCCCGGGAGCGCCACGCGGCCGAGGCCGACGAGGGCGGCCGGGGCCTGGAGCTGGTCCGCCGGCTGGCCCTGCGCTGGGGCGCCCGGGCCGAGGGGATCGGCAAGGTGGTCTGGTTCGAGCAGGCGCTGCCGGGTAATGAGCCCGACGGGTCGTGAGCGGGGCGCGGCGAGCGGACCACCGAGGGTGTGCGCGCCGGGCCGGAGACGAGGAGAACAGTGCGGCACGTGCCGGTAGGCGGCCGGGGGGAGCGCGCGCTCCGGAAGGGGGCGCGGGCGTGGCATTGTGGTTGCGCGGGCGGTAGGACAAAAACCTTCGCCCGATCTGATGTTGTGATGTTGAGGGCGTGTGAACGTACCCCTCGATGATGAATACTCGGTCTTCTCGACATCCGGACGGTCGCGGGTTGGAGGGGTCGGTCCGTTGAACAGCACCCCGGCGCGGAACGCGCCGAGCAGCAGCGGTCATGCCGCCGTGCCCGGGCAGGTCGGCGCACCACAGCTGCCCGTGCGCGCCGCCCAGGCGGGCGGCGACGGCGCGAGCCGCATCCGCACCGGCCGCCCGGCGGCCGACGGCCACCCGTGGGGTGCCGGCGACCCGGGCTCGATCTACGACTACATCCGGGTCGCCACCTTCGCGATCGGCCCCGACGGGCGGATCAGCCAGTGGAGCGAGCGCGCCGCCGAGTTCTTCGGCGTCCCCGCCCCCGACGCCGTCGGCGCCGACCCGATCACCACCTTCGTCCCCCGCGAACTCTGGCAGCGCGGCCGCGCCCGGCTGGAGCGCACCCTGGCCGGCGAGGAGTGGGTCGGCACCACCCCCTACCGGGACGCCGCCGGCGGCGAGGGCCTCGCCGAGCTCTACCTGATGCCCGACAGCGCCCTGCCCACCGCCGGGGCCACCTGCCTCGCCGTCGACCTCGGCCGGCTGCGCCGCATCGAGACCGACCTCGCCGCCTCCGAGGCCGTCTTCGGCCAGACGCCCACCGGCTTCATCCTGTTCGACGACCGGCTGCGCCTGCAGCGGGTCAACGACGCCTTCGCCTCCGGCATGGGCCTGGCCCCCACCGACCTCGAGGGCCTCACCCCGCACGACCTCTTCCCGCCCTCCGAGGCCGACCGGCTCACCGCCGCCCTGCGCAAGGTCCTCGCCACCGGCGAACCCGTCTTCGACCTGCGCTTCCACGGCGCCGTCCCCACCCGCGAGGGCAACCGGCTCTGGGCCGTCTCGCTGTACCGGCTCAACGGCACCGCCGGACAGCCCATCGGCGTCGCCGGGCAGGTCTCCGACGTCACCAGCCGGCACGTCGCCGAGCGCGAGGCCGACGGCGTGCGCCGCAACCTCGCCCTGCTCAACGAGGCCAGCGCGCACATCGGCTCCACCCTCGACCTGGAGACCACCGCCAAGGAACTGCTCGACGTCGTCGTCCCGCCGTTCTGCGACCTCGCCACCGTCGACCTCTACACCGCGCTGCTCTCCGGCGAGACCGTCCCCAGCGCCGGCCGCCTGGGCGACACCGTGCTCACCGACGGCAGCGGCGAACTGCGCCGGGTCGCCGTCTCCAGCGTCGTCGGCGGAGCCTCCTCCGTCCTCGGCTCGGTCACCGGCCTGCCCATCGCCGAAGCCGGCGGGACCCTCTGTTACCCGCGCCGCTCCCCGCACGCCAGGGCGCTGCGCACCGGCCGCAGCGTCATCCCCGAGCCCGGCCCCGACCCACTGCTGCGCTCCACGCTGATCGTCCCGCTGGTCGCCCGCGACCAGGTGCTCGGACTCGTCCAGCTGTCCCGCGCCATCGGCAGCGAGCCCTTCGACGCCCGCGACGTCGCCATCGCCGAGGAACTCGTCGCCCGCGCCGCCGTCTGCATCGACAACGCCCGGCTCTACCGCCGCGAGCACGAGCGCGCCCTGATCCTCCAGCGCAGCCTGCTGCCCCCGGGCAACCCGGCCGCCAGCGGCCTGGAGATCGCCTGCCGCTACCTGCCCAGCAACAACAACACCGAGGTCGGCGGCGACTGGTTCGACGTCATCCCGCTGCCCGGCAACCGCACCGCCCTCGTCATCGGCGACGTCATGGGCCGCGGCCTGCGCGCGGCCGTCGCCATGGGACAGCTGCGCACCGCCGTCCGCACCCTCGCCATGCTCGACCTCGACCCCGCCGAGGTGCTCGGCGCCCTCGACGAGATCGCCCGCGGCCTCGGCGACGACTCCGCGCCCGCCAGCCCGCCCACCCAGTACGGCCGGCTCACCTCCACGGCCGACGAGGAGGCCCGCGAGGTCTACCTGGCCACCTGCGTCTACGCGGTCTACGACGCCGTCACCCGGCGCTGCGTCTTCGCCAACGCCGGCCACCTGCCGCCCGTCCTGCTCAGCCCCGGCGAACCCGCCCGGATGCTCGACGTACCGCCCGGCCTGCCGCTCGGCGTCGGCGGCGAGCCCTTCGAGGAGGTCGAGCTGACCCTCCCCGACGGCGCCGTCCTCGGCCTCTACACCGACGGCCTGGTGGAGAGCCGCAAGCACCAGCTGGACGAGGGCCTGCGCGCCTTCCGCACCGCGCTCTCCGCCGAGGGCCGGAGCCTGGAGAACCTCTGCGACCACGTCCTCGGCGAGCTCAACCCGCACCACGGCGAGGACGACATCGCCCTGCTGATGGCCAAGGTGCACGCCTTCCCCGAGGACGCCGTCGGCAACTGGTTCCTGCCGCCCGAGCCGACCTCCGTCGCCAAGGCCCGAGAACTGGCCTGCAGCTGGCTGCTCGCCCGCGGCCTGGACGAGCTCGTCGACACCACCGAACTGCTGGTCAGCGAACTCGTCACCAACGCGCTCAAGCACGGCCGGGGCGAGATCCGGCTGCGACTGCTGCGTGAGCGCAGCATGGTCTGCGAGGTCTGGGACGACGGCTACGCCCAGCCCCGGCAGCGGCGCGCCCAGGAGACCGACGAGGGCGGGCGCGGCCTGCAGCTGGTCAGCCTGCTGGCCGAGCGCTGGGGCAGCCGGCGCACGCCCAAGGGCAAGATCGTCTGGTTCGAGCTGGGGCTGTAGCCGGATCGGCCGTCCGGGTGCAGTCGCCCGGCGGCCGCCGTGTCGGCCCCGGGCGGGGCGCCCGGTCGGCGTTCCATGGCCGCCATGCGCGTCCGCCAGCTCACCGCCGCAGCCGCCGCGCTGCTGCTCGCCGCCGTCCTCGGCGGCTGCTCCGAGGACCAGGCCCCGGCCCGCACCCCGGCCCCCGCCCCCGCACCCGCCTCGGCCGACCCGACCACCAGCACCGGGGACGTCCGGCCCGCCGACCGCACCGACGTGCGGGACGGCGGCACGCTGCGCTGGGCCGTCGACGGCGTCCCGGCCACCCTCGACGTCTACCAGGACGCCGCGACCGCCGACTCGGCGCTGATCGCCCACGCCCTCTACCCCTCGCTGTTCCGGCCCGACGAGCACGGCCGGCTCGTCCCCGACCCGGACTACCTGGAGGGCGCCGAGTCCACCCCGCCCGGGCGGCTGCCCCAGGTCGTCACCTACCGGCTCAACCGGCACGCCGTCTGGAGCGACGGCACCCCGCTCTCCGCCGCCGACCTCACCGCGCAGCGGGCCGCCCTCTCCGGCCTCGACCCCGCCTACCGGGGCGCCCACCCGGCCGGGTACGACGCCATCGACTCGATCACCGCGGGCGCCGACCCGCACGAGGTCAGGGTCACCTTCCGGCGGCCCTGCGCCGAGTGGCGCGCCCTGTTCGGGCCGCTCTACCCGGCCGCCGAGACCGCCACCGCGGACGCCTTCAACCGGCCGCTGACGGGCGGGCCCCACCCGACCGCCGGTCCGTACGCGGTGTCCCGCTACGACGCCGCCGGCGGGACGGTCACCGTCGTCCGCAACCCGCTGTGGTGGGGCGACCGGCCGAAGAGCGACCGGATCGACTTCCTCGCCACACCGCCCGAGCGGCGCCTCGACGCCCTCGACCAGGACCGGCTGGACATCGCCCCGCTCACCGCCGCGGTCGACCGGGCGGCGCCCGCGCCCGCCACCGCCCCGGCCGGGCTCACCCCCGTACCCGTCCCCGGCGCGGTGCCGCCCGCCCCCGTGCCGCCCGCCGCCGCACCGGAGGCGGCGGCGCGGGCCCTGCGGCGGGCCGAGGCGCTGCCCGGCGTCACCGTCCACCGGGCCGCTGCCGCCTCGCTCACCCAGCTCACCCTCAACGCAGCCCGCGCCCCGCTCACCGACCCGGCCCTGCGCCGCGCCCTCGTCCGCGCCGTCGACCGTCGGCGGATCGCCGAGGCGGCACTCGGCCCGCTCGGTCTGCCCGCCGCCCCGCTCGGCAGCCACCTGCTCGCCGGCGACCAGGACGGCTACCGCGACAACAGCGCGGCCGCCGGCCCCGACGCCGCCGCCCGGCTGCTCGACCGGGCCGGCTGGAAGCGCCCCGGCGCCGGCCGCACCCGGGCCAAGGACGGCCGGGAGCTCGCCCTCACCCTGCTCGTCCCGGCCGGCTCCGCGACCGCCGGGCGCACCGCCGAGGCGCTCACCGCCGACCTCGCCGAGTCCGGCGTGGCGGTGCGGGCGGTCACCGCGCCCGCCGACACCTTCGTCCGGGACCACCTCGCCGCCGGGGACTACGACCTCGCCCTGTTCTCCTGGCCGGCCGGCGCCAGCCCCGCGGGCGAGCAGCGGCCCGCCTACGCCAAGCCCCGGCCCGACGCCGACGGCGCCCTCGACCCCGGCGGCAACTACGGCCGCAGCGGCACCGAGGAGATCGACCGGCTCTTCGACCGCGCCGCCGCCGAACTCGACCCCGCCGCCCGCCTCGACCTCCTCCAGGAGGCGGACGTCCGGATCTGGCAGCTCGGGCACTCGGTGCCCCTCTACCAGCGGCCCGAGCTGGTCGGCGTCCGCGCGGACCTCGCCGGCGCCGGCGCCTGGGGCTTCGCCTGGCCGCGCTTCCAGGACATCGGCCGGAACGCCTAGGACGGGGCCCCGGACGTGATCCAGCTGTGATCTTGATCCCGCCCGACCTGGTCGTTTCTGCTCACCTGGGCGGTTCCCCGTACGATAGGAGGAAGCCGAGGCATGTCCATATGCCCGGCGGGTGGACCGGTAGTAGCAGGCGGAACGGGCGGCGGCGATCAACAGGGATCGCAGGTCGGCGTCTCGCGGCCGGGCGCCGCAACCCACGATTCCGGGAGAATCAGCTAGGCATGCCCACGCGCAACGACATCCGCAACGTCGCCATCGTCGCCCACGTCGACCACGGCAAGACCACCCTGGTCGACGCCATGCTGAAGCAGGCCGGCGCCTTCGCCGCCCACCAGCAGCTGGACGACCGGATGATGGACTCGAACGACCTGGAGCGCGAGAAGGGCATCACCATTCTCGCGAAGAACACCGCCGTCAAGTACCACCCCAAGGACGGTGGCGCGCCGATCACCATCAACATCATCGACACCCCGGGCCACGCCGACTTCGGTGGCGAGGTCGAGCGCGGTCTGTCGATGGTGGACGCGGTCGTCCTGCTGGTCGACGCCTCCGAGGGTCCGCTGCCGCAGACCCGCTTCGTGCTCCGCAAGGCGCTCACCGCGCGCCTGCCCGTCATCCTCTGCATCAACAAGACGGACCGCCCGGACTCCCGGATCGACGAGGTCATCAACGAGACCTACGACCTGTTCCTGGACCTGGACGCGGACGAGGACCAGATCGAGTTCCCGATCGTCTACGCCTGCGCCCGTGACGGCGTCGCCTCGCTGACCAAGCCGGAGAACGGCACCGTCCCGGCCGACAGCACCAGCCTGGAGCCGTTCTTCTCCACCCTGCTGGAGCACGTCCCCGCGCCGACGTACGAGGAGGACGCGCCGCTGCAGGCCCACGTCACCAACCTCGACGCCGACAACTTCCTCGGCCGCATCGCGCTGCTGCGCGTGGAGCAGGGCGAGCTGCGCAAGGGCCAGACCGTGGCCTGGATCAAGCGCGACGGCTCGATCCAGAACGTCCGCATCTCCGAGCTGCTGATGACCGAGGCGCTCACCCGCAAGCCGGCCGAGGTGGCGGGCCCGGGTGACATCTGCGCCGTCGCCGGCATCTCCGAGATCATGATCGGCGAGACCCTCGCCGACACCGAGAACCCGATCGCCCTGCCGCTGATCACGGTGGACGAGCCGGCCATCTCGATGACCATCGGCACCAACACCTCGCCGCTGGTCGGCCGCGGCGGCAGCGGCAAGGGCGCGGACGCCAAGTCCGGCGCCAAGGTGGACCGCAAGGTCACCGCCCGCCAGGTGAAGGACCGCCTGGACCGCGAGCTGATCGGTAACGTGTCGCTGCGCGTGCTGGACACCGAGCGCCCGGACGCCTGGGAGGTGCAGGGCCGCGGTGAGCTGGCGCTGGCCATCCTGATCGAGACCATGCGCCGCGAGGGCTTCGAGCTGACCGTCGGCAAGCCGCAGGTGGTCACCAAGGAGGTCAACGGCAAGACCCACGAGCCGGTCGAGCGACTGACCGTGGACGTGCCGGAGGAGCACATGGGCGCGGTCACGCAGCTCATGGGCGTCCGCAAGGGCCGGATGGACAACATGTCCAACCACGGCTCGGGCTGGGTCCGGATGGAGTTCGTGGTGCCGTCCCGCGGCCTGATCGGCTTCCGCACCGAGTTCCTGACCAGCACCCGAGGCACCGGCATCGCGCACTCGATCCACGAGGGCCACGAGCCGTGGTTCGGCCAGCTGTCCACCCGCAACAACGGCTCGCTGGTCGCCGACCGCGCCGGTGTGGTGACCGCCTTCGCGATGACCAACCTGCAGGAGCGCGGCGTGCTCTTCTGCGAGCCGGGCACCGAGGTGTACGAGGGCATGATCGTCGGTGAGAACTCGCGCTCCGACGACATGGACGTGAACATCACCAAGGAGAAGAAGCTCACCAACATGCGGTCGTCGAACGCCGACGTCGCGGAGTCGATCGTCCCGCCGCGCAAGCTCTCGCTGGAGCAGTCGCTGGAGTTCTGCCGCGAGGACGAGTGCATCGAGGTGACCCCGGAGACGGTTCGCATCCGTAAGGTCGTGCTGGACCAGAAGGACCGCGGGCGCACCGCTTCGCGCGCCAAGAAGGCGTGATCAGGTCGTCCTGAACGGCCTTTGGCCGAAAGTTCGCCCCCCTTTCCGATGGAGAGGGGGGCGAACTTTTTCAACTACCGCAAGTTGTCGACGCGCGTATAAACGGAATATCGCTTACCACAGCCGGGTGTCCGCTGAGCGAACACGACACTCCGTCATGCATGACGACTGTCCGTTTGGTACCTGTCTGGCTATGTCTCTTATGTCCGGTTTTCGAAACTTACCGACCGTTCATGTGACCTAATTGAGATCGGCATTGGTCACTTTCGTGTCCGTGCGTGACGGATAGTGGAGCCAGTCAGGCTCGGGTCAAGGGTTAACGCGCAGGGGTGCGCGCCGAAACCACGAGCGCGGACGGCACAGCGGATCCGGTATCAACCTTCCGCGGTGCTCTCCTCGTTGGATAGTCGATTTCAGGAGGCATCCCCCATGCGCGGTGCAACCACGACCAAGTGGGTTGTCGCGGCTACCGCGATCGCCCTTGCGGCGACCGCTTGCAGCACGAGCTCGAAGAGCAGCGACAAGGCCGCGTCCGGCGGCGGCAGCATCGCCGTCCAGCTCGGTGAGCCGCAGAAGGGTCTGATCCCGCAGAACACCGCCGAGTCCGAGGGCAACCAGGTCCTCTACGCGCTGTTCACCGGTCTGGTCGACTACGACAAGAAGACCAACGCCCCGCGCCTGCAGGTGGCCGAGTCGATCGAGACCACGGACTCCAAGGTCTGGACGATCAAGCTCAAGGACGGCTACACCTTCCACAACGGTGAGAAGGTCACCTCCAAGTCCTTCGTGAAGGCCTGGAACTGGGGCGCCAACCAGGACAACGCCGCCGAGGGCATGCCGTTCTTCGACAAGATCGAGGGCTCCGAGCAGCTGGCCCCGGGCAAGGACAAGAAGCCCACCGCCACCGAGCTGTCGGGCCTGAAGGTCGTCGACGACAAGACCTTCACCGTCACCCTGAAGAACCCGTTCTCCCAGTTCAAGACCATGCTGGGCTACAGCGCGTTCTACCCGCTGCCCGACGCGTTCTTCGCCGACCCGAAGGCCTTCGGCGAGAACCCGATCGGTGACGGCCCGTTCCAGATGGACGGCGCCTGGGAGCACAACAAGCAGATCAAGATCAAGCGATTCGACAACTACGGCGGCACCAAGGCCAAGCTGCAGAACGTCACGTTCAAGATCTACGACAACCTGGACACCGCGTACAACGACCTGCGCGCCGACAACATCCAGGCCACCAACAAGCTCCCGATCTCCGCCATGTCCTCCGTGGCCAGCGAGTTCGGTGACCGCTACATCAACAAGCCGGAGTCGGGCGTCGGTTACATCGGCTTCCCGATCGCCTACAACCCGGCCTACGCCAAGCCCGAGATCCGCAAGGCGATCTCGATGGCGATCGACCGGGACCAGATCACCAAGACGATCTTCGCCGGCACCCGCGTCCCGGCCTCGGACTTCATCAGCCCGCTGATCAACGGCTACCGCAAGGACGCCTGCGGCGACGCCTGCAAGTACGACCCGGCGAAGGCCAAGGACCTCTTCACCCAGGCCGGCGGTCTGCCGAACAACACCCTGGAGCTCGGCTACAACGCCGACGGCGGCCACAAGGAGTGGATCGAGGCCGTCGGCAACCAGCTGAAGAAGAACCTCGGCGTCGAGGTCACCTTCAAGCCGTTCGAGAAGTTCGGCAAGATCCTGGACGCGCTGCAGGCCAAGCAGTACCAGGGCGCCTTCCGCATGGCGTGGCAGATGGACTACCCGTCGATCGAGAACTACCTCCGTCCGATCTTCTCGAAGGTCGCGATCGAGAGCGGCTCGAACTACGGCGGCTACGTCAACGAGGACTTCGAGAACCTGCTGAACCAGGCCGACCAGGCGAAGACCGAGGACGAGGGCATCAAGCTCTACCAGCAGGCCGACGACATCCTCATCAAGGAGATGCCGTACATCCCGGTCTACAGCTACCAGGCCTCGGCGGCGTACACGAAGAAGATCAAGAACTTCGACACCGACGCCCAGTCGCGTTACAACCTGGCCGAAGTCGAGCTGGCCGGCTGATCCGGTAGTCAGACGAATGGGGGCGGGTGGACCGGACCACAGTCCGAGTCCTCCCGCCTCCCTTCCTTGTCCGAAAGTATGGAGGTCTGATGGGCCGCTATGTGATCCGCCGGCTGATACAGGCGATCCCTGTTCTCATCGGTGCGACGTTCCTGATCTACTGGATCGTCTTCAAGCTGCCGGGTGACCCGGTGCAGGCGCTGGCGGGCGAGAGGCGCGCCGACCCGATCGTGGCGGACATGATCCGTCAGAAGTACCACCTGAACGACCCGTTCCTCGTTCAGTACTGGAACTACATCTCGGGTGTGTTCAGGGGCGACCTCGGTGAGAGCCTGCAGGGCCGCCAGGTGAGCGACCTGATCGGTGACGCCTTCCCGTACACCGTCAACCTCGCCCTGGTGGCTTTCGTCATCGAGGCGGTCGTCGGTGTCGCTGCGGGTGTCATGGCGGCCCTTCGCAAGGGCAAGTTCCTCGACCAGCTGATCCTCATCAGCACGCTGCTGGTCATCTCGATCCCGGTCTTCGTCACCGGCTTCATCCTCCAGCTGGTCCTCGGCGTCCAGTTGAAGAACTCGTACGGCATCGAACTATTCTCGGTCTCGTTCAACGAGGACGACGGGCTGCGGGCCTACCTGCTGCCGGCCTTCGTCCTGGCCTCGCTCTCGCTGGCGTACGTCGCCCGCCTGACCCGCACCAGCCTGATGGAGACCATGCGCGCGGACTACGTCCGCACCGCGGTCGCCAAGGGTCTGAAGCGTCGTCGGGTGATCGGCCGTCACGCCCTGCGCAACGCGCTGATCCCGATCATCACGTTCCTCGGCGCCGACCTCGGCGGTCTGATGGGCGGCGCGGTGATCACCGAGAAGATCTTCAACATCCACGGCATCGGCGGTCTGCTCGCCCAGGCCGTGTACCAGAAGCAGGGCACGATCATCGTCGGCGTCGTCACGCTGCTGGTGCTGATCTACCTCCTGACCACCCTGCTCGTGGACATGCTGTACGCCGTGCTCGACCCGAGGATTCGCTATGAGTGACACCATCACCAAGGACGCCTCGGCGCCGGCCGGGGACAACAGCCCGAAGGCCGCGCCGGCGAAGGCGAAGCCGGAGCGCGTCGCCAGCCTCTGGTCGGACGCGGTCCGCGACCTGCGGCGCAACCCGCTGTTCATCATCGGCAGCGTGCTGGTCCTGGCGCTGATCGTCATCTCGATCGTGCCGCAGTGGTTCACCGACGGCAGCCCGTTCGACAACGGCGCGTGCGACCTGTCGCACTCGCTGGAGCGCCCGAGCGCCGAGCACTGGTTCGGGTACGACGTCCAGGGTTGCGACAACTACACCCGCACCATCTGGGGTGCCCGCAACTCGATCATCGTCGGCATCCTGACCACCGCCACGGTCACCCTGGTGGGTGCGCTGCTCGGTCTCTGGGCGGGTTGGAAGGGCGGGATCATCGACTCGATCCTGTCCCGTTTCACCGAGATCTTCTTCTCGATCCCGCTGCTGCTCGGCGGCATGCTGATCATGTCGGTGATGGAGAAGGGCAACGCCTACACCGTCTCGCTGGTGATGGCCGTCCTCGGCTGGCCGCAGATCTTCCGCATCATGCGCGCCTCGGTGCTGTCCAACAAGAACAACGACTACGTGATGGCCGCCCGCGCCCTGGGCGCCGGCGCCGGCCGGATCACCTTCCGGCACATCCTGCCGAACGCCATCGCGCCGGTCATCGTCGTCGCCGCGATCAGCCTGGGCGTCTACATCGGTGCCGAGGCGGCGCTGTCCTACCTGGGCATCGGCGTCCAGTCCCCGGAGATCTCCTGGGGCCTGATGATCAGCGACGCCCAGGTGCGCTTCCTGGCGGCCCCGCACGTGCTGCTCTTCCCCGCTGCGGTCCTGAGCGTCACCGTGCTGGCCTTCATCATGCTCGGCGACGCGGTCCGCGACGCCCTCGACCCGAAGCTCCGCTGAGAGAAGAGGTGACGACCCGATGACCACCGTGATCGAGAAGAACCAGAAGAGCGGCCGGCTCGAAATCGGCACCCCGCTGCTGGAGGTCAAGGACCTCCACGTGGAGTTCCACACCCGGGACGGCGTCGCCAAGGCCGTGAACGGCGTCAACTACTCCGTGGCCGCCGGCGAGACCCTCGCGGTGCTCGGCGAGTCCGGCTCCGGCAAGTCGGTGACCGCCCAGACCATCATGGGCATCCTGGACATGCCGCCCGGCAAGATCAGCCAGGGCCAGATCCTCTACCGCGGCCAGGACATGCTGGCCATGAAGGAGGAGGAGCGCCGGCTCATCCGCGGCCAGAAGATCGCGATGATCTTCCAGGACGCGCTGTCCTCGCTCAACCCCGTCATGACCGTCGGCGCCCAGCTGGGCGAGATGTTCCGGGTGCACCGCGGCGCCTCCAAGAAGGAGGCCCGGGAGAAGGCCGTCGAGCTGATGGAGCGGGTGCGCATCCCCGCCGCCAGGCAGCGCGTCGGCGACTACCCGCACCAGTTCTCCGGCGGCATGCGCCAGCGCATCATGATCGCCATGGCGCTCTCCATGGAGCCCGACCTGATCATCGCGGACGAGCCCACCACCGCCCTGGACGTCACCGTCCAGGCCCAGGTGATGGACCTGCTCGCCGAGCTGCAGGCCGAGTACAACATGGGCCTGATCCTGATCACCCACGACCTCGGCGTGGTCGCCGACGTCGCGGACAAGATCGCCGTGATGTACGCGGGCCGGATCGTCGAGACCGCCCCGGTGCGCGAGCTGTACGCCAACCCGGCGCACCCGTACACCAAGGGCCTGCTCCGCTCGATCCCGCGCCTGGACCAGAAGGGCCAGGAGCTCTACGCGATCAAGGGCCTGCCCCCGAACCTGCTGAAGGTCCCGGCCGGCTGCGCGTTCAACCCCCGCTGTGACGTCGCCACCGACCTGTGCCGCACGGAGATCCCGGCGCTGCACCAGGTGACCGACAAGGACGGCAAGGAGCTCACCGGCCGCCGCAGCGCGTGCCACCTCTGGAAGGAGACCCTCCATGGCTGAGCCCATCCTGGAGGTCAAGGACCTGGTCAAGCACTACCCGCTGACCCAGGGCATCCTCTTCAAGAAGCAGGTCGGCGCGGTCAAGGCGGTCGACGGCATCTCCTTCGACCTGATGCGGGGCGAGACGCTCGGCATCGTCGGCGAGTCCGGCTGTGGCAAGTCCACGCTGGCCAAGGTGCTGATGAACCTGGAGCGGGCCACCTCCGGCCAGGTGCTCTTCAAGGGCGAGGACATCTCCAAGCTCAGCGGTGCCGGCCTCAAGGCCGTCCGCCGCAACATCCAGATGGTGTTCCAGGACCCGTACACCTCGCTGAACCCGCGCATGACGGTCGGCGACATCATCGGGGAGCCCTTCGAGATCCACCCCGAGGTGGCGCCCAAGGGCGACCGCCGTAAGGCCGTCCAGGACCTCCTGGACGTCGTGGGTCTGAACCCGGAGTACATCAACCGGTACCCGCACCAGTTCTCCGGCGGCCAGCGCCAGCGCATCGGCATCGCCCGCGGCCTCGCGCTCAAGCCCGAGATCATCATCTGCGACGAGCCGGTCTCCGCCCTGGACGTCTCCGTCCAGGCGCAGGTGATCAACCTGCTCGAGCAGCTGCAGAGCGACTTCGAGCTCTCCTACATGTTCATCGCGCACGACCTCTCCATCGTCCGGCACATCTCCGACCGCGTCGGCGTGATGTACCTCGGCAAGATGGTCGAGATCGGCAGCGACGAGGAGATCTACGAGAACGCCACCCACCCGTACACCCAGGCGCTGCTGTCCGCCGTGCCGGTGCCGGACCCGACCGCGCGCGAGTCGCGCGACCGGATCATCCTGAGCGGCGACATCCCCTCGCCGGCCAACCCGCCGTCGGGCTGCCGCTTCCGCACCCGCTGCTGGAAGGCGGAGGAGCGCTGCTCCACCGAGGTCCCGCTGCTCGCGGTGCCCTCGGTCCTGGAGGGCCCGGCCGCGCACCAGTCGGCCTGTCACTTCGCCGAGGTCCGGGAGACGGCCGCCGCCTGATCCCCGCTCCTCACGAGGCACCCGGAAGGGCCCGCGGCCACGCGCCGCGGGCCCTTCCGTCGTTCCGTCAACTCGGCGGGCGGGGTCCTGCACCCGTCCGGGGGTACCCGACTCGCGCCGTCGCCGGGGCGCGCTTCTCATGGGGTGTGATGCGACACACACCATGAGGAGGGACCTCCATGCCCGTAGCCGCCCGCGCTCGTTGGGTCCTCGCCGCTGCGACATCCGTGGTCCTGGTGGCCACCGGGTGCAGCAGCGGCGGCGGAGGCAGCAGCTCGTCGGACACCAGCAAGACCTTCAGCTACCAGAGCAGCGAGCCGCAGAACCCGTTGCAGCCCGCCAACGCGAACGAGGTCGGCGGTGGTCGCATCATCCAGAACCTCTTCAAGGGGCTCGTGGACTACGACCCGAGCAACGCGAAGATCCGCATGCAGGTGGCGAAGTCGATCGACACCAGCGACTCGCAGACCTTCACGGTGACCCTGAACGACGGCTGGAAGTTCCACGACGGCACCCCGGTGCACGCCAAGAACTTCGTCGACGCCTGGAACTGGGCGGCGACCGCCAGCAACAACCAGATCAACAGCTCCTGGTTCTCGGACATCGAGGGCTACAAGGACGTCCACCCGGCCAGCGGCCAGCCGACCACCACCAAGATGTCCGGCCTGACCGTCACCGGTGACCTGGGCTTCACCATCAAGCTGGTCAACAAGGTCTCGTACTTCGAGTACAAGCTCGGCTACATCGCCTTCTCGCCGCTGCCGGACGGCTTCTTCAACGACCCGGCCGGGTACGGCCAGAAGCCGGTGGGCAACGGCCCGTACCAGTTCGTCAGCTGGTCGCACAACCAGCAGGTGGTCACCAAGACCTTCCCGGACTACCAGGGCGTGGACAAGCCGAAGAACGGCGGCGTCGTCTTCAAGATGTACAACACGTCCGAGGCCGCCTACGCGGACCTGCAGTCCAACAACCTCGACGTGATGGACCAGGTGCCGCCGTCCGCGCTGGCCACCTACAAGAGCGACCTCGGGGACCGGGCGATCGACTCCCCGCAGGGCGCCATCCAGAACATCGGCTTCCCGCTCTACCAGGCCGACTGGGCCCCGCCGGAGAAGGCCAAGGTGCGCCAGGGCCTGTCGATGGCGATCGACCGCAACACCATCACCAAGACGGTGCTGCAGGGGTCGCGCGCGCCCGCCTCCGCCTGGGTGGCCGACGGCGTCGAGGGCTACAAGGCCGGCACCTGCGGCGACTTCTGCAACTTCGACCCGGCCAAGGCCAAGCAGCTGATCACCGAGGGCGGCGGTGTCCCCGGCAACAAGCTGACCATCACGTACAACGCGGACGGCGGCCACAAGGAGTGGGTCGACGCGGTCTGCAACTCGATCCGGCAGAACACCGGCGTCGAGTGCACCGGGGACCCGAAGCCCGACTTCAAGACGGCCCGGGCGGCGATCACCGGGCACCAGGTCACCGGCGCCTTCCGGACCGGCTGGGTGCAGGACTACCCGCTGAACGCCAACTTCCTGTCCGACGTCTACCGCACCGGCGCCGCGTCCAACGACTTCGGCTACAGCGACCCGCAGTTCGACGCGGACGCCACCAAGGCGGACGAGGCCCCCAACATCTCCGACACGGTGACCGGCTACCAGCAGGCCGAGGGGGTGCTGCCGAGCGGGATGCCCGCCATCCCGCTCTGGTACTACCGCACCAACTCGGGCTACTCCACCAACGTGCAGAACGTCATGTTCGACTCCTTCGGCAACCCGGCCTGGACCCAGGTCGAGGTCAAGGGCTGACCAGGCCCCCCGCGCCGGCCCCGCCCTCCCCGCACGGAGGGCGGGGCCCGGCCCTCCCGGCCGACCGTCCCGGCCGGTCGCGCACCTAGGAAGGAGGCTCGGATGGGCAGTTACGTACTGCGGCGGGTGCTGCAGATGATCCCGGTGTTCTTCGGCGCCACGCTGTTGATCTTCCTGATGGTCTACACGCTGCCGGGCGATCCGGTCTCGGCCCTGTTCGGCCAGAAGGCCGCCGACCCCGCGGTGGTGGCCAGCATCAAACACAAGTACTACCTCGACCAGCCGGTCTGGAAGCAGTACCTGCACTACATGGGCAACCTCTTCCAGGGCGACTTCGGCACCAGCTTCACCGGCCGCCCCGTCACCGACATCATGGCGGACGCCTTCCCGGTGACCATCCGGCTCGCCCTGCTGGCCTTCGGCTTCGAGGTGATCTTCGGCCTGCTCCTCGGCGTCGTCTCCGGCCTGCGGCGCGGCAGCATCCGGGACACCGCGGTGCTGGTCCTCACCCTGCTGGTGATCTCGATCCCGGTCTTCGTGCTGGCCTACATCGCCCAGACGATCTTCGCGACCAACCTGGGCTGGGTCACTCCGACCGTGCAGGACTCCACCGACATCTCCCAGCTGATCCTGCCCGCGATCGTGCTCGGCTCGCTCTCGCTCGCGTTCGTGGCGCGGCTCACCCGCACGTCCATCGGCGAGAACCTGCGGGCCGACTACATGCGCACGGCGGTCGCCAAGGGCCTGCCCCGGCGGACCATCATCACCCGCCACCTGCTGCGCAACTCGCTGATCCCGGTGGTCACCTTCCTCGGCACGGACCTCGGCGCGCTGATGGGCGGCGCCATCGTCACCGAGGGGATCTTCAACGTGCAGGGCATCGGCAACGTCCTGTACCGGGCGATCAACCAGAAGGAAGGCCCGACGGTGGTCGGCATCGTCACCGTCCTGGTGATCGTCTACCTCGTCGCCAGCCTGCTCGTCGACCTGCTCTACGCGGTCCTGGACCCGAGGATCCGCTATGCCTGACATCCACGACGAGGACTCGTACGAGCCGCACCCCAAGCCCGGGGTATCGCACCTCGACTTCGCCGGCGAGCAGGGCATGGCGGTCGAGCAGGAGACCCTGATCGAGGCCGACCCGGCCAAACGGGAGGAGGCCCGCAGCCTCTGGGGCGACGCCTGGCGCGACCTGCGGCGGCGGCCGGTCTTCCTGATCTCGACCGTCCTGATCCTGCTGCTGATCATCATGTCGATCTTCCCGTGGGCGTTCACCGACGCCGACCCGCGCAAGGCCGACCTGGTGCACGACTACCTCAAGCGCCCGGACTGGACCGACTTCTTCGGGGCCGGCTGGTTCGGCTACGACGCCCAGGGCCGCTCGATCTACGCCCGGGTGGTGTACGGCGCCCGCGCCTCGATCACGGTCGGCATCTTCGTGACCGCCGGCGTCACCCTGCTCGGCGGGCTGACCGGCATGGTCGCCGGCTACTTCGGCGGCGCCGTGGACGCAGTGCTCTCCCGGATCATCGACATCTTCTTCGGCATCCCGCTGCTGCTCGGCGCCCTGGTCCTGCTGAACGGCTTCTCCAGCCGCACGGTGTGGGCCGTGGTCTTCGCCCTGGTCGTCCTCGGCTGGACCCAGATCGCCCGCGTGATGCGCGGCGCCGTGCTGACCGTCAAACAGGCCGACTACGTGGTGGCCGGGCGGGCGCTCGGCGCGGGCACCGGGCGGCTGATGCTCCGGCACATCCTGCCGAACGCGGTGGCGCCGGTCATCGTGGTCGCCACCATCGCGCTCGGCGGGTACATCGCGACCGAGGCCACGCTGAGCTTCCTCGGCATCGGCCTGCAGGACCCGACCATCTCCTGGGGCATCGACATCTCCTCCGCCCAGAAGGTGATCCGCACCGCGCCGTACGTGATGTTCTTCCCGGCCGCGGCGCTCTCCGTCACCGTGCTGGCCTTCATCATGATGGGCGACGCGGTGCGCGACGCCCTCGACCCGAAGCTTCGCTGAGCGAGGGGAACGCATCGTGACTACAGCTGTGGACGCCACCAGGCCCGCGCGCGAGGCGCCGTACGAGGGGCCGCTGCTCGACGTGCGGGACCTGCACGTCGAGTTCGTCACCCGGGACGGCGTCGCCAGGGCGGTGAACGGGGTCAACTACAGCGTCCGGGCCGGGGAGACGCTGGCGGTGCTGGGGGAGTCCGGCTCGGGCAAGTCGGTGACCGCGCAGGCGATCATGGGGATCCTGGACATGCCGCCGGCCCGCATCCCGCGCGGTGAGATCCGCTTCCGCGGCCAGGACATGTTGAAGATGGGCAAGGAGGAGCGGCGGAAGATCCGCGGGCAGAAGATCGCGATGATCTTCCAGGACGCGCTCTCCTCGCTCAACCCGGTGCTGACGGTGGGCTTCCAGCTCGGCGAGATGTTCCGCGCCCACCACGGGACGTCCCGCAAGGACGCCAAGGACAAGGCCGTCGAGCTGATGGACCGGGTGCGCATCCCCGCCGCCAAGCAGCGCGTCAACGACTACCCGCACCAGTTCTCCGGCGGCATGCGCCAGCGCATCATGATCGCCATGGCGCTGGCCCTGGAACCGGACCTGATCATCGCGGACGAGCCCACCACGGCGTTGGACGTCACCGTCCAGGCCCAGGTGATGGACCTGCTCGCGGAGCTGCAGGCCGAGTTCCACATGGGGCTGATCCTGATCACCCACGACCTCGGCGTGGTCGCCGACGTCGCGGACAAGATCGCCGTGATGTACGCGGGGAGGATCGTCGAGACCGCCCCGGTGCACGAGCTCTACGCCCGGCCCGCCCACCCGTACACCCGCGGCCTGCTGGACTCCATCCCCCGGCTGGACCAGAAGGGCCAGGAGCTCTACGCGATCAAGGGCCTGCCGCCCAACCTGCTGCGGATCCCCAAGGGCTGCGCGTTCAACCCGCGCTGCCCGCGGGCGCAGGACCGCTGCCGGGCCGAGGTGCCGGAGCTGTTCCCCGTCACCGACGACGACGGCGCCCCGGTGACCGGGCGGGGCAGTGCCTGCTTCTTCTGGAAGGAGACCCTCCATGAGCAGCGCTAACGGAGCCAGCGCACTGGGTGCGGTGCCCGCGGAGGCCGCCTTCGCCCAGGCCGTGCCGCGCGGGGAGCCGATCCTGGAGGTGCGGGAGCTGGTCAAGCACTTCCCGCTGACCAAGGGGATCGTCTTCAAGAAGCAGGTCGGCGCGGTGAAGGCGGTCGACGGGGTCAGCTTCGACCTGATGCAGGGCGAGACGCTGGGCATCGTCGGCGAGTCCGGCTGCGGGAAGTCCACGCTGGCCAAGGTGCTGATGAACCTGGAGCCGGCCACCGGCGGGTCCGTGAAGTACAAGGGCGAGGAGATCTCCCGGCTGTCCGGGGCCGGGCTGAAGGCGGTGCGCCGGAACATCCAGATGGTGTTCCAGGACCCGTACACCTCGCTGAACCCGCGGATGACGGTCGGCGACATCATCGGGGAGCCCTTCGAGATCCACCCCGAGGTGGCACCGAAGGGGGACCGCCGCAAGGCCGTCCAGGACCTGCTGGACGTGGTCGGGCTGAACCCGGAGTACATCAACCGGTACCCGCACCAGTTCTCCGGCGGCCAGCGCCAGCGCATCGGCATCGCCCGGGGGCTGGCGCTCAAGCCGGAGGTGATCATCTGTGACGAGCCGGTCTCGGCGCTGGACGTCTCCGTCCAGGCGCAGGTGATCAACCTGCTGGAGCAGCTGCAGGGCGACTTCAACCTGTCGTACATGTTCATCGCCCACGACCTCTCGATCGTCCGGCACATCTCCGACCGGGTCGGGGTGATGTACCTCGGCAGGATGGTCGAGATCGGCAGCGACGCGGAGATCTACGACCACGCCACCCACCCGTACACCCAGGCCCTGCTGTCGGCCGTCCCGGTGCCCGACCCGACGGCCAGGGAGTCCCGGGACCGGATCGTGCTCACCGGGGACGTCCCCTCGCCGGCCAACCCGCCCTCGGGCTGCCGCTTCCGCACCCGGTGCTGGAAGGCGCAGGACCGCTGTGCGACCGAGACGCCGCTGCTGACCTCGCCGTCGTGGCTGGAGGGGGCGGCGCGGCACGACTCGGCGTGTCACTTCGCTGCGGAGCGCGAGAACGGGCAGGGCGCGGCGGAGCGCGAGAACGGGCAGGGCGCGGCGGAGCGCGAGAACGGGCAGGGCGCGGCGGAGCGCGAGAACGGGCAGAGCGCGGCGGAGCGCGAGAACGGGCAGGGCGCGGCGGAGCGCGGCGAGGGGCCGGGCGGGCAGGGCCCGCAGGACGAGCCGGGCCCGCAGGGCGGGGAGGACGGGCCGGGGAGCGGTCCGCCCGGGTAACGATTCGGTTGACGCCGCCGGCGCGGCGAGGCATCCAGGGCGCGTCCTCGATCGAGGGCGCGCCCTCGCGTTGTGCTGCGGAAATACCGCCGGAAAGATCATTACTCCTCGTAAACGCGCGAATACCGGCATCCGGTGTTCGCTATTCGGCGCTCGGAGCGGATGATTCCGTTTTCGATATGCGGGAATTTGGCGAGCATTGTCCGGCCTGGCCTGAGCATGTAATTGAAAAGAGACGTGACGTGGATTCCGCAAGGGGGGTCGGTTGATCGATAGTTGCTCTGCGCGTATCAGCGGTCACCTCGCCAACTGTGTGGATCGGCCCTGATGTCGACCTCCGCCATGCCCGGCACACCGAGTGGCGGGGCGCCGTTCGTTCGTAAGCCCCTAAATCGAGGAGCAGTTGAATGAGGCTCACCAAGACGATGCGTCTGACCGCGCTCGCGGCGTGTGCGGCACTGGCGATCTCCGCGTGCAGCACCGGCAGCGACAAGAAGTCCTCGGAGCAGGCGAGCGGCGGCACGGGCAAGACCGGCGGCTCGATCAGCATCGAGTCGGGTGAGCCGCAGAACGGCCTGATCCCGCAGAACACCGCGGAGTCCGAGGGTGCGCAGGTGGAGTTCGCGCTCTTCGCTGGCCTCGTCGAGTACGACCCCAAGACCACCGCGCCCAAGCTGCGCGTCGCCGAGTCGATCGAGACCCAGGACGCCACCGTCTGGACCATCAAGCTCAAGGACGGCTACACCTTCCACAACGGCGAGAAGGTCACCGCGCAGTCCTTCGTGGACGCCTGGAACTGGGGCGCCAACCAGGACAACGCCGCGCAGGGCCTGCCGTTCTACGACAAGATCCTCGGCTCCGAGGACCTCGCCCCGGGCAAGGACAAGAAGCCGACCGCGACCGAGCTCAAGGGCCTGAAGGTGGTCGACGACAAGACCTTCACCGTCACCCTCAAGGCGCCGTTCTCGCAGTTCAAGACCATGCTCGGGTACAACGCCTTCTACCCGCTGCCGAAGGCGTTCTTCGCGGACCCGAAGGCGTTCGGCGACAAGCCGATCGGAAACGGTCCGTTCCAGATGGACGGCGCCTGGGAGCACAACAAGCAGATCAAGATCAAGCGGTACGACAACTTCCCGTCCTTCGACCGAAAGGCGAAGCTGGATTCGGTCACGTTCAAGATTTACGACAAGCTGGAAACCGCGTACAACGACCTCCGCGCGGACAACATCCAGATCACCAACAAGCTGCCGATCTCGGCGCTCGCGACGGTCTCCCAGGAGTTCGGCGACCGGTACATCTACCGGCCGGAATCCGGTGTCGGCTACCTCGGATTCCCGATCTCGACCAACCCGGCGTTCAAGAGCGCGGACCTGCGCAAGGCGATCTCGATGGCGATCGACCGCGACGCGATCTGCAAGACGATCTTCTCCGGCACCCGCGTGCCGGCCTCGGACTTCATCAGCCCGATCATCCCCGGCTACCGCCAGGGCGCCCTCGGCGACGCCGCCAAGTACAACCCGGCGAAGGCCAAGGAGCTCTACACCCAGTCCGGCGGCCTGCCCGGCAACAAGCTCGAGATCGGGTACAACGCGGACGGCGGCCACAAGGAGTGGATCGAGGCCGTCGGCAACCAGCTGAAGAACAACCTCGGCATCGAGGTCACCTTCAAGCCGTTCGAGAAGTTCGGCAAGATCCTCGACGCCCTGGGCAAGAAGGAGTACTCGGGCGCCTTCCGGATGGCCTGGCAGATGGACTACCCGTCCATCGAGAACTACCTGCGCCCGATCTTCTCCAAGGTCGCCATCGAGAACGGCTCCAACTACGGCGGCTACGTCAACGAGGACTTCGAGGCGCTGCTCGCCAAGGCCGACGGCGCGAAGACCGACGACGAGGGCATCAAGCTCTACCAGCAGGCCGACGACATCCTGATCAAGGACCTCCCGTACATCCCGGTCTACACCTACATGCTCTCCTCGGCCTACACGAAGGCCGTGAAGAACGTGATCGTGGACGCGCAGAACCGGATCGACCTGGCCAGCGTCGAGCTCGCCTGATCCGACGTCACCCTCCCGCCCCCGGCGGGCGGGAGGAGCCCACGACCGGCACCACCGATGGGCGGTGCGGGAAACCCCCGCACCGCCCGTCAGTGGCGTGCCCCCAACCGTGAGGAGGCCGCATGGGCCGCTATGTGGTCCGCCGGGTCATCCAGGCCCTACCCGTGATCCTCGGCGCGACGTTCCTGATCTACGCACTGGTCTTCCTGCTGCCTGGCGACCCCATCCAAGCGCTGGCCGGTGAGAAGCGCGCGGACCCCACCGTGGTGGCGATCCTGCGCGACCGGTACCACCTGGACGACCCGTTCTTCGTCCAGTACTGGCACTACCTGATCGGGCTGTTCAAGGGCGACTTCGGTGAGGACTACCGCGGCAACGCGGTGGTCGACGTGATGACGCGGGCCTTCCCGTACACGATCAACCTGGCGCTGACCGCGCTGGGCGTGGAGATGGTCATCGGCATCGTGGCCGGCGTGGTCGCCGCGCTGCGGCGCGGGCGCTTCATCGACAACCTGGTGCTGATCTCGACCCTGATGGTCATCTCCATCCCGACCTTCGTGATCGGCTTCGTGCTCCAGCTGCTGCTCGGGGTGAAGCTCAACCGCGACTACGGCATCGACTTCTTCCCGGTCTCCTTCAACGAGGACGCCGGGTTCCGCTCGTACCTGGTGCCGGCCTACGTGCTGGCGTCCACCTCGCTCGCGTACATCGCCAGGCTCACCCGGACCAGCCTGATCGAGGTGATGCGGGCCGACTACGTCCGCACCGCGGTGGCCAAGGGCCTGAGTCCGGTGCGGGTGGTGGTGCGGCACGGGCTCCGGAACGCGCTGATCCCGATCATCACCTTCCTCGGCATGGACCTGGGCGGACTGATGGGCGGGGCGGTGATCACCGAGGGCATCTTCAACATCCCCGGGATCGGCCACCAGCTGTTCCAGTCCGTCTACCTGCGCGAACGGACCATCGTGGTGGGCGTGGTGAGCGCCCTGGTGATGGTCTACCTGTTCACCAACCTGGTGGTCGACCTGCTCTACGCCGTTCTTGACCCGAGGATCCGCTATGAGTGAGCCGACGAAGCACGAGGACGTGAAGGTGTCGATCCCCGCGCAGGCCGGCGGGGACGTCGCGGCCCCGGCCGCCCCGGCCGCGGCCGGCAAGGAGCGGGTGGCCAGCCTCTGGACCGACGCCTGGTACGACCTGCGGCGCAACCCGCTCTTCATCATCGGCGGCCTGCTGGTGCTGTTCATGGTGGCGCTGGCCGTCGCCCCGCAGCTGTTCACCGACCAGGACCCGAACTCGGCCGGCTTCTGCGAGCTCTCCTCCTCGTTGAAGCGCCCCAGCGCCGACCACTGGTTCGGCTTCGACGTCCAGGGCTGCGACATCTACACCCGGACGGTCTGGGGCGCCCGCAACTCGATCATCGTCGGCCTCCTGACCACCTCGCTGGTGGTCCTGGTCGGCGGGACCCTCGGTCTGCTGGCGGGCTGGCTGGCCGGCTTCTGGGACAGCCTGCTCTCCCGGGTCACCGAGATCTTCTTCGCGATCCCGCTGCTGCTCGGCGGCATGCTCATCATGTCGACCTGGCAGAAGGGCAACGCCTGGACGGTCTCGGCGGTGATGGCGGTGCTCGGCTGGCCGCAGATCTACCGGCTGATGCGCTCGGCGGTGATCTCCAACAAGCACAACGACTACGTCGTCGCGGCCCGCGCGCTGGGGGCCGGCACCCGGCGGATCGTCACCCGGCACATCCTGCCGAACGCGGTGGCCCCGGTGATCGTGGTCTCCACCATCAACCTCGGCGTCTACATCGGCGCCGAGGCGGCGCTGTCCTACCTGGGCATCGGCATCCAGTCCCCGGCGATCTCCTGGGGCCTGATGATCAGCGACGCCCAGTCCCGCTTCCTGAACGCCCCGCACGTGCTGCTCTTCCCGGCGGCCGTGCTGAGCATCACCGTGCTGGCGTTCATCATGCTCGGCGACGCGGTCCGCGACGCCCTCGACCCCAAACTGCGCTGAGGAGGGCCGCGAACCATGGCTGACCTGACGAAGCCGTCCGGGAGCAGGGACGGCGGGCCGCGGATGGACGCGGTCCAGGTGATCGGCGGCGGACGGGAGCACCTGGTGCCCGGCACGCCGCTGCTGGAGGTCGACGACCTGCACATCGAGTTCCACACCCGGGACGGCGTCGCCAAGGCCGTCAACGGGGTGAGCTACTCGGTGTCGGCCGGCGAGACCCTGGCGGTGCTGGGGGAGTCCGGCTCGGGCAAGTCGGTGACCGCGCAGGCGATCATGGGCATCCTCGACATGCCGCCGGGGCGGATCACGGCGGGCCGGATCCTCTTCCGCGGTCAGGACCTGCTGACCATGGGCGCCAAGGCCCGGCGGGCGGTGCGCGGCCGGAAGATCGCGATGATCTTCCAGGACGCGCTCTCCTCGCTCAACCCGGTGCTCAGCGTGGGCTACCAGCTCGGCGAGATGTTCCGGGTGCACCAGGGGGCCACCCGCAAGGAGGCGAAGGAGAAGGCCGTCGAGCTGATGGAGCGGGTGCGCATCCCCGCCGCCAGGCAGCGCGTCGGCGACTTCCCGCACCAGTTCTCCGGCGGCATGCGCCAGCGCATCATGATCGCCATGGCGCTCTCCATGGAGCCCGACCTGATCATCGCGGACGAGCCCACCACCGCCCTGGACGTCACCGTCCAGGCCCAGGTGATGGACCTGCTCGCCGAGCTGCAGAACGAGTTCCACATGGGGCTGATCCTGATCACCCACGACCTCGGCGTGGTCGCCGACGTCGCGGACAAGATCGCCGTGATGTACGCGGGCCGGATCGTCGAGACCGCCCCGGTGCGCGAGCTCTACGCCCGGCCCGCCCACCCGTACACCCGCGGCCTGCTCACCTCGATCCCGCGGCTGGACCAGAAGGGGCAGGACCTCTACGCGATCAAGGGCCTGCCGCCGAGCCTGCTGCGGATCCCGCAGGGCTGCGCGTTCAACCCGCGCTGCGACCGGGCGCGGGACCGCTGCCTGACCGAACTCCCGGCGCTGGTCCCGGTGCTGGACGCCGACGGGGCCGACCTGCCGGGCCGCCGCAGCGCCTGCCACTTCTGGAAGGAGACCCTCCATGGCTGAGCCGATCCTGGAGGTCCGGGACCTGGTCAAGCACTACCCGCTGACCCAGGGCATCCTCTTCAAGCGGCAGGTCGGCGCGGTGAAGGCGGTCGACGGGGTCAGCTTCGACCTGGTGAAGGGCGAGACGCTGGGCATCGTCGGCGAGTCCGGCTGCGGGAAGTCCACGCTGGCCAAGGTGCTGATGAACCTGGAGCGGGCCACGGCCGGCCGGGTGCTCTTCAAGGGCGAGGACATCACCCGGCTGTCCGGGGCCGGGCTGAAGGCGGTGCGGCGGAACATCCAGATGGTGTTCCAGGACCCGTACACCTCGCTGAACCCGCGGATGACGGTCGGCGACATCATCGGGGAGCCCTTCGAGATCCACCCCGAGGTGGCGCCCAAGGGGGACCGCCGCAAGGCCGTCCAGGACCTGCTGGACGTGGTCGGGCTGAACCCGGAGTACATCAACCGGTACCCGCACCAGTTCTCCGGCGGCCAGCGCCAGCGCATCGGCATCGCCCGCGGCCTCGCGCTCAAGCCGGAGCTGATCATCTGTGACGAGCCGGTCTCCGCCCTGGACGTCTCCGTCCAGGCACAGGTGATCAACCTGCTGGAGCAGCTGCAGGGCGACTTCGGGCTCTCCTACATGTTCATCGCGCACGACCTCTCGATCGTCCGGCACATCTCCGACCGGGTCGGCGTGATGTACCTCGGCACGATGGTCGAGATCGGTACGGAGGAGGAGATCTACTCCTACCCGACGCACCCCTACACCCAGGCCCTGCTGTCGGCCGTCCCGGTGCCCGACCCGACCGGGCGGGAACAGCGCGAGCGCATCCTGCTCAGCGGCGACCTGCCCTCACCGGCCAACCCGCCGTCGGGCTGCCGCTTCCGCACCCGCTGCTGGAAGGCGGAGGAGCGCTGCTCCACCGAGGTCCCGCTGCTCGCGGTGCCCGCGCTGCTGGAGGGCCCGGCCGCGCACCAGGCGGCCTGCCACTTCGCCGAGGTCCGGGACGTGATCGGGACGGGCTGACGCCGGCCCGCGCGAGCGGCCGGGCTCCGGGGGCGAACGGCACCCGGGGCCCGGCCGGTTCGGCGGTGTGCGCGTCGGCCGCCCCGGCCGGGCTCAGCGCTCGAAGCCGACGTTCTCCCAGGCGATGTCGGACAGCCCCTGCGCGCCGATGTTGGCGAGGTTGGCGCGGGCGCCGTACAGCTGCGGGCGCTGGTAGAGCGGGAGCACGCCGGCCACCTTCCACAGTTCGCCGTCGGCCTGGTTGATCGCCTCGGACGCGGTGGCGGCGTCCGGTGCCGCGGCGGCCCGGTCGAGGGCGGCGTCCACCGCCTGGCTGCCGGCGCCGACGTGGTTGGTGCCGCCGTTCTGGACGAAGTTGGCGCGGTTGCCGCTGGCGGGGAAGGGCGTGCCGAGCAGCGAGTAGGCGGTGATGTCGAAGTCGTCGCGGTTGACGTACCGGTCGAAGAACTCGTTGGCGGCGGCGGTCACCGTGGTGACCTTGACGCCGACGTCCTTGAGCATCCTGGTGGTGGTGGCGGCCTCGTTCTGGGCCTGGGTGACGCCGGCCGGGATGACCATCCGCAGGTTCAGCTCGCGGCCGTCCTTCTTCCGCACGTCGCCGTCGAGCTTCCAGCCGGCCGCGTCCAGCTTGCGGGCGGCCTCGGCGGGGTCGTAGCGGCTGAGGCCGAGGGAGTTGTCCCGGTACGCGTTCTGGTTGGCGACCAGCAGGTGGTTGTTGAGCGGGACGGCGGGCCAGTCCAGACCGTTGAGGTCGGCGCGGATGACGGCGTCCCGGTTGATCGCCTGGAAGACGGCCTGGCGGACGGTCGCGTCGCTGAGCGCCGGGGTACGGGCGTTCAGCGTGAACTGGCGGAAGTCCGGCCCGCCGGCCCGGCGCACCGCGGCGCCCTTGGTGTTCCTGATCGTCTGGTAACCGGCCACGTCGGGGCCGTTGTTGAAGAGGTCGATCTCGCCCTTGGCGAAGGCGGCGGCCATGGCGTTGGGCAGCATCGCGTGGAACACGATCCGGTCCAGCACCGGCTTGTCGCCCCACCAGCCCGGGTCGGCGACCAGGGTGACGGTCTGCGCGGCGCGGTCCAGCTGCTCCACCTTGAACGGGCCGGCGGTGACCGGGATCGCGTCCAGGTAGGCGGAGTTGAACTGGTCCGGGGTGGCGACCCGGCTCGCCGGCAGCAGCGGCGCGTTGGCGGCGCCGTTGAACATCGACTGCCACTCGGAGAACGGGCGGTCGAAGGTCATCACGGCCTGGAAGTCGTCCTTGCCGCGCTCGACCGAGGAGACCAGCTCGAAGCCGGTGCTGCTGGACGACTTGTAGGCCGGGTCCTTCCCGTTCAGGGCGCGCCAGTTGGCCTCGATGTCGCGCCACGTGATCGGGGTGCCGTCGGACCAGTGGGCCTTCGGGTTGAGCGTCCAGACGACCACCTGCCGGCCGTCCCGCTGCTCCGCGTGGGCGTCCTGCAGGTAGGCCGGGTTGACGGTCTGGGTGCCGGCCGCGTCGGAGCGGAAGAAGGTCGGCAGCAGGGGCTTGGTGACGCTGATCGTCGAGGACTCGCTGCCGTCGGCGTGGATCGGCGACCACTGCCGGGAGAACTGCGCGATCGCCAGGTTGAGGGTGCCGCCCTGACGCAGCTGGGCGCGGTCACGCGGGTTGACGTCGATCGAGGTCAGCTTGGGGGTGCCGGCGGCCGGCAGCCCGTCGGCGGAGCCGCCGCCCTGACCGGACGCGCACGAACAGAGCGCCAGCGAGAGGGAGAGGGCGGTGAGACCGGCGAGTACGGCCGTCCGGTGGTGGAGGCGGCGGCTCATCGGCGTGCTCCCGAGGTGGCTGTGGCGGAAGGTGTGGCGTCACATCTTGCTGACCGGGAGGTGGAGTTGTCGAGGGGCGGGGGGGGGGGCCGCCCCGGGGGGGGGGGGCGGGCCCCCCCGCGGGGGGGGGGGGCCGGGGGGCGGGGGGGGGGCGGGGGCGGGTGGGGTGGGAGGAGCGGCGGGGAACGGGGAGAGGGCGCCCCCCCCGCGGGGGGCGGGCCCCCCCCCCCCGCCCCTGGACGGGTGCCGCTCGGCGTCAGGCGGCGGTGAACTTGAAGGTGCGGTCCTTGTCGCCGCTCTTCTCGAGCAGCGGGGTGAGGGCGTCCGCGACGTCCTGCGGGGTGAGCACGGCGGTCTGGCCGTTCTTCTTGACCTTCACCTTGTCGAACACGCCGTCCAGCTGGGCCTTCAGCGCGTCGAGGTCCCACTTGGGCACGATCTTGCCGGAGGCGTCCGGGACGAGCGTCAGCGCCTTGGCGGCGCTCTTCGGCCCGAAGTCCCACTTCTTGACGCCGACCAGGACGTGGATGTTGCCGTTGACCGCGGACTTGCCGAGGCTGTCGGCGGCGGCCTGCAGCGCCTGCGCGGAGGTCTTGGGCTGGGCGGCCGTCACCGCGAGGGCGACCGGCTGGTCGGGCTTGCCGGCCGCGCGGTCGCGGTAGGCCTGCTCGACCACGTCGAGGGCGCTCGCCGAGTCCACGGCCTGGCCGGCCCGGCCGGGCACGACGACCGGGTCGCCGTTGTCGGCGAACTTGACGTAGCCCTCCTGCAGCCCGGAGCCCGAGCCGGCGGCCAGGGTGTCCAGGGCGGCCTTCAGCTTGGCCCGGTCGACCTTGACCTCCGGGGCGACGGCCTTGGTGCCGCCCTGGAGGGACTTGATGACGTCCACCGGGTTGTAGCTGTGCTGGGCGAGGCCGTCCACGGTGCCGGTGGTGTCGAAGGCGAGCCCGGCCACGGTCGGGTCGAGGTCCAGCACCTGGTCGCCGACCTTCAGCTTGAGCGGCTGCTGACCGGCCTTGCCGACGGTCTCGTCGAGCTGGTGGATGGCCTGGTCGCGGCTGCTGCCGCCGATGTCGGTGCCGAGCACGACGGTCCCCTTGGGGATGTCGGACTGGTTGAGCATCAGGCCGGTGCCGTACGCGGCGGCGCCGAGGAACAGCACCCCGCCGACGCCGTAGACGGCCAGCTTGACGAGCTTCTTGCCGGAACCGCCGCGCTTGCCCTTGGCGGGCTCGGCCTTCGCCGGCTGCGGCGCCGGCTTGGCCGCCGCCGGACCGTCCGGCGCGGGCCTGCCCTGGGCCGGGTGCGGCTGGGCGCCGTCGGGGCGCGGGCCGGGAGTCGGCAGCGGGGTGAACTCGGTGGCCTCCGGGTCCTGGCCGGCCTGCTGCGGGCGGCCCGGGGCCGCGCCGGGCGCTCCCGGGAAGAGTCCGCCGGGGGCCGGGGCGGCGAAGGCGTCCTGGCCGGGGTGCTGCGGGGCGAAGGCGTCCTGGCCCGGGCGCTTGGTGGCGAACGGGTCGGCGCCGGCCGGGGCCGAGGCGAACAGGCCGGGCTGCGGGCGGGTCTCGCCGCCGTGCGCGGCGCCGTTCTGCGGCAGGCCGGATATGGCGCCGGGCGGCGGGGTGTTCTCGCGGACCGGCCGGAAGCCGTCGACCGAGGTGTCCTCCGGGTTGGCCTCGCCGGCCGCCGGGCCCTGCGGGTGGGCGCCGGGGCGCGGGCCCTGCTGCGGGCCGCCGGCCGGTCGGCCGCCCCGAGGGGCGCCGTTGGGCCGCGCGCCGTTGGGCTGGGTGCCGTTCGGCCGCGCGCCGTTGGGCTGCGCGCCGTTCTGCGGGCGGGCGCCGCGCTGGCCGCGGGCACCGGCCTCGGGTGCCGCCGGGGCGAACGGGTCGGCGACGGGGGCGGCGGCCTCGTAGACGCCGGGCTCCTCCGCGGGGGCCTGCGGACCGGCCGGGTTCGACGCCTGCGCGGGCACCGGACGGCCGTTCGGGCGGGCCGCGCCCTGGGCGGCCGCGGGGCGGGAGCCGCCCGGCCGGGCGGCGGCGGCCGGGGCGGCCTTGGCGCGCGGCTCGGCGCCGGCGGGCGCGGCCGGGGCCTCCGCGGTGCCCGGGGCGCCGGCGGCGACGGCGGCCGGGGCCGGCTCGCCGGCCTTCTTCTGCCGCGGCCGGAACCAGGCACCGGTGGACTCGGACTCGGAGGTCGCCGGCGGGATCGGCGGGATCTGCCACTCCGGCGGCAGGTTCGGCGGGGTGGCCGTGCGGGTGTCACCCTCCATCACCCCGAGGACGGGGGAGGCGGGCGCGGAACGGTGCCGCGGGCCGCCCGGCTCGGCGGCCGCCGGGGCGTCCTCGCCGGAGCCGCCGTCCTCGTTCTTGACGGTGCTGCGGACCACGACCGGCGGGATCGGGCGCGAGCCCGGGATGTTGATCCGGACCCGGGTGGTCAGCGTGGTCTCGGTCTTGGGGCCGTCGTCCTCGGCGCCCGACGCGGCGCCCTGGGCGGCCGCGGCCCGGTCGCCGCCGGGGAGCCCCGGTGTGCCGTAGGGCGGGGTGCCCGACGGGTAGGCGTCCGGCCCCGTACGCCGCGGCGTCGGGTGGGCGTTGTCAGATTCGCGGCTGCTCAATGCTGCTCTGCTCCGGGTTCGCGGGCGGGCCGTGCGGCGCGACCGCGGTTCGTGGTCGCCGGGCCTGGGCGGGCGGCGGTCGGGTACGGCGTTCTGCGGGACCACCATACTGGGAAGAACTGAGCGGCGAACGGCTTCGGACAGATCCTGATACGTCCGGTTCCTCCGTTATGAGAGTACGGCCGTGTGGTCCTGACTGCGCGTCGTGCGCAGCCCCGTTCGCGCCCCGTGGGCGGGGTCAGCGCGGTGGCGCCGGCACGCCCGGGAACCAGCTCGTGCGGGTGGGCAGGGTGGCGCAGATCACGCCGAGGACGGAGCCGGCGAACAGCCAGGCCAGCGAGGTGGCGTTGGACCACAGCACGTTGTCGCCCTCCGGCCGGGGCACGATCAGCAGCAGCATCGCCAGGAACCAGCCGGCCGCGGGCATCGCGGCGCCGAGCCGGGTGCCGGTGACCCGCAGGCCCGCGTAGAAGGTGGCGCCGGTCGCGGCGAGTGCCAACAGGACTCCCACGGGCGGCCACAAGGCCTGCACAAAGGATCCGCAGACCGACACCGCGATGCCCAGCAGGAAGAACAGCAGGTAGGCCGCGATGCGGGCGGCGCGCGGGGGCTGAGGCTCGGCCAGCCGCTCGTCGCGGGTGCCGAGGACGATCGCCGGGATCGAGCGGCGCGGCGCCCGGGCGGTGGCGGGCTCGGTCATCGGGTGCTCTCCTCGGCGGTGGTGTGCAGCGGCTCGGGGTCGGGCGCCAGGCCCGCGAACAGGTCGTCCTCGGGTCGGCCGGGGCCGGCCTGGCCGCGCACCAGCTGGTAGTACTCGGTGGCGACCAGCGGCTGGCCGAGGTCGTTGGAGAGCGCGAAGAAGGGGCCGGCCACGGTGATCTGGGTGGCGTGGGCGGCCATCGCGGCCGCCTTGCGCCCGGCGTGCGCGGTGCCGTCCAGGACGGTGGTGACCAGCTCGTCGGCCACCACCCCCGGGACGTCGGCCGGGGCGGCCACGCCGGGGAACGGCGCCCGGGCGGCCGTCTCGGCGAGCCCGGCCTCGATCACCGAGCGGGGCATCCGGTTCCAGTACACCTTGGCGATCCGCCAGGCCGGGCCGAGCTCCGGGCGGTGGGCCGGGTCGGCCGCCAGCTCGTACCCGCGCATCGCGACCCGGTGCGCCTGGACGTGGTCCGGGTGCCCGTAGCCGCCGTCCTCGTCGTAGGTGACCAGCACCTGCGGCCGGACCTCGCGGATCACCGCGACGAGGTGGCCGGCCGCCTCGTCCACGTCGGCCTGCCAGAAGCAGCCGGGCACGTCGTTGTCGGGCACGCCCATCATCCCGGAGTCGCGGTAGCGCCCCGGGCCGCCGAGGAAGCGGAAGTCGGTGACGCCGAGGGCGCGCATCGCCTCGGTGAGCTCGCCGATCCGGTACGTGCCGAGGGTGTCGTCCCGATCGGCCGTCAGGTGGGCCAGCTCGGGGGGGATCACCTCGCCGCCCTCGCCGAGGGTGCAGGTCACCAGGGTGACGTGGGCGCCCTCGGCGGCGTACCGGGCCATGGTGGCGCCGTTGCCGATCGACTCGTCGTCGGGGTGGGCGTGCACCAGGAGCAGGCGGCGGCCGGTAGTCGCGGTCATGGGAGGAAGCCTAACGACCGGCCGGTCGCGGGTCGGGCCGGGCGGGGGTCAGAGCTTCAGGCCGTTGATCATCCCGGCGAGGTTGCTGGTGAACTGGCTGATCGACGGCGCGATCGAGCTGGACGCCAGGTAGAAGCCGAGCAGCGCGCAGACGATCGCGTGCGCGAGCTTCAGCCCGGAGCGGCGGATCAGCACCACCACGATGACCAGCATCAGCATGGCTGCGGAGACGGACAAAGCCATGTCGGCTCACACCCCTTCTCGGGTGCGCCGCCCCCGGGGAGGGCGGCGGTGGGACCGTGCGGGACTTGCGGTCGGGTGACCGGGGCCCGGGACGGGGCCCGACGATCACTCGCCTGAGCCAGTCTTACCCGATGGGTAAGGGGAGCATTACATTCAGTGAGTCCCCGCGCGCCGGGGCACGGTGGCACCGGTGGGGCGCACGGGCCGGTCGGAGGGGGTGCGGGGCCCTCCGGGGCGTCCTCGGCGAGGATGCTCCGAACGAGTGATCACCGGGCTTCCGGCGGGCGGGAGTCCGCCGTCGTAGGGTCTGGTGCCATGACCACCCACACCCCTGCGGACACCTTCCCCCGGCAGTACGCGCGCACCCTGCGCTACACCGTCGGCGCGCCCCGCTCCTTCTCCGTCGCACCCGACGGCTCGCGGGTCGTCTTCCTGCGCTCCCGCGCCGGCGGCGACCGGGCCAACCTGCTCTGGAGCCTCGACACCGGCACCGGCGAGGAGCGGATCGCCGCCGACCCGGCCGCGCTGCTCGGCGGCGGCGAGGAGGACCTCTCGCCCGCCGAGAAGGCCCGCCGCGAGCGCAGCCGCGAGGGATCGGCCGGCATCGTCGGGTACGCGCTGGACGCGGCCGGCCGGCTGGCCGCCTTCGCGCTCTCCGGCCGGCTGTTCACCGCCGACCTGACCACCGGCGACACCGCCGAACTGCCCGCCGCCGGCCCGCTGCTGGACCCGCGGGTCTCCCCGGACGGCGTCCACGTCGCCTACGCCAACACCGCCGGCGAACTGCGGATCACCCGCACCGACGGCACCGGCGACCGGGTGCTCGCCGAGCCGGACGGCCCGAACGTCACCTGGGGCCAGGCCGAGTTCATCGCCCAGGAGGAGATGGACCGCGACCGCGGCTTCTGGTGGTCCCCGGACGGCGACCGGCTGCTGGTCGAGCGCGCCGACGACTCCCGGGTGCGCCGCTGGTGGATCGCCGACCCGGCCAACCCCGAGCGCGAGCCCGCCGAGGTCGCCTACCCGGCCGCCGGCACCGCCGACGCCGAGGTCGGCCTCTGGCTGGTCGACCTGGACGGCGACCGCACCGAGGTGCGCTGGGACCGCGCGGCCTTCCCGTACCTGGCCCGGGTGCACTGGTCCGCGGGCGGCGCGCCGCTGCTGCTCGTCCAGGCCCGTGACCAGCGCAGCCAGCTGCTGCTCGGCCTGGACCCGGCCACCGGTGCCACCGAGGTGCTGCTGGAGGAGCGCGACGAAGCCTGGCTGGAGCTGTTCCCGGGCGTCCCGGCCTGGACGCCGGACGGCAAGCTGGTCCGGATCACCGACGTCGGTGAGGCCCGTGCGCTGGTGATCGGCGAGGAGACCGTCACCGGGGCCGACCTGCACCTGCGGTCGGTCGTCGCGGTCACCGACGACGAGGTGTTCTTCACCGCCTCCGGCGGCGCCGCGGAGACCGACCCGGAGCCCGGCTGGATCGCCGTCGGCCGGATCAGCCACGACGGCAAGCGGCTCGGCTGGGAGTCCTCCAACGGCCGGCCGTTCACCTCCGTCACCAGCGCCGTGCACGCCGGCGGGATCACCGTGCGCGCCACCGCCGAGCCCGACCTGCCCGGCAGCCTGGTCACCGTCGCCCGGGACCTGCCCGAGGGCGTGGTCGTCGACGAGGTCGCCGTCATCGCCTCGTACGCCGAGACCCCGGTCATCACCGCCCGCCCGGTCTTCCGCTTCGCGGGCGAGCGCCGCATCCCGGCCGCCGTCTTCCTGCCCACCGGCTACGACCGTGAGCGGGACGGCCTGCTGCCCGTCCTGATGGACCCGTACGGCGGCCCGCACGGCCAGCGCGTCGTCCAGGCGCACAACCCGCACCTCAACTCGCAGTGGTTCGCCGACCAGGGCTTCGCCGTGGTCGTCGCCGACGGGCGCGGCACCCCCGGGCGCGGCCCGGCCTGGGAGAAGTCGATCGCCTTCGACTTCGCCGGAGCCACCCTGGACGACCAGGTGGACGCGCTCCATTCGCTCGCCGGGGAGTTCCCGCTGGACCTCGGACGGGTCGCGATCCGCGGCTGGTCCTACGGCGGCTACCTCTCCGCGCTCGCCGTGCTGCGCCGCCCGGACGTCTTCCACGCGGCCGTCGCCGGCGCGCCCGTGACCGACTGGGAGCTGTACGACACCCACTACACCGAGCGCTACCTCGGCCACCCCGCCGAGCGGCCCGAGGTGTACGCCGCCAACTCGCTCACCGGGTACGCCGCCGCGCTGGAGCGGCCGCTGATGATCATCCACGGTCTGGCGGACGACAACGTGGTGGCCGCGCACACCCTGCGGCTCTCCTCCGCACTGCTCGCGGCCGGCCGCCCGCACACCGTGCTGCCGCTGTCCGGCGTCACCCACATGACGCCGCAGGAGGAGGTCGCGGAGAACCTGCTGCTGCTCCAGGTCGACTTCGTGAAGCGCTCGCTGGGGCTGTGAGCGGATGAGGGGGAGCGGGGTCGGAACAGGGCGCCGGGGCCCTTCGCGTACGGTGCCGCGGGGCCCTGCCGCTCCCCCCTGGCCGCGTGTGCCCGGACGGGCGACCAGTCCGGCCTCGACGTGACCACACGCTAGCCCCCGGTACCGACAGGGGGCCGCCGAACGGCGCAACGGTGGCCGGCACCCCGCCCGGGGTGCCGGCCACCGGCATGACATCCGTCATGTCGAAGCCGGGACGGCGCACACTGCCGACCACCCCCGCCCGCGCGGGACTCTGAAGCGGTGCGAACGACAGTGACACCACCAGGGGAGAGGAGCCGGGCGATGGGCACCGAGGTGGCAGCCTTCCGCGGCGTCGGGAAGAGCTACGGCCGGGTACGCGCCGTGGACGACCTCGACCTCGTGCTGAGGGCGGGCGAGACCGTCGCCCTGCTCGGCCCGAACGGCGCCGGCAAGTCCAGCAGCCTGGACCTGCTGCTCGGCCTGCGCGAGCCCGACCAGGGCAGCGTCACGCTGTTCGGCGGCACGCCGCGGGAGGCCGTCACGGCCGGCCGGGTCGGCGCGATGCTGCAGAGCGGCGGGCTGATGGCCGACGTCAAGGTCCGAGAGCTGGTCCGGCTCGCCTGTGACGTCCACCCGCGCGGCCGGTCGGTCACCGAGGTGCTGACCGACGCCGGGATCGCGGACATCGCGGAACGGCGGGTCGACAAGCTGTCCGGCGGCCAGGAGCAGCGGGTCCGCTTCGCCCTCGCGATCGCCGGGGACAACGACCTGATCGTCCTGGACGAACCCACCACCGGCATGGACGTGACCGTCCGGCAGGCGTTCTGGGCGAGCATGCGGGCGCAGGCCGACGCCGGGCGCACGGTGCTGTTCGCCACCCACTACCTGGAGGAGGCGGACTCGATCGCCGACCGCGTCCTCGTGCTGCACCGCGGCCGGCTGATCGCCGACGGCAGCTCCGCCGAGATCAAGGCGCGCGCCGGGGCCCGCCGGATCGCCTTCGAGCTCCACGACGCGGACCTGACGGAGGCCGCCGCCCGCTTCGACGAGGGCGTGCTGCGCACCCTGCCGGGCGTCCGGTCGCTGGACGTCACCGCCCGGGTCCCGGGGGTGCGGACGGTCCGGATCCGGACCGCGGACGCCGACGCCAGCGTCGCCGGGCTCTACCGGGCGGGCCTGTACCCGCGCGGGCTGGAGGTCACCGGCCTCGGCCTGGAACAGGCCTTCCTGACCATCACCGGCGAGCAGGACCAGCACGAGGCCGCGAAGGAGAACGCGCGATGACCACCCTGATCCGGCTGGAGATCCTGCGGACCCTCCGCAACCGGCGCTACCTGCTCTTCACGATCGCCTACCCGGCGCTGATGTACTCCTTCTTCATCCACGCCTACGGCTCCACCGCGCAGGCCGGCGGCCTGCCGGTGAAGACCTACTTCATGGTCTCGATGGCCACCTTCGGCGCCGTCGGGGCGGTGCTGACCGGCAGCGCGCAGCGGATCTCGCTGGAGCGCAAGAGCGGCTGGGTGCGCCAGCTGCGGCTGACCGCGCTGCCCGGCCGGGCGTACACCCTCGGCAAGATCGCGGCGAGCTCGGTGACCACGCTGCCGGCGATCCTGGTGGTCTTCGCGGTCGGCGCGAGCCAGGGCGTGTCGCTGGGCGCGGCGCAGTGGGTCGGCCTGGCGGCCGCGCTGTGGCTGGGCAGCTTCGTGTTCGCGGCGCTCGGGGTGGCGCTCGGGTACGCCGCGGCGCCGGACTCGGTGCAGACCATCGTGATGATCACCTACATGGTGATGGCGCTGTTCGGCGGGACGTGGTTCCCGGTGAGCGGCTCGCTGGAGAGGTTCGCCCGGTTCAACCCGGTCTACCTGTACAACAAGCTGGCCACCTTCACCCAGCCCGGGCACTCCCTGGACACCGCCGCGGTCGCCGGGCTGCTCGCCTTCCTCGCGGTGTTCGTCGCGGCCGCGGCGGCCCTGTACCGCCGCGACACCCGACAGGCATGATGACCGCCATGAACGACACGCGCCAGGCCCACCCGTCCGACGAGACCCAGGACGCGGGCCCGGCGCGCGCGTCGTTCATGAACGTCCCCGGCTCTCCGGTCGAGACCCGCCGGCAGCTGCTGGTCAAGGTCGCCTGGATGCTGCTGTGGATGATCTACCTCGCCTACCCGGTGGGCGACCTGCTGCACGGCGGCCACGGCCCGGCTGGCAAGGTGCTCGGCTGGGGCTGCCTGGCGTTCTTCGTGGCGGGCTACGTCCTGCTGGTGATCTTCCGCTCGACGGCCGGGATGCGGCCGCGGGCCTGCCGGGCGATCGTCGCGGTCATGGTGGCGCTCGCGACCGCCTCCTCCTTCGTGCTCGGCGGAGCGTTCCTCACCCTCTTCATCTACGCCTCGGTGTGCGTCGCGATCGTCACCCCGCCGCGCTACGCGCTGCCCGCGCTCGGCGGCATGGCCGGCCTCACCGCCGTGGTCGGACTGCTGATCCACGCGGGCGTCGACAACGTCTCGACCTTCACCCTCAGCGCCTTCCTCTCCGGCGCCGCGATGACCGGCCTGCAGCGGCTGGTCGCCACCATGAAGGAGCTGCGCGAGGCGCGGGCCGCGGTCGCGCACCTGGCCGCCTCCGAGGAACGGCTGCGCCTGGCCCGCGACCTGCACGACCTCCTCGGGCACTCGCTGTCGCTGATCACGCTGAAGAGCGAGCTGGCCGGGCGCTTCCTGGACGCCGGCAAGGACGAGGCGGCGCGGACGCAGGTCGCCGACATCGAGCAGGTCGCCCGGCAGTCGCTGATCGACGTCCGGGAGGCGGTCACCGGCTTCCGCCGCCCCACCATGCCGGTCGAACTCGCCGCCGCGCGCACGGCGCTGGCCGCCGCGCAGGTCCGGCTGGAGGCCGCGCCGGAGCTCGTCGACGCCTGGCCCGGGCTGGCCGACGAGGAGGCCGGCGCGCTGGCCTGGGCGCTGCGAGAGGCCGTCACCAACATCGTCCGGCACGGCGAGGGCGCCACCGTCTGCACCGTCACCGCCGACGAGAGCTGGGAGGGCGGCGGCGAGCGCTACGCCGTCCTGGAGATCGCCGACGACGGGCGCGGACCGGGCAAGTCCCAGGCCGGGAACGGGCTCTCCGGGCTGGAGGAGCGGCTGGCCCTGGTCGGCGGCCGTCTGCGGACCGGCCCGGGGCCGCGCGGCAGGGGGTTCCGGCTGCGGGCCTCGGTGCCGCTGCGCACCGTCGCCGTCGTCCCCGAGGCCTCCGAGAGGGCGTAGCGCGGGCCCGGAACCGCCCCTACGGGCGGGGCCGCGCAAGCCCTAAGGTCGGGGCATGAGTGACATTCAGAACGGGGCCCCGATCCGGGTGCTGCTGGCCGAGGACCAGGGGATGGTCCGGGAGGCGCTGGCGGCCCTGCTCGGCCTCGAGGGGGACATCGACGTCGTCGCGCAGGTCGGCCGCGGGGACGAGGTGGTGGCGGCGGCGCTGGCGAACGACGTGCAGGTCGCCGTGCTGGACATCGAGATGCCGGGGCTGACGGGCATCGAGGCGGCCGCCGAGCTGCGCCGGGCGGCGCCGGGGACGCGGGTGGTGATCGCGACGACCTTCGGCCGGCCCGGGTACCTGCGGCGGGCGATGGAGTCGGGCGCGGACGCCTTCCTGGTGAAGGACGCGCCGGCCTCGGAGCTGGCGGAGGCGATCCGCCGGGTGCTGCGCGGGGAGCGGGTGATCGATCCGGTGCTGGCCGCGGCCGCGCTCGCCGAGGGGGCGAACCCGTTGACCGCACGGGAGCGCGACGTGCTGGGCGCGGCCGCGGACGGTGCGGTGAACGCGGACATCGCGCAGCGGCTGCACCTGTCGGAGGGGACGGTCCGCAACTACCTCTCGATGGCGATCCAGAAGACCGCGGCCCGCAACCGCACCGAGGCGGTCCGGATCGCCCGCGAGAAGGGCTGGCTGTAGGGCCCGGCCCCGGCCGGCCGCGTCAGTTGAGCCGGTGGCGGGCCGCCCGGGCCTCCTGGCGGACCTTGACGGCGGTGTCCGGGTCGAAGGCGTCCAGGATCTGCGCGTAGGCGTCCATCTCGGCCGAGCCGCCGAGGAAGTCGCCGGTCCGCACCAGCAGTTCGGCGCGTTCGAGGCGCAGTTGGGCGGGGTGGCGGGGCAGCAGCAGGGCGAGTTCGGTGGCCCAGAGCTGGGTGCGGGCGTGTTCGGGGCGGTCGGCGGCCCAGGCGCGGATGTTGCCGAGCACCCGCAGCACGATGTCGAGCGGCTGGGCCGGGGTGAGCAGGGCGGGGCTGAAGTCCTGCCCGGCGGCGGCGACCAGCCGTTCGGCGTCGTCGGGATCGAGCAGCCGCCCGCCGTGGAAGGGGTCGGCGAGCACGTACTCCTCGCCGCCGCCGGGGGAGCCGACGGCGACGATGAAGTGGCCGGGCAGGGCGATGCCGTGGACGGCGAGCCCGGCCCGCCGCCCGACCGCCGTCCACACCAGCGACAGCATGATCGGCAGTCCGCGCCGCCGCCGCAGCACGTCGGGCAGCAGGGAGGACTCCAGCCGCCGGTAGTCGGACTGCCGTCCGTGGAACCGCTCCCGCCCGCCGAGGACGGCGGCGAGCAGGGCGGCGGTCTCCTCGGGCCCGGTGGGGGCGCGCTGGGCGACGGCGAGCCGGACGGCGCTCGCGTGCCGGTCGAGCGCGGCCTCGCAGGCGGCGAGCAGGGCGTCCACGCTCGGCGGTTCGCCGGGGTCGTCCGGGTCGAGGACCGGGCCGTGTTCGGCCGCGGCCAACAGGCAGAGCAGCACCGGGTCGGGGTGCTCGGAGCGGGCGACGGTCCGGAAGCGGTCTCTGCTCTGCTCGGTCACGGTGACGGCGACGGCTTTCGTACGGCGGGCGGGCAAGCGGACGGACGGGCGGGTCGAACGGCGCGGGCTACTCGGACGGGTGGTGCCGGCCCTCGGGGAGCAGGGTGTAGTGGTAAGTGTGACTGGTCGTGAAGCCGAGTCCGTCATAGAGCGCGATCGCCCCGGTGTTGTCGGCCTCGACCTGCAGGTACCCGCCGGCGGCCCCCTCCTCCGCGGCCCGGGAGGCGAGCACCGCCATCACGGCCGTGGCCAGCCCGGCCCGCCGGGCGCGGGGCGCGACCTCGACCGCGCCGAAGCCCGCCCAGGGTCCGTCGACGACGCAGCGCCCGATCGCCAGCGGCGGCTGCCCGGGGGCGCCGGGCACGGTGGCGAACCAGACCGACGGGCCGCCGTGCAGCACCCGCGACGCGGCCTCCTCCAGGGCCTGGTCCCCGGTCACCCGCCGGTACAGCGAGAGCCACGCCGCGTCGGCGGTCCGGGAGAGCCGCACCCGGTCGTGCCCGGACCCGGCCCGGGCGAGGCCGGCCAGCGGGACGGTGCGGACCAGGGTGGGCGCGTGCCCGGCGCCCAGCCGGTCGAGTTCGGCGCGCAGGTCCTGCGGTGCGCCGGGTTCGACCACCTCGACGTGGGCGGGCAGCCCGCGCGCCGCGTACCAGTCGCGGACGGCCGCGAGCGCGTCCGCGGTGGGCAGCCCCGGGTCGCCGAGGGCCTGGACGGAGTTGGCCCTGCGGGTGAACCCGGCCGAGGCGCGCAGCGTCCACTCGCCGAGCGGCTCCTGTTCGACGGCGGGCCAGCCGCGCGCGGCGGTCCGCTGGAGTTCGATGGGGCCGGCGGCGGGCAGCGGGGCGCGGCGGGCCGGGAAGAGGGGCACGACCTTGCCCGCGACCAGCAGTTTCTCGGCGAAGGCGACCGGCTCGCCGGTGCGCGGAACGACCGTCAGTCCATGATCGTCCCACGATGTGAGCACGCCGATCGAATCCCGGAACACCGGGCGGCCGTCGACGAACTCCGAGAGGCGCCGGACGGACACGCGTCGTCCCACGTCAGAGCGGTCTATCCGGACCTCCGGACGGTCCTGGACCGGGCCGCCTGCCGTCATCTGGGCACCTCCTGTGCATTTGCCGTCTCCGACCCGCGATACTAGGGGCGGGCATCGACGACGCCGCGCTCACCGCGCACGCGAGCAGAACAGAACGGGCCGCCACGGCGGCTCTTCCGAGGAGGAACGACAGCGTGACCTACGTCATCGCGCAGCCTTGTGTCGACGTGAAGGACAAGGCGTGCATCGAAGAGTGCCCGGTTGACTGCATCTACGAGGGCGAGCGATCGCTCTACATCCACCCGGATGAGTGTGTCGACTGTGGCGCTTGCGAGCCGGTCTGCCCGGTCGAGGCGATCTTCTACGAGGACGACACTCCCGAGGAGTGGAAGGACTACTACAAGGCGAACGTCGAGTTCTTCGACGACCTGGGTTCGCCCGGTGGCGCCTCGAAGCTGGGCCTGATCGAGCGAGACCACCCGTTCATCGCCGCTCTGCCGCCGCAGAACGCCGACCACTGACGATCGGTGGCAACTGAGCTGTGAGCACCAACAGCACGCGCGCGCCGTTCCCGGGCCACCCGGGGGCGGCGCGCCGCGTTTCAGACCTCCTCCCGGTCTTCCCCTGGGACAAGCTGGAGCCGTACAAGGCGACCGCCCTGGCCCACCCGGACGGCCTCTGCGACTTCTCCGTGGGCACCCCGGTGGACCCGGTCCCCGAGGTGGTCCAGAAGGCACTGGCCGCCGCCACGGACACGCCCGGCTACCCGACGGTCTGGGGCCCGGTGGAGCTGCGCGAGGCGATCGCCGGCTGGCTGCACCGCCGCTGCGGCGCCGAGATCGGCCCGCAGGCCGTCCTGCCGACCGTCGGCTCCAAGGAGCTGGTGGCCTGGCTGCCGACCCAGCTCGGCCTCGGCCCCGGCGACCAGGTCGCCTACCCGCGGCTGGCCTACCCGACCTACGAGGTCGGCGCGCGGCTGTGCGGCGCGGAGCCCGTCGAGTACGACTCGGTGGACGAGCTGGACGGCTCCCGGGTACGCCTGATCTGGGTGAACTCGCCGTCCAACCCGACCGGCCGGGTGCTGTCCGCGGACGAGCTGCGCCGCACGGTGGAGTGGGCCCGGGAGCACCGGGCGCTGCTGGTCAGCGACGAGTGCTACCTGGAGCTGGGCTGGTCCGCCGACCCGGTCTCGGTGCTGCGCCCGGACGTCTGCGGCGCGGACCACGAGGGCCTGCTGGCCGTCCACTCGCTCTCCAAGCGCTCCAACCTGGCCGGCTACCGCGCCTCCTTCGTGGCGGGCGACCCGGTGGTGGTCAGGGAGCTGCTGGAGGTGCGCAAGCACGGCGGCATGATCGTGCCCGCCCCCGTCCAGGCGGCGACCGTCGCGGCGCTGGCGGACGACGCGCACGTGGCCGAGCAGCGCGAGCGGTACGCGGCCCGGCGCTCGGCGCTGCGGACGGCACTGGAGGCCTACGGCTTCCGGATCGAGCACTCGGAGGCGAGCCTCTACCTGTGGGCGACGCAGGACCGCCCGTGCTGGGAGACGGTGGCCGAACTGGCCGCGCTGGGCATCCTGGTGGCGCCCGGTGACTTCTACGGGCCGGCCGGTGAGCGCTTCGTCCGGGTCGCGTTCACCGCGACCGACGAGCGGGTCACCGCCGCGGTGGCGCGCCTGGACGCGGCGCGCTGATCCGACGCGGGAGGGGGCCGGTGTCGATCCGACACCGGCCCCCTCTGCGCTTCCCCCGCGGTGCGGGGGGACGGACTACAGCGGCAGGCCGCTGATGCTGCCGCCGTTGACGCCGCCGAGCAGGCCGCCGACCGGGCCGAGGGCGTTGGTGAGGCCGGAGAGCGGGTTGTTCGGGCCGAGGTCGGCGCCGCCCAGGCGGTTCGCCGAGCCGTGCTCGGCCAGCCCCAGGACGTCCGTGGCGGGCAGGGCGGGCAGCGCGCGCTCGACGGAGCCGAGCGGCAGCGCGTCGGTGACGGCGTTGGTGCTCGGGACGGCCTGGGTGAGCTGGCCGGCGCCGGGCAGGCCCTGGGCGACGGAGCCGGACTGGGCGAGCCCGCCGACCGGGCTGGCGGCGGCGCTGCGGGTGCCCGCACCCTTGCCGGTGACGGCCTCGCCGAGCTTGCCGGCCAGTGCGGAGGCGACCTTCGGGGTGACGGCGGACAGCTGGCCGGTGGTGGCCGCGGTCTGGTCGACCGGGGCGGTCAGCGAGCTGGCCTTCTCGTTCGCCTCGGGGAGCTGGTGGGCGACGATGTTGCCGGCCGCGTCGGCGGAGGCCGGTACGCCCGCGGCGACGGTGGCGGCGCCGGTGGTGCCCGCGGCCTGGCCCAGCTGGTGGGTGGTGTGCTGGAGCGTGGAACCGGTGTCGGTGTTGGTCAGCTGGCCCAGCGGGGCGGCGAGGTCGCTCTTGGGCAGCAGGGCGTCGCCGCCCAGGGCGGACGCGGAGCCGGCCGCGACCAGCGGGGTCGCGCCGGCCGCCACGAGCAGCGCGGCCTGGGCGATCCGGCGCGTGAGGGGGTGAGACATGGGGCTCCTCGAAGGGTCTGGGTCCGTCCCGTCCGCCGGGCGGACGACGGTGTTACCGCTCGAGGAGCCGGAAGGTTTCGGCCCGGGTGAGGAAAGTTTCTGGCTGACCATCGGATCGTAGGACTGCGCGGGTCGGGCCTGGCGGAGCCCCCGCGGGGCCGTGGACCCGGCGCGGGGTAAGGGGAGTGACGGTTCTCCACCGGGGCCCGCCGGGGGCGGAGCCGGTCCACCGGGGTTGACCAACTTCACCCGTCCGGCGGCAACCCGTACGTCAGTGCGTCAACCCTTGTCCGGCGCGGCGAGGGTGACCTGAACGAGCTTGGTCGACGTCCCGGAGGTCTGCGGCTGCCAGCCGTCCGCCGACTTGCTCTTGCGCCAGATCTTCCCGTCGTAGGCGACCGTCGCCACGCCCAGCTGCTGGGCCTGGGCCACCGCCCAGTGGGCGACCTCCCAGCCGCTCGCCCGCTCGGCGCTCACCCCGCCGTCCGTCACGGCGTCCGCCGAGGAGGTCAGCGCGGCGGTGGCCGGGTCCGGCGTCAGCGAGACGGCGTTCTCGGCGCCCTTGATGGTCGAGGTGTAGCCGGTGGCCGGGGTGACGGTGCGGCCGAACTCCCGGCGCACCCGGTCGGACAGCACCTGGGCCCGGTCCGGCGCCGCGGCCGGGGTGGCGGAGGCGCCCGCCGTGGGGGAGGCGGAGTCCTCCGGGTCGGGCTTGGTGTAGTCGTGCACGATGCAGGAGAACGACGCGGGCTCCCGGCCGGCCAGCGCCGAGGTGAGCAGGGTCGCCTTGGTCTCGTGCTTGGCGTACGCCTGCGGGTAGCCGCTCTTCTGCACCGCCTGCGCGGCGTCGGTCAGCGGCAGCCGGGTGTAGCCGGGGACCTTCACCAGGCCGTCCAGGAACTTGTTGGTCGCGTACACCGGGTCCGCGATCTGCGCCGGGGTGCCCCAGCCCATCGACGGCCGCTGCTGGAACAGGCCGATCGAGTCCCGGTCGCCGCCCGCGAGGTTGCGCAGCTTGGACTCCTGCATGGCGGTCGCCAGCGAGATCGCGGTGGCCCGGTCCGGCAGCCCGCGCGAGCGCGACACCGCGGCGATCGTCGCGGCGTTGGCGGCCTGCGGCAGCTCCAGGGTGCCGCTGCCGGCCGCGGTCTTCACCGTGCAGCCCTCGGACTCGCCCGGCTTGAAGCCGAACCACCAGATGCCGACCACGGCCAGGCCCGCGACCAGCGCCAGGCCGAGCAGTCCGACGATCACCAACAGCAGCGCGCGCAGCGGCCCGCGGCGGGCGGGCGCCGCCTCGTCGCCCGGCTCCTCGCTGCTCCTCTTCCTGGCCACCGTCGCCCCTCTCGCGCCTGCACCTTGATCCGACACCGTACCCACTCGGACGGGTGTGCGGCGCCCCCGGTTGCCGTTCCGCCCCGGTTGCGCGTCACGGAACCACCACGGAACGACCACGGACGGCCACGGACGGGCACGGGGCCGCCGCGCGGTACGGCCTAGGCTGGCGGCATGAGCAGCTCGAACCCGATCCCCCTGGACCTCACCCTCGACGGCGGTGCGCTGACCGCCCGGCTCGTCGACTTCCCGTCGGTGAGCGGCGACGAGCAGGCGCTCGCCGACGCCGTGGAGGCCGCCCTGCGCGGCCACCCGCACCTCACCGTGGACCGGTACGGCAACAACGTGGTGGCCCGCACCACCCTCGGCCGGTCGGAGCGCGTCCTGCTCGCCGGCCACCTGGACACCGTGCCGATCGCCGACAACGTGCCCTCGTACGTCGAGGGCGACCTGCTCTACGGCTGCGGCACCTCGGACATGAAGTCCGGCGTGGCCGTCCAGCTGCGCCTCGCCGCGACCCTGACCGACCCCAACCGCGACCTGACCTACGTGTTCTACGACTGCGAGGAGGTGGAGGCCCACCGCAACGGCCTGGGCCACCTCGCCAAGGAGCACCCGGACTGGCTGGCGGCCGACTTCGCGGTGCTGATGGAGCCCAGCGGCGCGGTCGTCGAGGGCGGCTGCCAGGGCACGCTGCGGGCGCAGGTCCGGCTCACCGGGGTGCGCGCCCACGCGGCCCGCAGCTGGCTCGGCGACAACGCCATCCACCACGCCGCCGAGGTGCTCACCCGGCTCGCGCAGTACCGGCCCCGCCGGGTGGAGATCGACGGCCTGGAGTACCGCGAGGGCCTGAACGCGGTGCGGATCGACGGCGGCGTGGCCGGCAACGTCATCCCGGACGAGTGCGTGGTGACGGTCAACTTCCGCTACGCGCCGGACCGCAGCGAGGCGGACGCGGAGAAGCACGTGCGCGAGGTCTTCGACGGCTTCGAGCTGACCGTGACCGACTTCGCCCCGGGCGCCCTGCCCGGGCTGTCCCAGCCCGCCGCGCGGGCCTTCCTGGCGGCCACCGGCGGCCAGGCCCGGGCCAAGTTCGGCTGGACGGACGTCGCCCGGTTCAGTGCGCTCGGCGTCCCGGCGGTGAACTACGGCCCCGGCGACCCGAACCTCGCGCACAAGCGGGAGGAGCACTGCTCGCTGAGCGCCATCGCCGAGGTCGAGGACCGGCTGCGGGCCTGGCTGACCAGCTGAACGGACGGACCGACGAGCGGCTGGTCGGACCGGCCGCTCATCGGTCGGACGCCATCTTCCGGTCGTCCAACCGACCTTCCCCCGTTGCCTGAAAACGGGGATCTCCGGGCGTAGGGTTTCGTCATGACAGGCACAGGAGACGAGAAGAGCTACGGACACGGCCCCGAGCAGGTCGGCGCGCCGCGGAAGAAGAAGGCCTGGCCCGAGAAGCAGAAGGGTCCGGTGCTGGTGCGCCGGGACCAGGTCGGCACGAGCACCACGGACCAGCGCCTGCTGGACACCACCGGTCCGACCGACTGGCTGCACACCGATCCGTGGCGGGTGCTGCGGATCACCTCCGAGTTCGTCGAGGGCTTCGGCGCCCTCGCCGAACTCCCGCCCGCGATCAGCGTCTTCGGCTCGGCCCGGACCCCGGCCGACTCGCCCGAGTACGAGGCCGGCGTGGCCATCGGCCGGGCCCTCGCCGAGGCCGGCTACGCGGTGATCACCGGCGGCGGCCCGGGCGCCATGGAGGCCGCCAACCGCGGTGCCTCCGAGGCCGGCGGGCTGAGCGTCGGCCTCGGCATCGAGCTGCCCTTCGAGCAGGGCCTCAACGAGTTCGTCGACCTCGGGCTGAACTTCCGTTACTTCTTCGTCCGCAAGACGATGTTCGTGAAGTACGCCCAGGGCTTCGTGGTGCTGCCCGGCGGGCTCGGCACGCTGGACGAGCTGTTCGAGGCGCTCACCCTGGTGCAGACCAAGAAGGTCACCCGCTTCCCGGTGATCCTCTTCGGCAGCGCGTACTGGGGCGGCCTCTACGAGTGGCTGAAGAACACCCTGGTCGCCCAGGGCAAGGCGGCCCCGCACGACCTGGAGCTCTTCCACATCACCGACGAGATCGACGAGGTCATGAAGATCCTCGCCGACGCCCGCCGGCCGGTGAACGAGATCTAGCAGCTGCACATCCAGCCCCCGCCCGGCGGGCGGTGCCCGTCGGGCCCCGGGCGGCACCCCGCCCGCGCGGGCCGCGCCCCCCGGGGCGAGGGCTCACGCCAGGCCCCGGCGGGCGACCGCCGGGGGGCGGGTGCCCCGGATCGAGGCGACCATGTCCAGCACCTGGCGGGTCTCGGCGACCTGGTGCACCCGGTAGATCCGGGCGCCCAGCCAGGCCGAGACCGCCGTGGTCGCCAGGGTGCCGAGCAGCCGCTCGTTCACCGGCCGGTCCAGCGTCTCGCCCACGAAGTCCTTGTTGGACAGCGAGACCAGCACCGGGAAGCCGGTGGCGGTCATCTCCGGCAGCCGCCGGGTCGCCTCCAGCGAGTGCCGGGTGTTCTTGCCGAAGTCGTGCCCGGGGTCGATGACCACGGCGTCCCGCCGCACGCCCAGCTCCACCGCGCGCTCGGCCAGCCCGACCGTCACCCGCAGGATGTCCGCCATCACGTCCTCGTACCCGACCCGGTGCGGGCGGGTGCGCGGCTCCGCGCCGCCCGCGTGGGTGCAGACCAGCCCGACGTCGTGGCGCGCGGCCACCTCGGCGAGCTTCGGGTCGACCCCGCCCCAGGCGTCGTTCAGCAGGTCGGCGCCGACCTCGCAGACCGCGTCGCCGACCTCGTGCCGCCAGGTGTCCACGCTGATCACGGCCCCGGGGTGGCGCTTGCGCAACTCGGCCACGAACGGGACGGTGCGCCGCAGCTCCTCCTCCACCGTGACCTCGTCACCGGGCCCGGCCTTCACCCCGCCGATGTCCAGGATCGCCGCGCCCTCGGCCATCGCACGGTCGGCGGCGGCGAACGCGGCCTCGTCCGCGAAGGTGGCGCCCTTGTCGAAGAACGAGTCCGGCGTCCGGTTGACGATCGCCATGATCACCAGCTCGTCGTCGCCGAATTCCCGCGGTCCCAGGCGCAGTGCCACCGATGTCTCCTCCACAGCTCCTGCGGGTGCGATGATGGCCCCCGGCCTCACTAGGGACCATGCTGTCATGATCAGTTTGGTAATCGGCACCCTGACGAGGAGCGGCCGGAAGTTCGGGAGGACAGCTCGTGTTCTGGGTGATCGTGGTCGCCATGGCCGTGGTGGTGGGTGGCGCCGCGCTGGTGGCGCTCGGCGGGGGCGGCTCGATGCCGGAGGCGGTGCCCGACCGCCTCGCGGCCCGCCTGCCGCAGGACCGTCCGCTGAGCAAGGCGGACGTCGACGACCTGCGGCTGCCGATGGCCGTCCGCGGCTACCGGATGGACGAGGTGGACGACGTCCTGGACCGCCTCGGCGCCGAACTCGCCTACCGCGACTCGCGGATCGCCGAACTGGAGGCCGCCGCCCACCTGCGCGGCGCGGTCGAGGCGACCAACGGCCCGGACGCCGGCGCCGAGCCGCTGCCCGGCCTGGAGGAGTTCGCGAAGGTCGTCGAACCGGTCGTCGTGCTCACCAAGGACGAGCCCGAGGACGCGAAGCCGGTGAAGGACCAGTGACCACCCCCGCGCAGGGGGCGGTGCTCGGTGCGGACGGCCTGCTCCGCTGCGGCTGGGGCGACTCCACCGACGACTACCGGGTCTACCACGACACCGAGTGGGGCCGCCCGGTGCACGGGGACGACGCCCTGTTCGAACGCGTCTGCCTGGAGGCCTTCCAGTCCGGGCTCTCCTGGCTGACCATCCTGCGCCGCCGGGAGGGCTTCCGCGCGGCGTTCGCGGGCTTCTCCATCGCCGAGGTCGCCGGGTTCGGGGAGGCCGACGTGGAGCGGCTGCTCGCCGACGCCGGCATCATCCGCAACCGCGCCAAGATCGAGGCGGCCATCGCCAACGCCCGGGTCGCCCGCGACCTGGACGGCGGCCTGGACGCGCTGATCTGGCGGTTCGCCGCCGCCCCGGACCGGCCGGCCCCCCGCACCCTGGGGGAGGTGCCGGCCGTCACGCCCGAGTCGACGGCGCTCGCGAAGGAGCTGAAGCGGACGGGCTTCCGCTTCGTCGGCCCGACCACCGCCTACGCCCTGATGCAGGCCTGCGGCCTGGTCGACGACCACCTGGCGGACTGCCACGTCCGCACCGGGGCCGCCGCCGGAGCGGCGGCGGGACCCGGCGGGTCCTAGGGGGGTGTCTTGTGGATCACTGCCGCGGCCGCGGCGTCAGGGCACGCACCTCGCCGCGTTGTCGTCGGTCGCCGATGCTCCGCATGGACTCCCTCCTCCGCCTTGCGATGCACGCACCCTGACGCCGCAACCTAACCGACAAGATCCACAAGACACCCCCTAGCGGCCCAGGTAGGTCGGCTTCTCCTTGGCGATGAAGGCGCGGACCGCGATCCGGTGGTCCTCGCTCTCGCCCGCCAGGGTCTGCAGCTCGTCCTCCTTGTCCAGCAGCTCGTCCAGCGAGTGCGCGGCGCCGTACGCCAGCGACTCCTTGACGGCGCCGTAGGCCACCGTCGGGCCCTCGGCCAGCTCCCGGGCGAACACCCGGGCGGTGGCGGCGAGTTCCTCGGCGGGGACGACCTTGGTGGCCAGTCCCAGCTCCATCGCCTCGGTGGCCTTGACCGTCCGCGGCAGCATCAGCAGCTCGGTGGCCTTGGCGTGCCCGACCAGCCGGGGCAGCGTCCAGGAGGCGCCCGAGTCGGCGGTCAGGCCGATCCCGGTGAAGGCGGTGTTGAAGCCGGCCCGGTCGGACAGGATCCGGAAGTCGCAGGCGAAGGCCAGCGAGGCGCCCGCGCCCGCCGCCACCCCGCCCACCGCGGCGACGGTCGGCTTGCGCATCCCGGCCAGCGCCCGCACCAGCGGGTTGTAGTGCTCGGCGACGGTGCGCAGCGCGCCCTCGCCGGTCTCGTCGGCGCGCTTCAGCATCGTCAGGTGCTCGTTCAGGTCCTGCCCGACGCAGAACGCGCGCTCGCCGGCGCCGGTCAGCAGCACCGCCCGCACCGCCGGGTCGGCGGCCGCGGCGGTCACGGTGTCCCGCAGCGCGACCTTGGTCGCGACGTCCAGGGCGTTCATGGCCTCCGGGCGGTTGATGGTGATGACGGCCAGGCCGCCCTCGAGCTCGTACAGCACGGAATCGGACATGGGCGAGGGGCTCCCTTGTGATCGTCTCGGTGTCGGTCGTGTGCCAGGATGCCGGAGCACCCGTCCGGCTGGGGAGTGTGAGGTATCGCACCTTCCGGTGGCGTGCGCACGGCCGCCACGCCGGGGCTTATGACGGCAATTGCGGTGCTTGGGGGCGGTCCGGCCGAGGTTGCACCGAGAGTGATGTTGGTCATCAGGCCGTGGCATGCGGGATAATGGCTTCCGATCAATGCGTTCGATACCGGCGGTGGACGGACTGCCGGTGCGTAGCTGAGCGGTTGCAGGAAGGGGAACGAGCATGGCGGCCATGAAGCCGCGGACGGGTGACGGCCCGCTCGAAGTCACCAAAGAGGGACGGGGCATCATCATGCGCGTTCCGCTCGAAGGCGGCGGACGCCTGGTGGTGGAGCTCACGCCTGACGAGGCCGACGCCCTCGGCGAGGCCCTGAAGAAGGCCTGCGGCTGACCGCAGCAGGTGCTCGCCATCTCCTGGAGATGTGCCGCCGGGCCCGGGTACGACGTCATGTCGCCCGGGCCCGCGCGTTTCCCCGTCGCGACCGGCGGCGGGGCGCGGTCCGGTCCCCGGCGTCCGACGGGGTCGGCGCGTTCGACGGCCCTGGCGTCCGACGGCCCCGGCGCCTTCGACGGCCCTAGCGTTTGACGGCGCAGAGCAGCCCGTCCGAGACCGGTAGCAGCGCCGGCAGCAGCGCGTCGCTCTCCCGGACGTCCCGGACCAGTTCGCGCACCGCGTGCGTCTGCGGGTCCTGCAGCTCCGGCTCGGCCAGCCGGCCCTCCTGGAAGACCCCCTCGAAGCAGACCATCCCGCCCGGCCGCAGCAGCCGCAGCGCCTCCGCCAGGTACTCCCGGGACTCGGCCGGGTCGCCGTCGCAGAACACCAGGTCGTACTGGCCGTCGGCGAGCCTCGGCAGGACGTCCAGCGCCCGCCCCGGTATGAACCGCGAGCGGTTGGCGGCGAACCCGGCCGCCTGGTAGGCCTCGCGGGCCAGCTGCTGGTGGACCGGCTCCGAGTCCACCGTGGTGAGCACGCCGTCCGGCCGCATCCCGCGCAGCAGGTAGACGCCGGAGACGCCCGTCCCGGTGCCGATCTCGGCCACCGCCTTGGCGTCCAGCGCGGCCGCCAGCAGCCGCAGGCAGGCCCCGCCGCTGGGGCCGATCGACCGTATCCCGGTGCGCGCGGACTGCGCCCGGGCGTAGGTCAGCACCGCGTCCTCGCCGACGTAGGTGTCGGCGAGGGCCACGCGCGCGGGCCCGAAGTCGCTGATGGCTGCCTCTTTCGGAGCCCCGGGTGACGGCCCGGCGCCGGGGGAAGTCGATATTTCCTGCCACAGATTACTGGCCGACCGGGAACCGCGTACGGCGGCGGGCCGTTGTCAGGGAGGACCGGGTACGGGAGACCTCCCGGGCACTTTTATCCGGGCTTGACGGGTGAGGTGGATATGGTGGTGGCCCTGCTGGGCAGAAGAGCCGACCGAGGAGGTGTGGCCGAGGGCGACGTCCCCGTGCGGCGGCACTCCCGCGGCACCGCGTCGGCCCGTACGCCGAAGCCCGTGATGAACCAGCCTGCGCACTCCGACCTGGACCAGCCGGCCGCCGAAACGCCGGCCGCCGGGACCACCGAGGCCCCCGCCCTCGCGACCTTCACCGAGGGCCCCGACGCGCAGACCTGGACTCCGCCCACGTGGGAGGAGATCGTCGAGGCGCACAGCGCCCGCGTCTACCGCCTGGCCTACCGCCTGACGGGCAACCAGCACGACGCCGAGGACCTCACCCAGGAGGTCTTCGTCCGGGTGTTCCGCTCGCTGTCGACCTACACCCCCGGCACCTTCGAGGGCTGGCTGCACCGGATCACCACCAACCTGTTCCTGGACATGGTCCGCCGACGCCAGCGCATCCGCTTCGACGCGCTCGGCGAGGACGCGGCCGAGCGGCTCGCCTCCCGCGAGCCCAGCCCGGCCCAGCACTTCAGCGACACCCACTTCGACGCCGACGTGCAGCAGGCCCTGGACACCCTCGCCCCGGAGTTCCGGGCCGCCGTGGTGCTCTGCGACATCGAGGGCCTCTCCTACGAGGAGATCGCCGCCACGCTGGGCGTCAAGCTCGGCACCGTCCGCAGCCGCATCCACCGCGGCCGCTCCCACCTGCGCGCCGCGCTCAAGCACCGGGCCCCCGGCTCCGCCCCCGGGCGGGAGCGCCGCGGCGGCTCGGAGGAGCCGGTGCCGGTCGGCGCCGCCGCCGTCGAGGGCGCGGTCGCGCCCGGTGCGCGCGGACGGAGGCGATCGTGAGCGGAACCGGCCGGTCCGGGCCGGGCCAGTCGGACGCGTCCGGCCGGTCCGCCACCCGGCGGAGCTGGGCCCTGCCGGGCCGTCGCGGCCACGACGAGCCCGCCGAGCCGGTACCCCCCGCGGTCGCGCTGCCGGGCGAGACGGCGCTGCGCGCCGTGCCGGTGCGCCCCACCGAGCCCCCCGCCGAGGAACACCACCTCGGTGAGCGCCTCTCCTCGTTCCTGGACGGCGAGCTCGGCCACGACTCGCGCGAGCGCGTCCAGGCCCACCTGGCGACCTGCCCCCAGTGCCTCGCCGAGGCCGACGAGGGCCGCGCCGTCAAGCACCTGCTGACCCGCACCGGCACGCCCGGGCCGTCCACCGGGCTGATGGCCCGGCTGATGGCCGTCGGCGCCCTGCCGGACGGCGACCCGGCGGACACCGACTGGCCGGCCGGCCGCGGGGACGACGACGACCTGCCCGGCGGCGGTACCACGGCCCCCGGCACGCTCGGCGGCAGCCGGCTCAACGGCGGGACCTTCGGCCGCGGCGCCGGTGCCTCCTTCGGCGCGGGCGCGCTCGGCGCCGGAGCCCCGGTGCCCGGGGTCGACCCGCGGGCGTTCGGGCGCGGCGGCGCGGTGCTGCGTCCGCTGATGGGCCGGCGCTCGGCCCGCCCCGACGCCGCCGGCCACCCCGCGAGCCCCGTCCCGGCACGGGCGGCCGCCGCCCAGGTGCGCGCCGCCGCCCCGCGCGGGCGCCGCTTCGTCTTCGCCGCCGCGGGGGCCTTCTCGGTCGCCGCGGTCACGCTCGGCGGTGTCGGCGGCCTCAGCACCCAGGGCGAGGACCAGCACGGCACCTCGGTCAGCCCGGCGGGCAGCAACGGGAGCACCGGCCGCAGCGGCGGGCTGGTCCCGATGACCGGGCAGGTCCCGGTGGACTTCCCCGGCCGCCCCGTCGCGGCGACCCGCAACGCGACCCCGCCCCCGGCCCCGGAACGCCCCCCGGGCGGCCTCGTCGCCCTGCACCAGGAGACGGGCTACTAGGGCCGGACCCCGAGAGCCCGCCCATCGTCCGGACTCCGGCGCGACGGCCCCGGCCACCGGCAGGTCTTTACCACGGCTTCATCACAGCGTGGACCAGGGACCCGCCGGTGGCCATTACCCTGTAGGAACCGTCGTCCGACGAGCTAGGGAGCTTAGGTGTTCAGCGATGTAGGCGGGCTGGAGATCCTGACCCTGATCGTGATGGCGATCATCATCTTCGGCCCCGACAAGCTCCCGAAGCTGATCCAGGACACCATGGGCTTCATCCGGAAGGTCCGGTCCTTCGCGGACAACGCGAAGGAGGACATCCGCAGCGAGCTCGGCCCGGACTTCAAGGACTTCGACTTCGAGGACCTGCACCCCAAGACCTTCGTGCGCAAGCAGCTGCTGGGCGGCAACGAGGACCCGCTGGGCCTCAAGGACATGAAGGACTCGCTCGACATCCGTTCCGTGCTGGACGACAAGCCCGCGGCGCCGGTGAACGGCCGCAGCGGCAGCGTCAGCTTCGACAAGCCCGCGGCCCCGCCCGCGGCCGCCGCGGGCGCCCCGCTGCAGCCCGGCGAGCGGCCCCCGTTCGACCCCGACGCCACCTGAGCACGTACCGACCGCGCCCCGCCCGGCCGCCCGGCTGAGCCGGGCGCCGGCGTGTGCGCCGCTATTGTGCTGATTGCTCCCGATGAGCCGTCCGTCACATTCCGCCCGGTCGCGGGCCAGGAACGGCCCCCGGGAGCGCCGCGGTACGCCACGATGGGAGCGCGCCACGGCAGGCAAACGTGCGGTTGAGGAGGTCCGGGGATGGACGCGACGAGTCAGTCGGTGGGGACGACGGCCACGGCCGGCGGCCCGGTGGTCGGCGGGCAGGCCGGTCCGGCGGACCCCCTGGTGCCCTACCTGTCCGCCGACTTCCCCTGGTACGGCCTGGACGACGGCTGGACCGGCCGCCGCTACCTGATGCAGGCCGGTGCGGGCGGCCCCCGCGCCGGGGCGGCCGGCGGCGTCGACTACGGCACCCTCGGCCACGGCGAGGAGCCGGCCAGACAGTACGAGCCGCGGGACGTGCGCCGCTTCGCCGTCGTGGTCACGGTGGCCCGCCGGGACAGCCGCCGCAGCGCCGACAACACCGGCACCCTGGAGGCGACCTCCGCCTCCTCGGCGGCCTGGCTGGCCGGCTCCGGCCTGCTCGCCTCGACCTGGCCCGGCCAGCTCGACCGGGCGCTGCGCCAGGACTGGCTGGACCAGCAGAGCAGCCTCGCCTGGGACCTCGCCGACGACCTGGCCGGCCCCGGCTGGTCCACCCTGAGCCTGCCGGTCAACGGCCTCCCGCAGCCCTTCCGCTACCGCGAGTCGGAGTACGGCTGGGTGCTCGCGGGCGAGGCCCCCGGCGTCCTGCTCGGTGCGTACGGCCGTGGCGTGAGCGCCTACGGCGCCGGCTTCGCCACCGTCCCGGACCTGGCGGCCTACACCCGCCCGTAGGCCCCGCAGGCCCCGCCGGGCCGGTCCTGCCGGCCGCCCCGGGGCCCGCGCCGGCCCGCCCCGCCGCCGCGGACGCCGGAGGCCGGGTGGTGGGCACCACCCGGCCTCCGGTCCGTCGGTCCGTCAGTTCCGCCCCGTGGGCCCGGGGTCAGAACTTGTTCTTGGGCGTCAGGCCCAGGGAGAGGCCGGACAGGCCGCGCTGGCGGCCGCCGAGCTTGCCGGCGACGGCGCGCAGCGCGGCGCCGGCGGGGGAGTCGGGCGCGGCGAGCACGACCGGGCGGCCGTCGTCGCCGCCCTCGCGCAGGCGGACGTCGATCGGGATCGAGCCGAGCACCGGGACGGTCGCGCCGACGGTGCGGGTGAGCGCCTCCGCGACGACCTGGCCGCCGCCGGTGCCGAAGACGTCGATCATCTCGTCGCAGTGCGGGCACGGCATGCCGGACATGTTCTCGATCACGCCGACGATCTTCTGGTGGGTCTGCACCGCGATGGTGCCGGCCCGCTCGGCCACCTCGGCGGCGGCCATCTGCGGGGTGGTGACGATCAGGATCTCCGCGTTGGGGACCAGCTGCGCCACCGAGATCGCGATGTCGCCGGTGCCGGGCGGCAGGTCCAGCAGCAGCACGTCCAGGTCGCCCCAGTACACGTCGGCGAGGAACTGCTGCAGCGCGCGGTGCAGCATCGGGCCGCGCCAGACGACCGGGGCGTTGCCCGGGGTGAACATGCCGATCGAGATGACCTTCACGCCGTTCGCCTGCGGCGGCATGATCATGTCCTGGACCTGGGTGGGCCGGCCCTCGACGCCGAGCATGCGCGGCACGCTGTGGCCGTAGATGTCGGCGTCCACGACGGCGACCTTCAGCCCGTCGGCGGCCATCGCGGCGGCCAGGTTGACGGTCACCGAGGACTTGCCGACGCCGCCCTTGCCGGAGGCGACGGCGTAGACGCGGGTCAGCGTGCCCGGCTTGGCGAACGGGATCTCCCGCTCGGGGGCGCCGCCGCGCAGCAGCTGGGAGAGCTCCTTGCGCTGCTCGTCGCTCATCACGTCGAGCTCGACCTCGACACCGGTCACGCCCGGGACCTTGCCGACCGCCTCGCGGACCCGGGTGACGATGGTGTCGCGCATCGGGCAGCCGGAGACGGTCAGGTAGACCGCGACGTGCACGGCGCCGTCCTCGGCGATCGCGACCGATTTCACCATCCCGATCTCGGTGATCGGGCGGTTGATCTCCGGGTCGTTGACGGTCGCCAGCGCCTGGCGTACGGAATCCTCCGTGACGCCGGCCGCGACCTCTGTCTCGTTGGCCATGCCTTGATGGTACGGCGCGGGGGGTGCCCCTTAACCAGTCGGTAGCGTGCCGCCGGTCACAGCGCCTCGGCGGACTCCCGGCGCTCGTCGATCTCCTTGAGGAGCGACTGGAGTTCGGTGCGGATGCTGCCCAGCTCGGAGGAGATGAAGGCGCGGGTGGCGACCTCCCCGAGCCCGTGGCGCAGGGCCGCGACCTCGCGGGTCAGGTACTCGGTGTCGGCGATGTTGCGGTCGCTGCGGGCGCGGTCCTGCTCCATGTTGACGCGGTCCCGGTTGTCCTGGCGGTTCTGCGCGAGCAGGATCAGCGGGGCCGCGTAGGAGGCCTGGAGGGACAGGACCAGGGTCAGGAAGATGAACGGGTAGCTGTCGAACCGCACGTCCTCGGGCAGCAGGGTGTTCCAGGCCACCCAGATGATGATCACCACCGTCATCCAGACGATGAACCGGCCGGTGCCCAGGAAGCGCGCGATCCGCTCGGAGAGCTTGCCGAACGCCTCCGGGTCGTACGAGGGCAGGCTGATCAGGCCGGGCCGGGCGGTGCGCGGCTGGTCGAGCCGGCTGCGCGACGGGCCGGTGGAGGAGGTCTCGGTGCGCCGCTCCCGGCCGCCCTCGCGGTTGCGCAGCTCCCGGAGCTGGCGCAGCTCGCTCTGGAGGCGCTGGCGGGGGGACTCCTCCCGCCGTCCCTTGCGGTCAGCGTCCACCACGCACCTCTTCCCTCGTGTCGTCGTCCTGTGCATCGTCGTGGCCGTGCAGGGCGGCCTCGCGCCAGTCCTCGGGCAGCAGGTGGTCGAGCACGTCGTCGACGGTGACCGCGCCGAGCAGGTGGTCCGCCTCGTCGACGACCGGCGCCGAGACCAGGTTGTAGGTCGCCAGGTAGCTGGTGATCAGCGACAGCGGGGTGTCCGGCGGCAGCGGGTCCAGGTCGTCGTCGACGAGGGAGCCGACCAGGACGTACGGGGGTTCGCGCAGCAGCCGCTGGAAGTGCACGGTGCCCAGGTACTTGCCGGTCGGGGTCTCGTTCGGCGGCCGGCACACGTACACCTGCGCGGCCAGCGCGGGCTTGTGGTCGCGGACCCGGATCCGGGCGAGGGCCTCGGCCACCGTGGCGTCCGGCTCCAGGACGACCGGTTCGGTGGTCATCAGACCGCCGGCGGTGTTCTCCTCGTACGACAGCAGGCGGCGGACGGGCTCGGCCTCGTCCGGCTCCATCAGCTGGAGCAGGCGCTCGGCCTCGTCGCCGGGCAGTTCGGAGAGCAGGTCGGCGGCGTCGTCCGGGTCCATCGCCTCGAGGACGTCGGCGGCGCGTTCGTCCTGGAGCTTGCCGATGATCTCGATCTGGTCGTCCTCGGGCAGCTCCTCCAGGACGTCGGCGAGCCGCTCGTCGTCGAGGGCGGCGGCCACCTCGGCCCGGCGCTTGGCGGACAGGTGGTGCATCACGCTGGCGAGGTCGGCGGCGCGCAGCTGCTCGAAGGTGGCCAGCAGGTTGGCGGCGCCCTGGTCCTGTTCGGGCAGCGCGAAGCCGGTGACGTCCTGCCAGTCCAGGGTGAGCCGCTCGCCCTTGCCCTTGCGCAGCCGGCCGGCCCGGCCGATCTGGACGAAGACCTTGCTGATCTCCCACTCGCGCAGCCGGGTCTGCACCATCCCGACGTCCAGGACGGTGACCTCCTCGCCGGTCTTGGACCAGGTGACGGTGCGGTCCAGCAGCTCGGCGAGCACCATCGTCTCGGACGGGCGCTGCTCGAAGCGCCGCAGGTTGATCACGCCGGTGGTGAGCACCTGACCGGACTCCATGCTGGTGACCCTGGTCATCGGCAGGAAGATCCGGCGCCGGCCGACCACCTCGACCACCAGCCCGAGGACCCGCGGGGGGCGGCCGCCGAGCCGCAGCGAGACGACCACGTCCCGGACCCGGCCCACCTGGTCGCCGTTCGGGTCGAACACGGCGAGCGCCGAGAGGTGGGAGATGAAGACCCGGGTACCTGGCCCTGCCATGAACTCCCTCGACTCGCTCGACGCCGGTGCCTGGCACGCCGGGGCGCACCCGGGGCCTAGGCTACCCGCGCGTCGGTGCCCCGGCCCGACGAGGCACCGTACACAGCCGCGGAGGCCCGGGCGTGAACCTTTAGCGGCGCTTGAACAGCAGTTTGGGCAGACCGGCCGGGATCGGCCGGCGGGTGGTGGCCGGGGTGTCCATCGGCCGGGCGGCGTGCGAGCCGTCCGGCATGGCGTCCGGGCGTTCGGTGAGGGCGCCGGCCGGCTCCAGCCGCAGCACCCGGCACTCGCGGGCCCAGCGGTCGCCGATGGTGTCGGTGTCGGGCGCGTTCAGCCGCTTGCCCTTGAGCTCCTCGACGGCGCCCAGCCAGGCCTCGCCGTTCGGGGCGAGCTCGGACACCCGGGCGTTCCAGCCGGTCAGTCGGCCGCCCTTGTCCTTGCTGCGGACGGTCACCACCGCGTCGGAGCCGGCCACCAGGCCGTGCAGCGGCTGCTCGCCGCCGTCGCCGACCACCACCACCGCGCCGTCGTGCCAGGCGTGCCAGAGCGGGCGGGCCTGTTCCTGGCCCTCCGCGCGGACCCAGAGGAGGCTGGACTTCTTCGCGGCCTCCTCCAGCAGGGCCTGGTCGAGGAAGTCGTCGGAGGTCGCGGCGGCAGGCGTACGGTCCATGGCGGACAGCGTACGGCCTCGGGCTCGCCCGCCGTCCACGGAGTGTCTCAGCCCCCGGGCGACAGCTCCGTGCCCGGCTCACGGGCCTTACCGTAGGAGCCCCTCGTCCACGTCACCCAGCAGAGGAGCGCCGTGCCCGCCGCCCGGCCCGCGACCGCCCCCGCACCCGCCGCCGACACCGTCCGGCCGGGCCACCCCCTCCCCACCCTCGACCTGGTGCTGCTCGCCGTCTCGATCGCCGGCATCTCGCTGTCCGGCCCGCTGATCAGCGCCACCGCCGCGCCCGCGCTGGCCATCGCGTTCTGGCGCAACGTCATGTCGGTCGGCGTGCTCGGCCCCTACGCGCTGCTGCGCCACCGCGCCGAGCTGCGCGGGATCGGCCGCCGGGCGCTGCTGCTCGCGACGGCCGCCGGCGCGCTGCTCGCCGTGCACTTCGCGCTCTGGATGCCCAGCCTGCGGATGACCTCGGTGGCCTCGGCGACGGCGCTGGTCACCACCACCCCGCTGTGGACGATCCTGCTGATGCGGCTGTTCGGCGTCCGGGCGCCGCGGCTGGTGTGGCTCGGGATGTGCGTGGCCTTCGCCGGTGTGCTGGTGCTGACCGGCGTCGACCTCTCGCTCTCCTCGCGCGCCCTGCTCGGCGACGCCCTCGCGCTCGGCGCGGGCCTGGCCGCGGCGGGGTACATGCTGCTGGGCGCCGAGGTCCGCAGGACCGTCAGCACCACGGCGTACACGCTGGTCTGCTACGCCACCACGGCGGTGGGCCTGCTGGTGATCTGCCTGGTCGCCGGGACCCCGCTGGCCGGCTGGCCGGCCGGGGTGTGGTGGCAGATCGTGCTGCTGATGGTCGCCGCGCAGCTGCTGGGCCACTCGCTGAGCAACCGCGTGGTGCGCACCCTCGGCCCCTCGATCACGTCCACGGCGATCCTCCTGGAGACCCCGGGCGCGGCCCTGATCGCCGCCCTCTGGCTCGGCCAGTGGCCGCCGGTGGCGGCCTACCCGGCGGTGGTGCTGATCCTGCTCGGCCTGGTGCTGGTCGCCCGGGGCGGCCGGCGCCGGGCCGAGGGGTAGGGCCTACGGCCTGTCTTCAAACCCCCGGCGTCGCCCCGCAGACGCGGGTTCGAAGACAGGTCCTAGAGCCAGCCGTTGCGGCGGAAGCCCCGGTACATGCCGATGCAGATCAGGACGATCGCGCCGAGCACCATCGGGTAGCCGTACTCGTGGTGCAGCTCGGGCATGTAGTCGAAGTTCATGCCGTACACGCCGGTGATCATGGTGGGCACCGCGAAGATCGCCGCCCAGGCGGTGATCTTGCGCATGTCCTCGTTCTGCGCCACCGAGACCTGGGCCAGATTGGCCTGCAGCAGGGAGTTCAGCAGCTCGTCGAAGCCGTGCACCTGCTCGGTGACCCGGGCCAGGTGGTCGGCGACGTCCCGGAAGTACTTCTGGATCTCCGGGTCGACGAGGCGCTGCAGGGGCTCCGACAGCTGCTGCATGGGGCGCAGCAGCGGCACCACGGCGCGCTTGAACTCCAGTACCTCGCGCTTGAGTTGGTAGACGCGGCCGACGTCGGAGCTGCGCCCTCCCTTGGCCGAGAAGACGCCGTACTCGATCTCGTCGACGTCGTTCTGCAGCCGCTCGGCGACCAGCAGGTAGTTGTCCACGACGTGGTCGGCGATCGCGTGCAGCACCGCGGACGGGCCCTTGGCGAGCAGCCCGGACTCGTCCGCGTCGGCCTCCAGCCGGTGCCGCAGCTCCTGCAGCGAACCGTGGCCGCCGTGCCGGACGGTGATGACGAAGTCCCGCCCGGCGAAGACCATCAGCTCGCCGGTCTCCACCACCTCGCTGGTGGGCGTGAGTTGGTCGTGCTCGACGTAGCGGATGGTCTTGAAGACGGCGAACAGCACGTCGTCGTAGCGCTCGACCTTGGGGCGCTGGTGCGCGTGCACCGCGTCCTCGACCGCGAGCGGGTGCAGGCCGAAGCGCTGGGCGATGCCCTCGAACTCGTCCTCGGTCGGCTCGTGCAGCCCGATCCAGCTGAACGACCCCTTGCCCTCGGCGAGTTGGTGCGACGCCTTGACCCGGCGGGCGGCCTCGCGCGGGCTGCAGGTCTCGCCGTTGCGCTTGCCGTGCTGGTAGACCGCGCAGTCGACGACCGCCGAGCCGGCGCCCACCGGGACGGCGTCGTACACGCCGGCCGCGGAACGACGGCGGTTGGTGCGGACGGCGGCGCGCAGGCTGTTGATCATCGACATGGCAGGCTCCCTGGGACAGGAGCCGCCGCACGGCGGCGCGGGATCCCCCCGGGCCTGGGCCGGGGGAGGAACGGGTGGCCGTGGTGCGACGGCGAAGAACACCGGTGAAGGGGATGAGGGGTGCTCTCCCGGCCGGTCCGTCCCGCGTCCGGCCTTGCCCGGGCTACTTCGGCTGGTTCAGCCGGTTCAGCCTGCGTGGCGAGGGGTACGGGGAGTTCGGGGCCGGGTAGAGCTGCCGGTACTGCATGGTCGGCCGGTATCCACCGCAACCACCTCCTTCGCGCCGCCGCCCCGGGAAACGCAGCGTTTCCGGTGGCCAGTCGCTCACCCTAACATCTGACCGGTCATCGATGCCGCGGGGTTTCCCGAGTCTTTGCCCTGGCCCGCCCGCACGCGGTCGGCCGGCCCCCGCGGGTTACGCTCACCGGCATGGCGCACGACTTCCCGCTCTTCGGCGATCCCCACGGCGGCAGCTCCCCGGCGCTCTCCCGGGAGGCGGTGCTGGCGGCCGTCGAGGCCCGGCTGATCGCCACCTTCGGTGAGCCGAGCGGCCGCGCCGCGGTCACCTTCCTCGGCACCGACCGGATCGAGGTGCTGCGCTTCGGCCCCGACGCCGACGGACTGGTCCGCTACGCGACGCTCGGCATGTCCGCCGCGCCGATGGCCGACCCGACGGCGATGGTCGCCGACCAGCTGCGCGGCCCGCGCGCCGAGCTGGTGCTGACCGTCCGCGGCGGGCGCGACAGCGTGCTGCGCAGCCTGGCGACGCTGGCCGCGACGCCGCAGGTCGAGGGCCTGGTGGTGGCCCCGGGCGGCTCGCTGGACCTGGGTGCCCCGCTCTGGGAGGGCGCGCCCTTCACCTCGGTGCTGGCCGCCGAACCGGGCGGTCTGGTGCCGGACCTGGAACTGGACGAACCGGCCGATCCGGTGCGCTTCCTGCCGCTGCTGCCGATGACGCCCAACGAGGCCGGCTGGAAGCGGGTGCACGGTGCGGCCGCGCTCCAGGAGCGCTGGCTGAACCAGGGCACCGACCTGCGCGACCCGCAGCGGCGCGGCGTCCGGCTGGACTGACCGGCCGGGCCGGCCAGCCCGGCCGACGGGTCCGGCCGACGGGCCCGGCCGGCAGCGACGCCGGCCGGGCGGGGCGTCAGCCCGTGATCGGCTTCGCGCCGGTGGCCTGCGCCAGCAGCGCCTCGTACACGTCCGGGTCGGTGGTGTGCTCGCCGAGCCGGACGGTCTTGCGGCTGCCGTGGTAGTCGCTGGAGCCGGTGACCAGCAGTCCGAGCTCGCCGGCCAGTCCGCGCAGCCGCAGCCTGGTCTCCTCGTCGTGGTCGGTGTGGTCGACCTCCAGCCCGGCCAGCCCGGCGGCCGCGAGGTCGGCGATCACCTCGTCCGAGACGGTCCGCCCGCGCTTGACCGCTCCGGGGTGGGCGAAGACCGGGACGCCCCCGGCCGCCCGGACCAGTCGGACCGCCTCGACCGGGTCGGTCTCGTGCTTGCGGACGTCCGCCCGGCCGCCGTTGGCCAGCCAGTCGGCGGTGAAGGCGTCGGAGACGGTGGCCACCACCCCGGCCTCGACCAGCGCGCTGGCGATGTGCGGCCGCCCGACCGAGCCGGCCCCGGCGATCCGCTGCACCTGCTCCCAGCTGATGTCGGCGCCGAGCTCCCGGCAGCGTTCGACGATCGCCCGCCCGCGCCGGAACCGGTCGGTGCGCACCAGCTCCCGCTCGCCGGCGAAGGCCGGCTCGTCCGGGTCGAAGAGGTACGCGAGCAGGTGCATGCTGACGTCGCCCACGACGCAGGACAGTTCGGCGCCGGGGACGACGGTCAGCCGGGTGCCGGCCGGCAGCGCCCGGACGGCCTCCTCGGCCTCCCGGTGGCCCGCGACGGTGTCGTGGTCGGTGAGCGCCACGACGTCGAGCCGCGCGGCCACCGCCGCGGCGACCAGCTCGGCCGGGCTGTCGGTGCCGTCGGAGGCGTTGCTGTGGGCGTGCAGGTCGATGCGCACGGGGCGGGCTCCTGGGGGCTCGTGGGTGCGGCCCAGGATAAGCCGTTCAACCGAGGAGCCGGGGGGAGAGGGCGCCGCAGGGGAGCAGGTCCAGCTCGGCGCCGGCCTCGCGCAGGTCGGTGAGCACCAGTTCGTCGTACATCACCAGGGCGGACTGCTCGGGCCAGGCGATCGCCCAGAGCCAGAGCCCCCTGGCCTCGCCGACGAACACGGCGCGGTCGGCCGGGGCGTCCGGGACGTGGAACATCGGGGTGGGCCGGCCGGCGGCCATCAGCTTGGCGTCGGCGGGCTTGTAGAGGCCGACGGAGTCGCCCGGGTCGGGCCCGGGCATCCCGGCGTAGCGGGCGCCGAGGCCGACGCCCAGCTCCTCGGCGACCAGCACCAGTTCGCCGAAGCCGCCGAGCGGTGCCGGGCCGGCGCAGGCCACGGCGGTGGCCCGGGCGCCGGAGACGTCGTCGCCGACGTGCGAGATGCCGGTGTAGAGCCAGCCGACCGGGAGCGGCCAGGGCAGCCAGACGGGGACCTGGGAACGGGCGACGGCCACGCCGAGGGCCTCCACGCTCGGCGGCAGCACCGGCTGCATCGGGTGCACGGCTCCGTGCCGGTCGCACTGCCAGGTGTCTGAGAACAGACCGGGGGCGCGGACCCGACCGGCGCACCTCGGGCAGCTGGGCTCGCCCCTCATAGCCGACAACGCTCCTCCCTCCGGACCGCCGCGTCAAGGACGATCACCCGTACGGAGGGCTCGGCGGTACCTGTCGGTGGCGGGCCCGTCCGGCGCGCGCGGTGGGCGCGGTGCGGGCGGTTCCCGTTGGGGGATGTCCCGTGGGGGGCGGCGGCAAACGTCGGGGGCGACGGGTCCGAACGCACTGACGCCCCGTCATCGGCGATCGCGGTGACGGGGCGTCAGTCGGGTATCGGTACGTCCGGATCGGACGCTCCGGGCTCGTCGGCGGCGGGTGAGGTCTCCGGGTCGGAGGCGCCGCGCGTGGTCAGACGGTCGGGCACGGGCGGATGAGCAGTCGCTCGCCGGTGCTGGCGGCGGCCTGGACGAGCTCGCGGACGGTGTCGGCGTCGGCGATCACGCGGTCGGTGGCGGAGCCGTTGGCGTCGTCCAGTCGGACGATCTCGAAGCGCATGGTCTTCGTCATGGGCGTCTCCTTTCCTGGCCCCGCGGGGCGGGGCGGTCGCGGCTGAGTCGGTATCAGCCCTTTCGGGGTCGTGCGGGTCCGGCGGTGAGTCCGGACCGTTCGGTTCGTGCGTTCGGCTGCCTGCTGCGGCAAGGGTCCCCCTCTTGCCCGGTGCGTCTGGTGCCTCGTGAACCACGGTGTCGTGGCGGTGCTACCGGGCCGTTGCCCGTCCGTAAAGTCCAGGTTTCGGATGGTTCGCGATGACCTGGAGGCCGGTGATGATTCCCGGACAGAATCAAAGATTACCGTAACTAATGAATTTTGTCCCGTGTTGAGGACGGTCGAACTTCGAAAAGTGGTTCAGACCACTCCCGGGGGTCGGGGCGGTCAGCCCCAGAAGTCGGCCAGCGCCGCGGCCGTGGCGGCCGGACGCTCGGCGTTGGGGGAGTGACCGGCGTCCTCGACGACCACCCGGCGGGCGCCCAGCCGCCGGGCCATCGCGGACTGCTCCGGCACCGGCCAGGCGTAGTCCCGCACCCCGGACAGCACCAGCACCGGCAGGCCGGCGGTGGCCGCGGCCAGCTCTGCCACCCGGTCCGGGGCGGCGACCAGATGGCCCCCGGTGACGGTCAGCGCCAGCGGGACGTTGGCCAGCCAGCGGCGGTGCAGGAACTGCGCGACCGCCTGGTCCGGGCGCTGCCGCTGGTCCCCGGAGCCCTCCTCCATCTGCTGCATGACCTGCCAGATCTCCTCCAGGCTCAGCGCCGGGAGGGCGTCCAGCAGCAGCTTGGTGCGGGCCGCCTCGGCCGGGTCGATCGCCCCCGGGCCGGTGGACATCAGGGTCAGCGAGCGCCACGGCGACGGGCCGTCCGCCGCGGCGGCCAGCACCGCCTCCCGGACCACCTGCCCGCCGAAGGAGTGGCCCAGCAGGTGCGTCGGGACGCCCTCCGCGGCGACGGCCGCGGTGAGGGCCCGGACGTCCGCCCCCAGCGCGCCGACCGCGTAGGCGGCCGGGTCGTCCGGGCCGCCGGTCTCGTACTGGCCGCGCTGGTCCACCGCCGTCACCCGGTAGCCCGCCGCCGCCAGCGGCTCCAGCAGGGCGATGAAGTCCTCCTTGCTGCCGGTGAAGCCCGGTACCAGCAGCGCCGAGCCGCGCACCGGCCCGTCCGGCTCGGCCCGCAGCGCGGCGAACTCCCCGCGCGCGGTCGACAGCCGCAGCGCCCGGGCGCAGCGGGGGAGGGTGAGGAACGGCGGGGTGCTCATGGGCTGCTCTCCTGCGGGCGACTGGCCGGTAACCCGAGCGTATCGGGGAACCCGGGAACGCCGGAGGGGGCGGGCCGGGCCGCGATCGGCCGGGCCCGCCCCCTCCGGGGCGGGGGTGCGTCAGCTCTCCGGGGTCGCCTCCGGGGCGGCGGCGGCCTTGCGGGTGCGGGTGCGCTTGCGCGGGGCCGGAACCTCGGCGACGGCCTCGGCGGCCGGGGCCTCGGCCGCCGCCGGGGCGGTCTCGGCCTGGGCCTTCGGCTTGCGGGTCCGGGTGCGGGCGGGCTTCTTCTCCGCGGCGGCCGGGGCCTCCGCGGCGACGGCCTCGGCGGCCGGGGCCTCGGTGGCGGCCTCGACGGCCTCCGCCTTCGGCTTGCGGGTGCGCGTCCGGGCGGGCTTCTTCTCCGCGGCGGCCGGGGCCTCCGCGGCGACGGCCTCGGCGGCCGGGGCCTCGGTGGCGGCCTCGACGGCCTCCGCCTTCGGCTTGCGGGTCCGGGTGCGGCGCGCGGCCGGCTTCTCCTCGGCGACGGCCTCGGCGGCCGGAGCCTCCGCCACCGGAGCCGCCACGACGGCCTCGACGGTCTCGGTCACGGCGACGGCGGCCTCACCGGCGGCGCCGCGCGAACGGCGGCGACGGCGGCGCGGAGCCGCCTCGCCCTCGGTGCCCTCGACGGCCACGGCCGACGCGGTCTCGACGGCCGTACCGGCCTCGCCCTCGCCGACCACCGAGCCCCGCCGGGTGCGGCGGCGCTCACGGGTGCGGCGCGGCTGCTCCTCGGTCGCCACGGCGGCCTCGACGGCCTCGCGGGCCGGGCCACTGCGCCCGCCGCGGCCGCGGGCGGCGCGCGCACCGCGTCCGCCGGTCTCGCCGAGGTCCTCGACCTCCTCCGCGTTCAGCCCGGCGCGGGTCCGCTCCGAGCGCGGCAGGACGCCCTTGGTGCCCGGCGCGATCTTGAGCAGCTCGTACAGGTGCGCGGAGGTGGAGTAGGTCTCCTCCGGGTCGTTGAACGGCAGCTCGAGCGCCTTGTTGATCAGCTGCCAGCGCGGGATGTCGTCCCAGTCGACCAGCGTGACCGCGGTTCCCGAGGCGCCGGCCCGGCCGGTGCGGCCGATCCGGTGCAGGTAGGTCTTCTCGTCCTCGGGGCACTGGTAGTTGACGACGTGGGTGACGCCCTCGACGTCGATGCCGCGGGCGGCGACGTCGGTGCAGACCAGGACGTCGACCTTGCCGTTGCGGAAGGCGCGCAGCGCCTGCTCGCGGGCGCCCTGGCCGAGGTCGCCGTGGACCGCGCCGGCCGCGAAGCCGCGCTGGGTCAGCTGGTCGGAGACGTCGGCGGCGGTGCGCTTGGTCCGGCAGAAGATCATCGCCAGCCCGCGGCCGTCGGCCTGCAGGATGCGCGAGACGACCTCGACCTTGTCCAGCGAGTGGGCACGGAAGATGTGCTGCTCGATGTTGGCGACGGTGGTGCCGGTGTCGTCCGGGGCGGCGGCCCGGATGTGGGTCGGCTGGCTCATGTACCGGCGGGCGAGGCTGATGACCTGGCCCGGCATGGTGGCCGAGAACAGCAGGGTCTGCCGCTTGGCCGGCAGCATGGTGATGATCTTCTCGACGTCGGGCAGGAAGCCCAGGTCGAGCATCTCGTCGGCCTCGTCCAGGACCAGCGAGCGGACCTTGGACAGGTTCAGCTTCTTCTGGCCGGCGAGGTCCAGCAGACGGCCCGGGGTGCCGACCACGATGTCGACGCCCTTGGCGAGCGCCTCGACCTGCGGCTCGTAGGCGCGGCCGCCGTAGACGGCCAGGACGCGGACGTCACGGACCTTGCCGGCGGTCTGCAGGTCGTTGGTGACCTGGGTGCAGAGCTCGCGGGTCGGGACGACGATCAGCGCCTGCGGGGACTCGGAGAGCTGCTCCTCGGTGGCCCGGCCGGCGTCCACGTCGGCGCGCACGATGACCCGCTCGATCAGCGGGAGGCCGAAACCGAGGGTCTTGCCGGTGCCGGTCTTGGCCTGGCCGATGACGTCGTGGCCGGTCAGCGCGACCGGGAGGGTCATCTCCTGGATGGGGAAGGGATGGACGATGCCGACGGCCTCCAGGGCCTCGGCGGTCTCCGGGAGGATTCCCAGGTCCCGGAAGGTCGTCTTGATGGGTTCAGCGGTGGTGGACAGGGTGCTGCCTCTTCCGTGTGGAGGGGCCGAGAGCGAGCGGCGGGCGGGCAGCCGCGCGGCTGCGTACGGGCCGGGACGGCCCTGAGACAGCTGCGCGGACGCACAACCGCGCCGGTCCCTGCGGCCGGCCGGTGCGCGCGGCCCGGTGCGGGGCGCGTCGCCGGCGGCGTCGGGGAGGATTCCCGTGAGGGACCTGCGCGGGACCATGCGCCAGGGGGCGCGGTCTCGGCGGCCCTCGCTCGGCCACTGATGCGGTGCCAAGGCTTGAAGTCCAAGCCATGGTCGGAGCCGATCGGCTCTCCGACCGGGCATCCGCGTACGTGAGTACCCGTGCCTCCGGTGCGGACGCGTCCGGGTGGACGTCGCCGCTAGGGAGCGGGCTTGCGCGGGGCACCGAGACGGCGGTGACACCGTGCGAGCACGACGGGGCTCCGTACCACCATACAGTCAGGCGACGACTCGAACACGTGACGCGTCTGACATTGCCCCGGGCGACCACGGCCGGAACCGGGATTCCGGCCGGTCACCCGGGTGCGTCCGGTGGTGGGGGAGCCGGGCCGTCGGGACTAAGGTGACGGGTCATGGAGACCCATGGTGAGACGCAGGACGCCGCGGCCGGCTCGATCGGGGACTGGGCCGCGTGCTCGGCCGACCCGGGGTACCGGGCGGCGGTGCTGGATCTGCTCGGCGCGCTCGCGTACGGCGAGCTGAGCGCCTTCGAGCGCCTCGCCGAGGACGCCAAGCTGGCGCCGGGCCTCGCGGACAAGGCTGCCCTGGCCCGGATGGCCTCCGCGGAGTTCCAGCACTACCAGCGGCTGCACGACCGCCTCGCCGAGGTCGGTGCCGACCCGCAGGAGGCGATGCGCCCCTTCGTCGAGCCGCTGGAGCTGTTCCACCGGATGACGGCGCCCTCGGACTGGCTGGAGGGCCTGGTCAAGGCCTACGTGGGCGACGCCATCGCGACCGACTTCTACCGGGAGGTCGCCGTCCGGCTCGACGACGACACCCGCGAGCTGGTGCTCGGCGTCATGTCCGACACGGGCCACGCCCAGTTCGCCGTGGACAAGGTGCGCCAGGCCATCGAGGCCGACCCGCGGGCCGGCGGCCGGCTCGCCCTGTGGGGCCGGCGGCTGATGGGCGAGGCGCTCAGCCAGGCCCAGCGGGTGGTGGCCGAGCGGGACGCGCTGTCCAACCTGCTGGTCGGCGGCGTCCGGGTGCAGGGCTTCGACCTGGTCGAGGTCGGCAAGATGTTCAACCGCATCACCGAGGCGCACACCCGGCGGATGGCCGCCCTGGGCCTGGCCTCCTGACCCACCGGACAGGACCTACGCGGGCCGGTGCCGCCGCGGCGCGCGGTGGGCGCCGGCCCGGTGCGGGTGGTGCCGGTGCGCCGGGGCCCGCCCGGCGGCCAGGTCCGGCCGGGCCAGGGCCGAGGTGAGCACCGCCGAGGCCAGCACCGCGGCCGCCACCGCACCGACCGGGTACCGCCCGTCCAGGCAGAAGTGCGCGACCACCCCGCCCAGCAGGGCCGCCGCCAGCGCGGTGCCCATGGTGAGCGAACGGGCCGCCGGGAAGTACGCGGGCCGGGCCAGCAGCGCGGTCAGGCCCGTGACCAGGCCGACCAGGGCGAAGGCGATCGACTCGACCAGCAAGACTGCCTCCCCGGGGACGGGTGCGCGGCGCCGCCGGCCGCACTGACGCCGTACCCAGGCCCACCGGGCGGTACACGCAGCGGTGCCCCGCTCCCACGGGGGGAACGGGGCACCGGGTGCGCTGCTCGGACGTCGCCTCAGGCGGTGCCGAAACCGACCTTGCGGACGGCCTGCTCGCCGATCTCCACGTACGCCAGGCGCTCGGCCGGGACGATGACGCGGCGGCCGTGCTCGTCGGTCAGCGCGAAGAGCTTGGTGGAGCCCTCCAGCGCCTTCGCGACCGCGCTCTCGACCTCATCGGCAGTCTGCGAGCTCTCGATCACGATCTCGCGCGGCGCGTTCTGCACGCCGATCTTGACCTCCACGACTTCCGTCCCTCCGGGGTTGCAGCCTCCACGCGCGGACGACGCCCGCCTGGAACAAGCGTTCGCGGCGACCGCGCCGTACGGCTTCACCATAGAGCACGGGATCACCGCGGCGGCGAAGGTCGCCGGATCACCCCTGCTGGGAGGGTGCCTCGCCCTCGCCGGTCGGGTGCATCGGGAAGCCCTTCAGGCCGCGCCAGGCCAGGCTGGCGACCAGCCGCACCGCCTCGTCGCGGGGGATCTCCAGGCCCTGCGAGAGCCAGTAGCGGGCGGTGATCTGGGCCAGGCCGCAGACGCCGGCGGCGAGCAGCTTGGACTCCGACTCCGGCAGGTCGGTGTCCTCCTGGATCACCTTGCTGACCAGCGTCGCGCTCGCCTCGGAGGCCCGCTCGACGCGCTCGCGCACGGCCGGCTCGTTGGTCAGGTCCGACTCGAAGACCAGTCGGAACGCGCCGGACTCGCTGGAGACGTAGTTGAAGTACGCCTCCATCGTCGCGGCGACCCGGAGCTTGTTGTCGGTGGTCGTCGACAGCGCGTCCCGGGTCGACTCGACGAGGGCGTCGCAGTGCTTGTCCAGCAGCGCCAGGTAGAGCTCCAGCTTCCCGGGGAAGTGCTGGTACAGCACCGGCTTGCTGACCCCGGCGCGGTCGGCGATGTCGTCCATGGCGGCCGCGTGGTAGCCCTGGGCGACGAACACCTCCTGGGCGGCACCGAGCAGTTGTTCGCGGCGGGCGCTTCGCGGCAGGCGGGCACCGCGCGGGCGCTCCTGCGCCTCCTGGATGGCCGTCACGGCGCTCCTCACTTCGGGTTGTTCCGGGCTGGCAAGAGGGCCGATTCTACTTTTCGGTAACCGCTTCCGCGTTCGGCGGGAACGAGAAAAGGCCTCGGCCTCCTTGTCAGGAGCCCACAATACGGCGCTGACCTCGGCATCGGCAGGGGTGCGACGGGGGAGGGAACGGCCGGACCGCCCCCGCGGCCCCGGCCGGGGCTCACTACCATCGTCCACCATGAGCGGCGCTGAGCAGCAGGTGCGGACGGTCGAGGTTCCCGGCGCGGTGCTCGCGGTGCACCGCCCGGCCGCGGGCGACGGGGCGGACGGCCGGGAGCCGGGCCTGTTCGTGCACGGCCTCGGAGGCTCCGCAGCCAACTGGACGGCCCTGATGGACCGGCTCGGCGACGTGGTCGACGGCGAGGCGGTGGACCTGCCCGGCTTCGGGCGCTCCGGCCCGCCCGCCGACGGCAACCTCAGCGTCTCCGGCCACGTCCGCGCGGTGATCGGCTACCTGGAGGCCGCCGGCCGCGGGCCGGTCCACCTGTTCGGCAACTCCCTCGGGGGCGCGGTCGCCGTCCGGCTGGCGGCACTGCGCCCGGACCTCGTGCGCAGCCTCACCCTGGTCTCGCCGGCCCTGCCCGAGCTGCCGCCGCAGCGCTCCGCCTGGTCGACCGGCCTGCTCGCGCTGCCCGGGCTGCCCGTGCTGCTGCGCCGCCTGCCGGTGAACGCGCGCGGCCCCGAGCAGGCCACCGAGGACCTGCTGCGGCTGGTCTACGGGGACCCGGCCGGACTGTCCGCGGCGGCCCGTGCCGAGGCGGTGGCCGAGTACCGCCGCCGGCTGGAGGTGCCGCACGCGATGCAGGCGCTGACCGGCTCGGCCCGCGGGATCGTCTCGGCCTACACCGAGCGCGGCGACCAGGCACTGTGGCGCCAGGCCGAGAACGTGCCGGCGCCGGTGCTGCTGGTGTACGGGCTGCGCGACAAGCTGGTCGGCTACCGCTCGGCCCGGCGGGCCTGCGCGGCGTTCGCCGACGCCCGGCTGCTGGTCCTGCCGGAGTCCGGCCACGTCGCGATGATGGAGCACCCCGACCAGGTGGCCAGGGCCGTGCGCGAGCTGATCGCGGAGGCCGCCCGGTAACGGCCCCGTTCCGGGCGAGGTCACGCCGGTTCACTCGTTCAGGTGGCAACCAGGCATGTGACCGATGGATTGCCCGGGCCCGGTCCTACCTTTCTGCTGTCGGACCGAACAGGTGTGGGGGAGGCGCGGTCGCCGGAGGAGCCGGAGGACGGCCGCACCCGTCGTCCCGGCGGGTCGGGACCGACCGCCGGAACGGGCGCGGGCCCGGGGAACGGATCGCGGGAGGACCGCGGCCGGGCCGCCGCCCCGACACCACCCGGCCGTGCGGCCGGGGAGCGTCCCGGTGCCGTCGCACCCGGCCGACCGGGCCCTTCGCCCCGGCCGTCCCGCCGCCGCGCGGGGCCGCCCCGGCGACCGCCCGGGCCGCCCGGCCCATCCGTCGATCCGCCCGTGATCCGCCCGTGATCCGCTCTGTCCTGGAGGTCTCCCGTGCGCGTTGCCCTGCTCACCGAGGGTGCCCGTCCGCATCCCCAGCGTGCCGCCGGCGGCTGGTGCGACCGGCTGGCCGAGGGCCTCCCGGAGCACGGGTTCGAGCTCTACCTGCTCGCACCGCCCGGGGGCCGGGCCGCCTCGGGGCGTCCGTCGTCCGTCTGGCGCGGGGTGCACGAGCTGGCGCTGTGGGGGCGCCGGCGGGGCGGCAGAGCCCCCGGCGCGCTGCGCAGACGCCGCTACGCCGGGGCGTACGAGCAGCTCGTCCGGGCGCTGGTGATGCCGGGGGAGCGGGCGGGCTTCGGCGCCGGGTTGTACCGGCTGGCCGCGCTCGCCCGGGAGGACGGCGCGCTGCCCGCCTTCCTCTCCTCGGTGCACGCCCGGCGCACCCTGGAACGGGTCTGGCGGCTGCCGGGCGCGGACACCTCCGCCGGGCAGCCTCTGGTCTGCGACGTGCTGGTCGCGGCGGACCTGCTGGAGCAGTGCCTGCGGCCGCTCTCCGCGCCGTGGTACGGCACCGGGCCCGGCGGCCTGGGCGGTGCCGACCTCTGCCACGTGGTCGGCGGCGGCCCGGCGGCGCTGCCCGCGCTGGTCGCCCGGCAGCTGCACGGGGTGCCGTTCGTGGTCACCGAGCACGGCCTGCACCTGCGCGAGCAGTACCTCGGCTACCGCGAGGCGCCGTACCGCTGGCCGGTCCGGGCGCTGCTGCTGGCGTTCTTCCGGGCGCTCACCGAGGAGACCTACCGGCAGGCCGCCGTACTGACCCCCGGCAGCGTCCACGACCAGCAGTGGCAGCGCCGCTGCGGGGCCGATCCGGCGCGCACCCGGGTGGTGTACGAGGGCACGTCCGCGGTGTCCCGACCGGCGGCCGGGCCCGAGCCGGACGAGCCGACCCTGGTCTGGGCGGGCGCGCTGGAGCCCGGGCGGGACGCCGAACTGATGCTGCACGCCTTCGCGCAGGTGCGGGCCGAGGTGCCGCGGGCCCGGCTGGTGGTCCACGGCGAGGAGGCGGCGCCCGGCTACCGGGCGCACTGCGCGGCCGTCGCCGAGCGGCTCGGGGTGTCGGCGGCGGTCGACTTCGCCGGCCGGCCCGGCTCGCTCGCCGAGGTCTGGGAGGGCGGCACGGTGGCGGTCTTCTCCGGGCTTTCCCAGCGCAGCCCGCGGCTGCTCGCCGACGCGATGCTCAGCGGCCGCGCGGTGGTGTCCACCGACGTCGGGGTGGCCCGGGAGGTGGTCGGGCCGACCGGACTGCTGGTGCCGGCCCGGGACCCGCGCGCCCTGGCCGGCGCCTGCCTGGCGCTGCTGCGCGACGAGGAGCGGCGGGCCAGGCTCGGGCTGGCCGGGCGGCTTCGGGCGCAGGAACGCTTCGCCGTCGAGCCGGTGATAGGTGCCTTCCGGGAGATCTACCTGGAGCTGGTCTCGCAGTACCCGGCCTTCCCGGACGGCGCCGGCGGCGGCACGGCTGGGGAGCCGCCGCGCCCGTTCGCCCGGCCCGCCGAGTACTGGCTGGCCGACGGACGGCGCGGCGCGGACGCCCCGGACGGCGGCCCGCACCGCCCCGCCGACCCGAGGGCCGGCCGGCCCGGCCCGGCCGGTCCGGCCGAGGAGAGCGGTGACGCCGGCGCGCAGGAGCGCCCCGGCGCCCTCGCGGAGGCCGTCTGATGGCCGGCGGCGCGGCGGTCGGCGGCACCGGCCGCCCGGTGGGCGACCCGGTCCGCGAGGTGATGGCCGAGCACCGGACGCTGTGCGAACGGGCCGTCGACCCGCTGGAGATCGCCGCCGGGCTGGAGGAGGCCGGGTTCGGCCCGGACGCCGCCGCGCGCTGCCGGCACGCCGACCTGTTCTCGCTCGCCGAGGAGCTGTACGCCCGGGTGCCCCGGCGGCCCCCGGCCCCCGAGCCGCCGTGCGGCGGCCGGCAACGCGGCGCCGCCCGGGCGAGCCTGACCGCCGCCGGGCTGGCCGCGCTGCCCTGTGCGGCGGCCGCCGCGCTCGGCGGCCGCTGGCCGGTGCTGCTGCCGGCCGCCGTCCCGCTGCTGCTCCTGCCCGCGCTGACCGCGGACCCCGCGGTCGAGCCGGCACCGCCGTCCGGCGGCCCGGTGGGGGCGCTCGGCCCGGCCCGGCCGGTGCGCCGCCCGGCGGGCTCGCGCCGGAACCCGGCCGCGTTCGGGTACGGGCTGGGCCTGGCCGGGCTGCTGCTGCTCCCGCTGGCCGCGGCGGACGGGGACCGGCGGCTCGCGGCCGCCCTGGTGCTCGCGGCGGCGCTGTCCGCCGGGTCGGCCGAGCGGGCCGCCCGCTGGTACCGGCAGGTCGGCCGCGGGCACCTCGGGGCGGCGGGCACGCTCGCCGAGTTCCGGGCCCGGATGCGGCCGGTGCTCCCGGTGGCGGTCGCCCTGCACCTGGCGGTGCTCGCGGTGCTGACCTTCGCCGCGCTGGCCGTGCTGACCGTCGTCGCGCCGCGCCCGGGCCCCGGCCACGGCGGAGGGCTGCTCCACCTGGCGGCCGAGCGGGCCGGCGCCGCGCAGTGGGCGGCGCAGGGCGTGCTGGGACTTCTGCTGGTGCTGCCCGCGCTGCTCGCGCGCTGCGGCCGGGAGCGGGCCGCCGCGCTGGGGGCGGCGGCCGGCCCCGCGGCGACGCTCGTCCTGCTCGTGTCGGGCCGGGCCGTCCCGGTGGCCGTCCTGCTCGGGGGCGGTGCGGTCGCCGCGGTGCTGCTGGTGCACGCCTGGGCGGTGCTCGGCCGTGCGGGGTCGCACCGTTGAGCCCGGCCCGCCGTCTCCCCCGTTCCGTCTGTTGGTTTCAGTCCGCCAGGTCGTCCCCGACCTCGCTTCGTGGAAGGACGCCCCCGATGAGGGTGCTGCTGCTGGGCGCCGACGGCTTCATCGGCCGCCGGGTCACCGATCGTCTGCTGATGGACCACGAGTTGCAGGTGACGGTGCTCGGCCGGCGCGACTCGGCCGACATCCGCTTCGACCTGACCACCGGGAGCCCGGGTGCCCTGGCCCGGTTCCTGGACGCGGTCGCGCCGCAGGTGGTGATCAACTGCGCGGGCGCCACCTACGGCAGCTCGCGCACGCTGATCCGGTCGAACACGCTGGCCGTCGCCACCGTCTGCGAGGCGATCCGGCGCAGCCGGGAGCCGGCCCGGCTGGTGCACGTCGGCTCCGCCGCCGAGTACGGCCCGGTGCCCGGCGGGGTGCCGGTGTCGGAGCAGGCCGAACCGCGGCCGGTCGGCCCGTACGGGGTGTCCAAGCTGGCCGGGACGGAGCTGGTGCTGGCCTCCGGCCTGGACGCGGCGGTGCTGCGGGTGTTCGACGTGGTGGGCCCGGGCGCCCCGACCGCCTCGCTGTTCGGGCGGCTCGCGGAGGGGCTGCGGCGGGCGCTGGAGCGGGACGAGGCGCAGGTCCGGATGCCGGACCTGTCCGGATACCGGGATTTCGTGGACGTGCGGGACGTCGCGCGGGCGATCCAGGCGGCCGCGGTGTCGGCCGCCACCGGGGTGGTCAACATCGGCAGCGGGCACGCCGTCCGGGCCCGGGACGCGGCCCAGCTGCTGGTCCGGGCATCCGGCTTCGAGGGGTCGATCGTGGAGGAGAACCGGCAGGTCCTGCTGCCCGCGCAGGCCGGCGGGCCGGTCGGCGACCACCTGCCCGGCCACCATCTCCCGGGCCACCGCCCGGAGGGCCACCGGCCGGAGGGCCGGGCCGCCGCGGGGGAGCCGGTGCCGTGGCGGCAGGCGGACGTGCGGACGGCCCGGGACCGTCTCGGCTGGCGGACACAGGTGCCGCTGGAGGAGTCGCTCGGCGACGTGTGGCTGGAGACGGCCTGCCGGGTCTGACCGGCGCCCCGGGGCGCTCCGGGCCTGTCATCGCAGGCCCGGAGCGCCCTGCGGGCGGCGGCGGCCGGTTCCACGATCCGACGCCACCCGTCTCGCCCATCGGACGGGCTGTCTCGGAATACCGGAGGGACGTGACACTGTTGGCGTAAGCAGCCACCCGCGTGGCGGAGCAGAAACCCCACCAAGAGGCTGGCCCTGGCCACCTGAACCAGACACCCATCGGAGTCCCCGTGTCGTTGCCACCCCTGGTCGAGCCGGCCGACGAGCTCACCGTTGACGAGGTCCGCAGGTACTCCCGCCACCTGATCATCCCCGACGTGGGCATGGCCGGGCAGAAGCGGCTGAAGAACGCCAAGGTGCTGTGCGTCGGCGCCGGCGGCCTCGGCTCGCCCGCGCTGATGTACCTGGCCGCCGCCGGTGTCGGGACGCTGGGCATCGTCGAGTTCGACGTGGTGGACGAGTCCAACCTGCAGCGCCAGATCATCCACGGCCAGTCGGACGTGGGCCGCTCCAAGGCGGAGTCGGCGCGGGACTCGGTCAAGGAGATCAACCCCTACGTCGACGTGATCCTCCACGAGGAGCGCCTCGACAACTCCAACGTCATGGAGATCTTCTCCGGCTACGACCTGATCGTGGACGGCACGGACAACTTCGCCACCCGCTACCTGGTGAACGACGCCGCGGTGCTGCTGGGCAAGCCGTACGTGTGGGGCTCGATCTACCGCTTCGACGGCCAGGCGAGCGTGTTCTGGGCCGAGCACGGCCCCTGCTACCGCTGCCTCTACCCGGAGGCCCCGCCGCCGGGCATGGTCCCCTCCTGCGCCGAGGGCGGCGTGCTGGGCGTGCTGTGCGCGTCCATCGGCTCGATCCAGGTCACCGAGGCGATCAAGCTGCTGGCCGGCGTGGGCGACCCGCTGGTCGGCCGGCTGATGATCTACGACGCCCTGGAGATGAACTACCGCCAGGTGAAGGTCCGCAAGGACCCGAACTGCGCCGTCTGCAGCGAGAACCCGACGGTCACCGAACTGATCGACTACGAGGCCTTCTGCGGCGTCGTGTCGGAGGAGGCGCAGGCCGCCGCCGCCGGTTCGACCATCACCTCGCACCAGCTGAAGCAGTGGCAGGACGAGAAGGAGGACATCTTCCTGATCGACGTCCGCGAGCCCGGCGAGTACGAGATCGTCAACATCCCCGGCGCGGTGCTGATCCCGAAGAACGAGTTCCTCATGGGCGACGCCCTGGAGAAGCTGCCGCAGGACCGCAAGATCGTGCTGCACTGCAAGTCGGGCGTGCGCTCGGCCGAGGTGCTGGCCGTGGTGAAGGCGGCCGGCTTCGCCAACGCCGTCCACCTGGGCGGCGGCGTGCTCGGCTGGGTCAACCAGGTCGAGCCGCACAAGCCGGTCTACTAGACCCGGGCTCCGGCAGGAGCGACCACGTCTGCGAAGGGCCCGCCCCGGCGGGCCCTTCCGCGTGTCCGGGGCCCGGGCGGCGCGGCTGCGCAGGGGTCAGAGCGCGCCCCGGCGCTGCAGCACGTTGTAGGAGATCCAGCCCGGCAGCACCGGCAGCCAGAAGGTGAGCGCCCGGTAGAGGAAGACCGCCGGGGTGGCGACCGCCGGTGAGACGTCCGCGACCGTCAGGGCGCCGATCAGCGCGACCTCGACCGGGCCGATGCCACCGGGGGTCGGGATCGCCGAGCCGGCCGCGTTGGCGGTCAGGAAGACCACCGCGACCGCCGAGAAGCTGACGTTGCCGCCGAAGGCCTGCACCGAGGCGTCCAGGCAGGCGGTGAACGACAGGGTGAGCAGCAGGATGCCGCCGAAGCCGGTGACCAGCTTGCTGGGCGTCTGCATCAGGTCGAGCATCCGCGGCACGACGCCGAAGAACAGCGAGCGCAGCCGGCCCAGCACGAACCGGCGCAGCGGTGCGACGGCCGCCACCACCAGGGCGAGCACGGCGGCGGTCAGCACGCCGATGATCACCGCGCGGGAGGCCGAGAGGTCGCCGTTGGTCTGGCTGCCGGTGATCAGGCCGAAGCTGAACAGCAGCAGCAGGTGCCCGGCCAGGCCGGCCAGCTGGGAGGCGCCGACCGAGGCCACCGCCTGGCCGGAGCGGATCCCGGCCTTCTGCAGGTACCGGGTGTTGAGCGCGATGCCGCCGATCGCGGCGGGGGCGACCAGCTTCACGAAGGAGCCGGCCAGCTGTGCGGCGACGGTGCGCCGGAACGGGAGCTTCTCCGGCACGAAGCCGGTCAGGCTCATCGCGGCGGCCACGTAGCTGAAGGCCGCCGCGGCCAGCGCCGCCGCCGCCCAGGCCCAGTCCATCTGGGAGAGCTTGAGCTGGGCCGGCTTGATGGTGGTCAGCGCCAGGTAGGCGGCGAAGGTGAGCGCGATCACCATGATCAGGCTCTTCGGCTTCAGCCGTTCCAGCTTGGCCGGCTCCATCGGCGCCTCGGGGGCGATCTGCAGGATCTGTCCGCGGATGCGGCTGAGCAGGTCCTCGCCGGCCGTCGCGATGTCCTCCTCGGCCTGCTGCTGGGTGCGCTCGCCGGCGGCGACCTGCTCCAGGGCCTTCGCGCGGGCGGCGGCCTTGCGCTCCTTGCTCAGCTTGTTGAGGTCGATCCTGGTCGAGCGGCTCATCCCGACCGGCTGGAGCAGCGGCAGGGCCTGCGCCACCCGGTCGGCGCCGAGCACGGCGTTGGCGGTGGCGACGGCGCGCTCCGGGCCGATCCGCAGGGCGAAGGTGGTGACCAGCTGGGCGACGTCGATGCGCAGGGTCAGGTCGGTGGCGGCGATGTCGCCGCCGGAGAGGTTGACCAGGCAGGCCGTCTTCTCGTCCACGACGAGCAGCGACTCGCCGGTGAGCCGGCGGTGGGCGATCCGGCGCTCGTGCAGCGCGGCCACCGACTCCCAGAGCGAGGCCATCACCAGGTCGGTGACCTCCTCGTCGGCGAGCTCGTCCAGGGTCCGCCCCTCGACCTTGCCGTAGACCAGGATCGCGGCGTCCGGGCCCAGCTCGGAGGTGGCGACCAGCTGCGGTGCGCGGGCGCCCGAGGCGGCCGCCGCGTAGGCGATCAGGGCCTCCTGCTCCAGCGCCTGGCGCAGCGACTGCGGGCTGCGGCGCACCGCCACCGAGCGCAGCCGCAGCCGCCGCCAGGCGCGGTAGAAGAAGCCGGAGGCCTGCTGCTCGCGGTCGATGATGTGGACGTCCAGCGGCGGGCCGCTCTGCTGGGTCACGTAGTAGCGGCGGGTGCCGCCGGGCGCGTCCGGGGCGCGGTGGGCGCTGCGCGGGGTGAAGCCGACCTTGCGCAGGCCGATCATCAGGTGCTGGCCGGTGGGCCGGATGTTCGGGGAGCCGATCGCGTACAGCGTGCCGTAGGCGACGGACCAGCCGATCAGCACGGTGAGGAGCAGGGACAGCGGGGTGGTGTAGCCGCCGAGCAGCTCGGTGACCCCGCTGAAGACCACCACCACCCAGAGGGCGACCCGCCACCGGGGGCGGCTCGACATGCCGACCGCGGTCATGTAGGCGATCACCGGGGCCAGGTAGCCGTGCACCGGGTCGGTGAGGGTGCCGTTGCTGTTCATCGGCAGCCGGGTCAGCGCGTCCCGGATCTGCTCGGAGGCGCCTTCGGCCACCCACCAGTCGATGCCCAGCGAGACGCCGTAGGCGAGGACCGAGGCGAGCACCCCGTCGGCGACCCGCAGGCCGTCGCGTTTGATCAGCCGCTCGACCGCGAACGCCAGCGGCACGGCGAGCACCGCGACGCTGGAGAGCAGCCCGGTGACGGTGGACAGCACCGCGGAGAAGTGCGGCGCGTTGTCGGAGATGTCCTTCTCGATGCCGGTGGTGGTCGAGGTGGCGATGCCGGCCAGGACGAAGACGGCGACTATGCCGAGGACGCCGGCCAGGAAGCGGATCAGGTCGGACGGGCGGTGCGCCCGGGCGGCGAGCAGGGGCTCGTCGACGTCCAGGTACGGGGTGTCGTCCAGCGGGTCGTGCTGCTCGGGCAGCGGCCGCCGGGCCAGCGGTCCGGGTTCGGCGGCGCCGGCGGGTTCGGCGGGCCGCGGTCCGGCGGGTGCCGGTCGGGCGGGCTCGGTGGGCCCGGGTTCGACGGGCTCGACGGGTTCGACGGGGCGCGCCTGCGCGGGGGTCTTGATCGTCAGGTCCTTGATCAGGGAGACTTCCGGAGTCGGCCCTTCCGCGGGCCCGCCACCGGGAGCCGGGGGCACGGCGGCGGTGGACTCGTCGGAGTCCTCGTCCACGCCCACGTCAGCCGTCCCGGTCATCTGGTCTTGTCCTCGTATCACCACTCACCGCCCCGAAGATGGTGGCATGCCCCGGCGCCCCGTGCTGGACAGGGGGCGGATCGGGCGCGGCGGATCGTTCGTACGGGACCGCGGGTGCGCCCCCGTGCGGAAGAATGCCGCAGGTGACGGACGTAACAGACGACGGCCTCCCGGACGACCTGCCGCCCTTCGCCGAACTGGTGCTCGACCTCACCGAGCGGATTCCACCCGGCAGGGTGATGACCTACGGGGACGTTGCCGAGTACCTCGGCCAGGGCGGCCCCCGGCAGGTCGGCCGGGTGATGGCACTCTACGGCGGCTCGGTCCCCTGGTGGCGGGTGATCCGCGCCGACGGCCGCTTCCTGCCGGGGCACGAGCACCGCGCCCTCGCCCACTACGGCGAGGAGGGCACCCCGCTGCGCGAACTCGCCGACCCGCCCCGGGTCGACCTGCGCCGCGCCCGCTGGGACGGCCGGGAGGCGGCCGGCCCGGCGGAGATCCCGCGAAACGGCCGCGCCGGCGGGAATGACGGGGCAGGATCGTAGGCTCGATACGGGCGGGCCCCGGCGGGCCCGCCCGGCCACGTCTCCCGCACAACCCCCAGGACCCGCCCCTTGAGCTCCCCCTACCGGCTCGTGCGCAGCCCGCTCGTCCAGCCCGACCCGCCCGTGCTGGACGCGTACCAGCGCGCCGTGGTCGAGCACGCCGGCGGACCGCTGCTGGTGCTCGCCGGCCCGGGCACGGGCAAGACCACCACCCTCGTCGAGGCCGTCGCCCGGCGGATCGAGGACGGCACCGACCCGGAGCGGATCCTCGTCCTCACCTTCAGCCGCAAGGCCGCCATGGAGCTGCGCGACCGGATGTCCGGCCGCCTCGGCGCCTCCGCCGCCGCCCCGCAGGCCACCACCTTCCACTCGTTCTGCTACGCCCTGCTGCGCGCCCACCAGGACCCCGGGGACTACGCCGAGCCGCTGCGGCTGCTCTCCGGACCGGAGCAGGACGTCATGGTCCGCGAGCTGCTCGCCGGCGGCGCCGAGGACGCCCGGCTCGGCAGCTCCCGCATCCACTGGCCGCTCGACCTGCGGGCCTGCCTGACCACCCGCGGCTTCGCCGACGAGGTCCGTGCCGTCCTCGCCCGCAGTCGCGAGCTCGGACTCGGCGAGGCCGAACTGGAGCGCTTCGCCCAGGGCGTCCAGCGGCCCGACTGGGCCGCCGCGGCGCACTTCCTCGCCGACTACCTCGACGTGCTCGACCTGCGGGGCGTCCTCGACTACGCCGAGCTCGTCCACCGCGCCGTGCTGCTCGCCGAACGCCCCGAGGTCGGCGAGGAACTGCGCCGCCGCTACGAGGTGGTCTTCGTCGACGAGTACCAGGACACCGACCCCTCCCAGGTCCGGCTGCTGCACCGGCTCGCCGGCGGCGGCGGGGACCTCGTCGCCGTCGGCGACCCCGACCAGTCGATCTACGCCTTCCGCGGCGCCGACATCAACGGCATCCTCGACTTCCCGCAGGCGTTCCGCCGGGCCGACGGCAGCCCCGCCGAGGTCAGGGTGCTGCGGGTCTCCCGCCGCTCCGGCGCCCTGCTGCTCGCCGCCTCCCGGGAGATCGCCCGCCGGATGCCGATGGGCCGGCTGCCCGCCGACAAGCTCGCCCAGCACCGCGCCCTGCTGCCCTCCCGCGAGGGCGGCCGGGTCGAGGTGTACACCTACCCCACCCCCGGCGCCGAACTCGACTCGATCGCCGACCTGCTGCGCCGCGCCCACCTGGAGGACGGTGTCCCCTGGGGCGAGATGGCCGTCCTGGTCCGGGCCGGCGGCCGCTCCATCCCCGGCGTGCGGCGGGCGCTCAGCGCCGCCGGCGTCCCGCTGGAGATCGACGGCGACGACCTGCCGCTGCGCGAGGAGCCCGCCGTCGCCCAGCTGCTGCTCGCCCTGCGGCTCTGCGCCGAGCAAGCCGACCGCGACCGGCACGGCGACGCCGACCGGCCCGACCCGCTCACCACGGACCTCGCCCGCACCCTGCTCACCGGCCCGCTCGGCGGCCTCGACGGCTCCGACCTGCGCCGCCTCGGCCGCGCCCTGCGCGAGGAGGAGCGCGCCGCCCTGCGCGCCGACGGCGACCCGAGCGCCCCCCGCCCCGCCGACGAGCTCATCCGGGAGGCGCTCGCCGAGCCCGAGCGGCTGGTCGCCCTGGACCCCGGCCACGCCCGCCGGGCGCGCGACCTCGGCACCCTGCTGCGCAAGGTCCGCGAGGCCTTGGCCGGCGGCTGCACGGCCGAGGACGCGCTCTGGGAGCTGTGGGACGGCAGCCGCCGCTGGCGCGAACGCCTCGAACGGGCCGCCCTGCGCGGCGGCGCCGCCGGCCGCAACGCCGACCGCGACCTCGACGCGCTGTGCGCCCTGTTCGAGACCGCGGCCCGCGCCGAGGAACAGGTCACCGGCCACCGCGGCGCCCTCGACCTGCTCGCCGAGCTCGACGCCCAGGACATCGCCGCCGACACCCTCACCGTCCGCGCCGTGCGCCCCGAGGCCGTCCGCCTGATGACCGCCCACCGCTCCAAGGGCCTGGAGTGGCGCCTCGTCGTCGTCGCCGGGGTCCAGGACGGCCTCTGGCCCGACCTGCGCCGCCGCGGCTCCCTGCTGGAGGCCGACCGGATCGGCCGCGACGGCCTCGCCGAGCCGCTCTCCCCGGCCGCCCTGCTCGGCGAGGAGCGCCGCCTCTTCTACGTCGCCGCCACCCGCGCCAGGGAGCGGCTGATCGTCACCGCCGTCAAGGCGCCCGCCGACGACGGCGACGAACCCTCCCGCTTCCTGCGCGAGCTCTACCGCGAGGACGTCGACCCCCGGACCGGCAAGGTGGTGCGCCGCACCCCGCCCGTCACCGTCGAGGACGTCACCCACCGCCCGCGCCGCCCGCTGTCCGTCCCCGCGCTGGTCGCCGAACTGCGCGCGGTCACCGTCGACCCGTCCCGCTCGCCCGAGCTGCGCCGGGCAGCCGCCGAACGGCTCGCCCGCCTGGCCGCGGCCACCGACGACGAGGGCCTGCCGCTGGTGCCCGTCGCCCACCCCGACCGCTGGTGGGGGCTGGACGACGCCACCGCCGCCCCAGACCCGTTGCGCAGCCCCGACCTGCCGGTGCGGCTGTCCGGCAGCGGCCTGGAGCAGCTGGAGAGCTGCTCGCTGCAGTGGTTCCTGGAGAAGGAGGTCAAGGCCCAGGGCCCCGGCTCCGCCGCCCAGGGCTTCGGCAACGTCGTGCACGCCCTCGCCGACGAGGTCGGCTCCGGGCGCGCGCCCGCCGACCTCGCCGTCCTGATGGAACGCCTGGACACGGTCTGGGACGCGCTGGCCTTCGACGCGCCCTGGAAGTCCCACCAGGAGAAGACCGAGGCCCGGGCCGCCCTGGAGCGCTTCCTCAACTGGCACGTGCTGGAGCGGGGGCGCGACGTCGTCGCCACCGAGCACGGCTTCGACGTCACCCTCGACGTCGGCGGCGTCTCGGTGCGCATCCGCGGCTCGATGGACCGGGTCGAGAAGGACCGGGCCGGACGCGCCTACGTGGTCGACTTCAAGACCGGCAAGCAGATCCCCACCGAGAAGTCGCTGCCCGAGCACAAGCAGCTCGCCGTCTACCAGCTCGCCGTCCGGGCCGGGGCGCTCAACGCCCTGCCCGGGTTCGACGAGCGGCCCCCGGCCGCCGGCGGCGCCGAACTCGTCCACCTGCGCGAACCCGCCGCCAAGGCCGTCCAGGACGTCCCCAGGGTGCAGCGGCAGGAGCCGCCGGAGGGCGAGCCGTGGATCGAGAACCTGCTCGCCGACGCGGCCGGCAAGGTCCTCGCGGAGCGCTTCGTCCCGCAGACCGGCGGCGGCTGCGACCGCTGCTCGTTCCGCCGCAGCTGCTCCGCCCAGCGCGACGGGGCGCAGCTGCTGTAGGGCCTGCCCGGCGAGCCCGTCCTTCGGGCCGGGCGCCGGGCCCGGGTGCGGGGGGCCGGAGTAGCCAGGGTCACTCCGGCCGGGCGTCCGGAGTGTCGGTCCGGCCCGTTAACGTTGCGGGGTGACAGCCGTGCTCAGCCATCCCGACCAGCTCAAGGAGCTGTTGGGCATCCCGTTCAACCGGGAGCAGATGGCGGCCATCGGCGCACCCCTGGAGCCGGCCGTGATCGTGGCCGGCGCCGGCTCCGGCAAGACCACGGTGATGGCCGCCCGGGTGGTCTGGCTGGTCGGCTCCGGCGCCGTGCGGCCCGAGGAGGTCCTCGGCCTCACCTTCACCAACAAGGCCGCCGGGGAGCTCGCCGAACGCGTGCGCACCGCGCTGCGGGTCTGCGGGCTCGGGCTCCCCCCGGCCGAGGGCTGGGGGAGGGGCGCCGACCAGGACGACGCCGAGTCGCTCGGCGAGCCGGAGATCTCGACCTACCACGCCTTCGCCGGCCGATTGCTCAAGGAGCACGGCCTGCGCATCGGCATCGAGCCGGACGTGCGGCTGCTGGCCGACGCCACCCGCTTCCAGCTCGCCGCCAAGGTGCTGCGCACCGCCCGCGGCCCGTTCCCCGCACTGACCGGCACCTTCGCCAACCTGGTCGCCGACCTGATCGCGCTGGACGGCGAGCTCGCCGAGCACCTGGTCGAGCCGGCCGCCCTGCGCACCCACGACGAGGAGCTGCTGGACGCCCTCGCCACCGTCAAGCTGACCAACGACGACCTGCGGGCCGTCCCGGCCACCGCACGGGCCCGGCTGGAGCTGTTGCGCCTGGTCGAGGAGTACCGGCGGCGCAAGCGGGCCGCCGGGCTGATGGACTTCGGCGACCAGATAGCCGCCGCCGCCCGGCTCGCCCAGGACCGGGCCGAGGTCGGCGAGCTGCTGCGCGGCCAGTTCCGGGTCGTGCTGCTCGACGAGTACCAGGACACCTCGGTCGCCCAGCGGCTGATGCTCGCCGGCCTCTTCGGCGCGGGCCCCGACGGCCGGGGCGGCGGGCACCCCGTCACCGCCGTCGGCGACCCCTGCCAGGCGATCTACGGCTGGCGCGGTGCCTCGGTCGCCAACCTCGACGAGTTCCCCCGGCACTTCCCGCGGGCCACCGGCGGGCCCGCCGCCCGCTACGCGCTCAGCGAGAACCGCCGCAGCGGCGGGCGCCTGCTCGCCTTCGCCAACGAGCTCGCCGCCCCGCTGCGGGCCATGCACGAGGGCGTCGAGGCGCTGCGCCCGGCGCCCGGCGCCGAGCAGGAGGGCTACGTGCGGGCCGCGCTGCTGCCCACGCACGCCGAGGAGGTCGACTGGCTCGCCGACTCGATCGCCCACCTGGTGCGCACCGGCACCGCGCCGGGCCGGATCGCGGTGCTCTGCCGGGGCGGCGCGGCCTTCCCGGACATCCACGCGGCGCTGGTCGCCCGGGAGGTCCCGGTCGAGGTGGTGGGCCTGGGCGGACTGCTGCAACTGCCCGAGGTGGCCGACCTGGTGGCGGTCTGCGAGGTGCTCCAGGACCCGACCGCCAACGCCGCGCTGGTGCGGCTGCTGATCGGTCCGCGCTGGCGGATCGGCCCGCGCGACCTCGCGCTGCTCGGGCGCCGCGCCGCCGAGCTGGTGCGCACCGACCGGCCGGAGGGCGTGGAGGCGCTGACGGCGGCCGTCGCCGAGGCCGACCCCACCGAGGTGGTGTCGCTGGCCGACGCGGTGGAGACCTTCCTCGACGCGGACCAGCCCGACGAGCTCCCCTTCTCCGCCGAGGCCCGGGTCCGCCTGGCCCGCCTCGCCCAGGAGCTGCGCGACCTGCGCCGCTCGCTCGCCGACCCGCTGATGGACGTGCTGCACCGGGTGCTGACCGTCACCGGCCTGGAGGTCGAACTCGCCGCCTCCCCGCTGGCGCTGGCCGCCCGGCGGCGGGAGACCCTGCACGCCTTCCTGGACGTCGCCGCCTCCTTCGCCGACCTCGACGGGGACCCGGGCCTGGCCGCCTTCCTCGCCTTCCTGCGCGCCGCCCAGGAGTACGAGCGCGGCCTGGACAGCAGCCTGCCCGGCGGCGAGGACACCGTGAAGGTGCTCACCGCGCACAAGTCCAAGGGCCTGGAGTGGGACGTGGTCGCCGTCCCCGGGCTGGTGAAGGGCGCGTTCCCCTCCGGCAGCCCGCGCGAGCGCTGGACCAGCACCAAGCGGGTGCTCCCGCACGCCCTGCGCGGCGACGCGGCCACCCTGCCGGACGTGCGCGGCGGCTGGAACGGCAAGTCGATGACGGCCTTCCGGCAGCAGCTGGCCGAGCACGCCGGGATCGAGGAACTGCGCCTGGGCTACGTCGCTTTCACCCGCCCGCGCGCCCTGCTGCTGGCCTCCGGGCACTGGTGGGGCCCGAGCCAGAAGACCGTCCGCGGTCCGTCCGCCTTCCTGGAGAAGCTGCGCGAGCACTGCGAGCTGCCCGGCGCCGGCGAGGTGGAGTGCTGGGCCGAGCAGCCGGAGAAGGGCGCCGAGAACCCGGCGCTGGCCGCGGTGGTGGACCGCCCGTGGCCGCTGCCGCTGGACCCGGCCGCCCAGCACGCCCGCCGCCGGGTCGCCGCGGTGGTCCGCGCCCGGGTGGCCGGGCTGGGGGCCGAGCCGGTGCCCGTCGAGCCGATGGCCGTCGAGGACCAGCGCCAGTTGGCCTCCTGGGACCGCGACCTCACCTCCCTGCTGGGCGAGTTGGAGCGCTCCCGGCGCACCGCCCGCGACGTTCCGCTGCCCGCCGCGCTGTCGGCCACCCAGCTCCTGCGGCTGGCCGCCGACCCGGACGGCTTCGCCCGCGACCTGGCGCGGCCGATGCCGCGCCCGCCGCAGCCGGCCGCCCGGCGCGGCACCCGCTTCCACGCCTGGCTGCAGTCCCGGATCGAGCCGCTGATGCTGATCGAGCCGGGCGCGCTGCCCGGTGCGGACGACGACGGGATCGAGGACGAGCAGGACCTGGAGCGGCTCAAGGAGGCGTTCCTGCGCACCCCGTACGCCCAGCGCCGGCCGCACCGGGTGGAGGCGCCGTTCCACCTGGTGCTCGGGGGGCGGGTGGTGCGCGGCCGGATCGACGCGGTCTACCGGGACGGTGACGGGGAGTCGGAATCCGGTGGTGCGTCACGCTACGAAGTGGTGGACTGGAAGACCCACCGCGAGGAGACCGCCGATCCGTTGCAGCTCGCGGTGTACCGGATCGCCTGGGCGGAGCAGGCGGGCGTTCCGCCCGAGCAGGTCACGGCTTCGTTCCTGTACGTCCGCAGCGGGCGGATCGTCCGCCCGACAGGACTTCCCGACCGAAAAGAGTTGGAACGGCTCCTGATCGGGAACAGTGAATAATGAGTCACGCAGAGCATCCAAGTCATCACGGCAACGCCCGAAACCTGTGCGTCATGCACGTTTCGCGCCTATTGTGGGGTCGGTAACCGGTCAACCCCCGTGCTCCGGCCGCCAGCGAGGCCCGCATTCCCTAACCCTCAGTCATCACCGCAGGTGCCCCAGGGCATCGGCGTCTTCTGCTGGAGAGATCGACGTTGAGCGCGACCGGATGGATCAGAGAGCGGTTCACCGGGCCGACCCCGGGACCCGCTCCGGGCGCGACCGGCACCTGGCCGAGGACGGCGCTCGCGCTGCCCTTCCTCGGCATGGCGCTGATCGTCGCCCTCGACTACGTCAGCAACACCGAGGTGACGGTCGAACCGGCCCTCACCGCCGTCCCCGCGCTGGCCGCCGTGGTCAGCCGCCGCACCTGGTACCCGCTCGCCATCGGTCTGTGCACCGAGACCGTGGCCTTCCTGATGGCCCTGCGCAGCGACGCGCTCGACCAGTCCGTGCACGCCGCCAGCGTCTTCGCGATCCTGCTGGTCGCCACCATCGGCTGGGTCAGCGCGACCCTGCGGCTGCGCCAGGAGCGGGCGCTGGCCGACGCCCAGCTCGTCGCCTCGATCGCCCGCCGGGTGCTGCTGCGGCCCGTCCCCGAGCGGGTCGGCACCGTCCGGGCGGCCGTCCACTACGAGGCCGCCGCCGCGCACGCCAGGATCGGCGGCGACCTGTACGAGGTGGTCAACACCCGCCACGGCGTGCGGGCCGTGGTCGGCGACGTCCGCGGCAAGGGCCTCGGCGCGGTCGAGACGGCCGCCGCGGTGCTGGGCGCCTTCCGTGAGGCCGCTCACCAGGAGGGCGCGCTGGACCGGGTGGCCGGCTGGCTGGCCGTCAGCCTCGACCGGGCCCTGCACGAGAACGACCACCCGGGCGTGGAGGAGGAGTTCGTCACCCTGGTGCTGATCGGCGTCGGGCCGGACGGCACCGCGGAGCTCGTCAACTGCGGCCACCCCGCCCCGCTGCTGCTGCGCGGCGGGGAGGTCAGGCCGCTCGAACTCGCCGAGACCGTCCCGCCGCTGGGGGTCCTCGACCCCGCCGACGTCCGGCCGCCGGTGCACCGGGTGCCGCTGCGTTCCGGCGACCGCGTGCTGCTGTTCACCGACGGGGTGATCGAGGCCCGGGACCGCTCGGGCGCCTTCTACCCGCTCGCCGAGCGCCTCCCGCGCTGCGCCGACGGCCGCCCGGCCGAGGTCCTGCAGCGCCTGCACGAGGACGTGGTCCGCCACGTCGGCCGCCAGCTCGGCGACGACGCGGCGATGCTGCTCCTCCAGTACGAGCCCCCGTCCGTCCAGGGCGCCCGACTGCCCCACCAGAACGGAGTCCTGGCCCACCGGACGTAGGGCCCGTCCACTTCCTAGAGCGAGACCTCCACCAGCAGCGGCCGGTGGTCGGAGACGGCCGCGCGCGGTGCCGCGGCCGGGCCGACGGCCGTGCGCGGCACGCCGATCGCCAGCACGTGGTCGAACTGCACCGCCGGCCGGTGCGAGGGGTAGGTGGGCGTGCGGGCCAGGTCGTACCAGCCCTGCAGCCGGGCCCGGGGTTCGCGCACCCGGCGTCGGCGCGGCTCGGCCAGGGCGGGCCGCGCCCGCCGGGCCGCCCGCAGTTCGCGCACCCGGGCGCGCGGCGCGGTGCGCTCCAGCGCGGTCGCGCCGCCGAGGACGGTGCGCGGCACCGCGCCGACCAGGTTGAAGTCGCCGAGCACCAGGTAGGGCTGCGGCAGGTCGGCGATCCAGCGCCGGATGCCGGCCAGTTGCGCCATGTTCCACCCGGGGACGAAGGAGAGGTGCGCGGCGACCACGGTGAACGGCCCGCGGTCGCCCTCGAGCACCGCGGCCAGCGCCGCCCGCGGTTCGTCCGGCACGGGGGTGAGACCGCGCCGGCCGGCCACCCGCAGGGGCAGCCCGAACGGTGCCGGGGCGAACCGGCGGGCGCGCCAGTGCCGCACCGGCAGCCGGGTCAGCAGCGCGGTGCCGTAGGACGGAGGGGCACCGTCGCCGACGTCGCCGGGGCCGTAGACCCGCAGGCCGCCGGGCACGGACGGCTCCGGCACCCAGCCGGCCACCGGTGCGGGCCGGCCGTGCAGGGCGGCGGCGAAGCGCCAGTCGGCGGCGCCCATGGCCTTGGCGGCCACCGCGGTCTGGTCGGTCCCGCCGGAGCGGGACTGGTGGCGGTCCACCTCCTGCAGGGCGAGCACGTCGGCGTCGAGGGCGGCCACCGCGTCCGCCAGCGGGCCGCCGGCGTCGGCCGGGTAGGGCCGCGGGGCGCCGTCGGGGGCGAGCGGCTGACCGTGCAACAGGTTGAAGGTGGCGATGCGCAACTGGCTCACACCGCACGACGGTACCCGCTCGACGGGGGAGGGGGCGGCTTGAGCCGGTAGGGCATACCGGGTATACATACTCGGTATGTCCATCCGTCACGGTCTGCTCGCCCTGCTCGACCAGGGCCCGCGCTACGGCTACCAACTGCGCACCGAGTTCGAGGCGCGCACCGGCGCCACCTGGCCCCTCAACGTCGGGCAGGTCTACACCACGCTGTCCCGCCTGGAGCGCGACGGCCTGGTCGAGTCCGCGGGGGAGGACGAGGAGGGGCACCAGTTCTACGCCGTCACCGATGCGGGACGCGCCGAACTGCGGGCCTGGTTCGACACCCCGGTGCCCCGGACCAACCCCCCGCGCGACGAGCTGGCGATCAAGCTCGCCATGGCCGTCACCGTCCCGGGCGTGGACGTCGGCGCCGTCGTCCAGGGCCAGCGCCGGCACAGCATCAAGGCGCTGCAGGACTACACCCGGCTCAAGGGCCGCGCCCTGGCCGGCGGCGCCGCGCCGGGGGAGAAGGGCCGGCCGGGTGCGGTGCCCACCGAGGGCAACGACCTCGCCTGGCTGCTCGTCCTCGACCAGCTGATCTTCCAGACCGAGGCGGAGATCCGCTGGCTCGACCACTGCGAGACCCGGCTCGCCCAGCACGCGCAGACCCTGCAGGCCCGCGCCGCCGAGGCCGCCCGCGACGGCGGGGCCACCGCCACCGCACCCGGCCGCCGCCGCTCACGGACCTGAGCCCGGCCACAAGGAACCACCGGCTCGGCCCCGACACCGAGCCCACGACCAGCAAGGGGGGAATCGTGTCCCACTCGGACCCGACCCGGCACACACCGGTGCTGCACCTGGAGAACGTCACCCGCGTCCACGGACAGGGCGCCGCGGAGGTGCAGGCGCTGCGCGGCATCGACCTGAAGGTCCACCCCGGCGAGTTCGTCGCCGTCATGGGCCCGTCCGGCTCCGGCAAGTCGACCCTGCTCACCCTGGCCGGCGGCCTGGACAGCCCCAGCAGCGGCCAGGTCCTCGTCGAGGGCGTCGCCCTCGGCGGACTCACCCGCAAGCGGCTCGCCCAGGTCCGTCGCCGCGCCGTCGGCTACGTCTTCCAGGACTACAACCTGATCCCGGCGCTCACCGCCGCGGAGAACATCTCGCTGCCCCGCGAACTCGACGGCCTCTCCGCCCGCGCCGCCCGCCGCGAGGCGCACGCCGCCCTGGAGGAGCTCGGCATCCCCGAGCTCGCCGACCGCTTCCCCGACGACATGTCCGGCGGCCAGCAGCAGCGCGTCGCCATCGCCCGCGCCCTGATCGGCGACCGCCGCCTCGTCCTCGCCGACGAACCCACCGGCGCCCTCGACTCCACCACCGGCGAGGCCGTCCTCGCCGTGCTGCGCGCCCGCTGCGACGCCGGCGCCGCCGCCATGATGGTCACCCACGAGGCCCGGCACGCGGCCTGGGCCGACCGCGTCGTCTTCCTGCGGGACGGCCGGATGGTCGACGAGAGCGCCAGCCAGGACGCCGCCAGCCTGCTCGTCACCGCCGCCACCAACAGCCTGAAGGTGGACGAGTGAAGCTCAGCGCCTGGCGGGTCGCCCTGCGCATCGCCCGCCGTGACGCGCTGCGCGCCAAGGGCCGCAGCGCCCTCGTCATCGCCATGGTCGCGCTGCCGGTCCTCGGCGTCGCGGGCGCCGACGTGGTGTTCCGCAGCGCCGAGCTCGACCCGGGCGAACGCGTCGTGCGGATCATGGGGCAGTCCGCCGGCGAGCTCCAGATGATCGAACGCGGCTCCACCGTCCTGCAGGCGCCCGACCCCGACACGGGCGTGTACGTCCAGAACCCCAAGGACGACGCCAAGAAGGGCGCGCCCCCGCAGTACACCCCGGCCCAGCGCCGCAGCCTGGACACCGAACCGGCCGACCTGGCGAAGCAGCTGCTCCCGGCCGGCGCCACCCTCGTGCCCGAGCGGCAGGGGCCCTACACCTCGGCCAGCAGCGCCGAGGGCCTGCTCAGCACCCAGACCACCGAGGCCGACCTGACCGACCCGGTGTGGCGCGGCCGGCTCGACCGGGTCAAGGGCCGCGCCCCCGAGCGGGACGGTGAGGTCGCGGTGACCACGGCGTTCCTCGCCCGCTCCGGCCTCAAGGTCGGCGACCGGACCACCGTCCGGGGCCTGGAGGCCACGCCGTTCACCATCACCGGCGTCTACGAGTACCCGGGCGAGCTCACCGCCACCGAGATCATCGCCCGGCCCGGCACCCTGATCGACCCGCTCGCCAAGCTCCCCGGTGCCGTCCAGAGCCGCAGCGCCGGCACCGGCGCGCCCACCCGCTGGCTGGTCGAGCTCCCGGCCGGGGCCGTCCTCGACTGGCCCAAGGTCACCGAGCTGGGCGGCTACGGCTTCACCCTCGCCTCGCGGGCCGTCCTGCTCGACCCGCCGGCCCGCGCCGACGTGCCCTACTACACCCAGGCCGACAAGCAGCGGGTCACCGAGACCTCCTACTTCGACCGGACCTCCGTCGTCATGCTCGCCACCGTGGTCGGCATGGCCCTGCTGGAGATCGTGCTGCTCGCGGGCCCCGCCTTCGCCGTCGGGGCCAGGCGCTCCCGGCGGCAGCTCGGCCTGCTCGCCGCCGGCGGCGGTGACCGGGCGCAGGTCCGGGCCGTCGTGCTCGGCGGCGGCGTCGTCCTCGGCGTCACCGGCGCCGTGGTCGGCCTCGCCCTCGGCGTCGGCCTGGTCGCCCTGCTGCGCACCCAGGCCGAGGAGTACTCGGGCAGCCGCTTCGGCCACTTCGACCTGCAGCCGCTCGACCTCGTCGGCGTGCTCCTGGTCGGCCTGGTCACCGGCCTGCTCGCCGCCGTCGTCCCCGCCGTCCAGGCCTCCCGCCAGGACGTCGTCGCCGCCCTCACCGGGCGCGACTCGCTCAAGCCGCCGAACCGCAAGCTCGCCGTCCTCGGCCTGCTGATGGTCGCCGGCGGTGCGGCGCTCGCCCTGCTCGGCGCCACCAGCGGCTTCGCCAGCCGGAGCCTGGCCGTCCTCGGCGGCTCCGTGATCGCCGAGCTCGGCATGGTCGCCCTCACCCCCTACCTGGTCGGGCTGTTCGGGAAGCTCGGACGCTGGCTCTCGCTCGGCCCCCGGCTCGCCCTGCGCGACTCGGTGCGTCACCGCGGCCGGACGGCTCCCGCCGTCGCCGCCGTGATGGCCGCCGTCGCCGGCTCGGTCGCGGTCGGCGTCTACCTCGCCAGCTACGAGGAGCAGGGCCGCCGCGAGTACGTGGCCTCCGGCCCCTCGGGCGCCGTCATGCTCGGCGGCGGGTACGCCTCCAACGGCCAGGAGAAGCTGCTGCCGCAGATGCGCGACGCCGTCGAGCGCAACATCCCCGGCCTCGGCCAGCGCGCCGACGTCCTGCGGATCAACTACAAGGGCGACTGCTCCGACGGGAACAGCTGCGGCTACGCCCGGATCGAACTGCCCAAGGACCTGCGCTGCCCCGCCTACGAGGGCGACGACCAGCGCGACCCGGAGGAGATCGAGCGCATCGTCCGCTCCGACCCGCGCTGCCAGACGGGCGGCCGCCGCGCCAGCCACTTCGGCGACCTCTCCGCCGGCGACGCCACCCTGCTGCGCAACCTCTACGGCGTCACCGCCCCGGCCGCCGGCGAGGCCCTCGCCGCGGGGCGGGCGGTGGTCTTCGACGCCCGCTACATCAAGGACGGCAAGGTCGTCGTCGAGCTCAACGAGCCCTCGGACGAGGCCGCCGACGGCTCGGTCAGGACCCGGCCCAAGCGCACCGAGGTCGCCGTCGACGCCGTCCTCGCACCGGCCGCGATCCCGGGCGCCGGCCAGGCCGTGATCAGTCCGCAGACCGCCGCGCGCCTCGGCCTCACCACCTCCCCGGCCGGGTCGGTCTGGCTGCCCGACGCCGTCCCCTCGGACGGCGCCGAGCAGAAGGCCAACGGCGCGCTGTCCAGGCTCACCGACCAGCAGGGCCTCACGGTCGAGCGCGGCTACCAGTCCAAGACCGGGCTGATCGGCCTGGGCCTGTCGGTCTTCGCCGCCATCGTCGCCCTGGGCGCGGCCGGCATCGCCACCGGTCTCGCCGCCGCCGACTCCCAGCGCGACCTGACCACCCTCGCGGCGGTCGGCGCCGAGCCCCGGATCCGGCGCTCGCTGTCGGGCTTCCAGTGCGGGGTCATCGCGGCGATGGGCACCCTGCTGGGCATCGTCTCCGGGGTCGTGCCCGGGGTGGCCCTGCGCAAGGTCGAGGCCGCCGCGCACAGCTATCCCGGGATGAGCCCCGAGGCGGTCGCGAACCAGGGGATCGTGGTCTTCCCGTGGCCCACCATCACCGTCACCGTGGTGGTGCTGCCGCTGCTCGCGGCCGGGCTGGCGGCGCTGCTCACCCGTTCGCGGATCTCGCTGCTGCGCCGCTCCGGCTGAGGCCCGCGCGTCGCCCCGTCACCCCCGGCAGCCCTCGGCGGCGGCCGGGGGTGACGGATGTTACAGCTCCCGCGGCGCCCGGCAGCCGGACGGCCGGGGCGGGCACCCGCACGGGCGAACTAAAGTCGTCCGTATGACGAGAACCCCGGACAGCGTCGTCCGCTCCTTCATCGACCAGCACTGGTCCGAATTCCTCGCGGACCTCTCCGAGTGGCTGACCATCCCCTCGGTCTCCGCCGACCCGGCCCGGGCCGGCGACGTGCGGCGCTCCGCCGAGTGGCTGGCCGCCAAGCTGCGCGACACCGGCTTCCCGGTGGCCGAGGTGTGGGAGACCGACGGCCTGCCGGCGGTGTTCGCCGAGTGGCCCTCCGGGGACGACTCCGCCCCGACCGTCCTGGTCTACGGGCACCACGACGTGCAGCCGGCCGCCAGGGAGGACGGCTGGGACACCGAGCCGTTCACCCCGACCGTGGTCGACGGGCGGCTGTTCGCCCGCGGTGCGGCCGACGACAAGGGCCAGGTGTTCTTCCACACCCTGGGCCTGCGCGCCCACCTGGAGGCCACCGGCCGCACCGCGCCGGCCGTCAACCTCAAGCTGCTGATCGAGGGCGAGGAGGAGTCCGGCTCGCCGCACTTCGCCGACCTCGTCCGGCGGGAGGCCGAGCGGCTGGCCGCCGACGTGGTCGTCATCTCGGACACCGGCATGTGGTCCGAGACCACGCCGACCGTCTGCACCGGCATGCGCGGCCTGGCCGACGCCCAGATCGACCTGTACGGCCCGGACGCCGACATCCACTCCGGCTCCTTCGGCGGTGCGGTGCCCAACCCGGCCGAGGTCGCCGCGGAGCTGGCCGCCGGCCTGCACGACGCCGACCGCCGGGTGGCCGTCCCGGGCTTCTACGACGGTGTGGTCGAGCTGACGGAGCGCGAGCGCGAGCTCTTCGCCGAGCTGCCCTTCGACGAGGAGCAGTGGCTGCGGGTCGCGAAGTCGTACGGCACCCGCGGCGAGGCCGGCTACACCACCCTGGAGCGGGTCTGGGCCCGTCCGACCGCCGAGGTCAACGGCCTGTGGGGCGGCTACACCGGCCCCGGCGGCAAGACGATCGTGCCGTCCTCGGCGCACCTCAAGCTCTCCTTCCGGCTGGTCGCCGGGCAGGAGGTGGAGAAGGTCCGGGAGGCCGTCCGCGCGTGGGTGGCCGAGCGGGTGCCCGAGGGCATCCGCCACGAGCTGGTCTTCCCGGGCGCGACCCGGGCCTGCCTGACCCCGCTGGACCACCCGGCGCTGCAGTCCACCGTCCGGGCGATGGGCCGGGCCTTCGGACAGCGGATCCTCTTCACCCGCGAGGGCGGCTCCGGCCCCGCCGCGGACCTGCAGGACGTGCTCGGTGCGCCGGTGCTGTTCCTCGGCATCTCGGTGCCCTCGGACGGCTGGCACTCGATCAACGAGAAGGTCGAGCTGGACCTGCTCGCCAAGGGCGTGGAGACCGCCGCGTACCTGTGGGGCGACCTGGCCGAGAACTTCCGGCCCGGCGCGTGAGCGCACCGCGGGACGGGCGACCCGGCGTGCCCGTCACGCCGGGGCACGCCGGCCCGGTCCCGGCGCGGGCGGCCTCCGGGCGCGCCACGGCCGGCAGATCACTCATCCGGATGATTCACCACGTGGGGATGGAACGAAGTGAGCACCGTGCCTGAGACCGAACCCCGGCTGCCCCTGGCACTGGCCCGGGCCGGAGTGGACCGGGCGGCCGAGCACCGGTTCGACGAGCCCTGGCTGGCGGCGGCCTGGAGCCACCCGGCGACCCGGGTGCTGCCCATCGCCGGCGGCGAGGCGTTCGTCGTCGACACCGCGCAGGGCACCGAACTCGTGCTGCTGCCCTCCTTCGAGGCGCCGCAGACCGGGGACCGGTACTTCCTCGGCACCGACGAGGACGGCGTCTCCTACTTCGCACTGGCCGGCGAGAGCCTGCCCGGCCGGCTGGACGGCGACGCCCGCCCGGCCGGGCTGCGCGAGGTCGGCGCGCTGCTGTCGGACCGGGACGCCGGACTGCTGGTGCACGCCGTGGCGCTGGAGCACTGGCACCGGCTGCACAGCTTCTGCTCCCGCTGCGGGCACCCGACGGAGAAGGCCGGCGCCGGGCACGTGCGGCGCTGCACCTCCTGCGCGGCCGAGCACTACCCGCGCACCGACCCGGCGGTGATCATGGTGATCACCGACGAGCAGGACCGCTGCCTGCTCGGCCGCCAGGCGCTGTGGCCGGAGGGCCGCTGGTCGACCCTGGCCGGGTTCGTCGAGCCGGGGGAGTCGATCGAGCAGGCCGTGGTGCGCGAGGTGCAGGAGGAGGCCGGCGTCCGGGTCGGCGAGGTGCACTACGTGGCCAGCCAGCCCTGGCCGTTCCCGTCCAGCCTGATGCTCGGCTTCACCGGCCGGGCGCTGCCGGACGGCACGGCGATCACCGTGGACGGCGAGGAGCTGGCCGAGGCGCGCTGGTTCTCCCGCGAGGAGCTGCGGGCCGGGATGGCGGCGGGGGAGATCCTGCCGCCGTCCGGGATCTCGATCGCCCGCCACCTGGTGGAACTCTGGTACGGCGAACCGCTGCCGTCGTCGGCGCGCTGGTAATTCCGGCCGAATGGGGGCGCGTGGCTTATGCCGCGCGCCCCCATTCGTCTTTGCAATCCCTTCCCGATTCCGACACGAGCGGATGTTCGTAGTCGGACGGGCCAGTTCTGCTACCGCCCGGTGCCGCCCGGCGTGCGGGCCCCACCCGGGCGGACGACATTGCCGGAAACGGCTGAAAACGCGTCACCGCGCTCGCTAGATTCACTCGGGTGACAATCCCCCGGGGCACCGCCCAATCCCCCAAATACCAGCGACTCGCCGCCGACCTGCGCCGCCGGATCGCCGAGGGCGAGTTCACCGCCGACGCCGCCCTGCCGGTCGAGAGCGAACTGGAGCGCCAGTACGGAGTCGCCCGCAACACCGTCCGGCTCGCCGTCGACGTCCTGGTCAACGAGGGCCGCCTGGTCCGCCTCCAGGGCAAGGGCACCTACCTGCGGGAGCACCCCGTCCTGGACCACCGCGCGTACGGGCCGACGCTCGCCCCGGCCGCCCGCGACTGCCTGGCCCTGCCCTCCGCCGTCTACCTCGGCGAGGCCGCCGAGGCCGGCCGCGAGCTCACCACCGACTTCGAGATGATGATCGTCCGGGCCCGGGTCGACATCGCCGAGCGGCTCGGGCTGCGCCCCGGCGAGGCCATCGTGGTCCGCCGCCAGCTGCGGCTGCTCGACCGCGAGCCCTACTCGATCGAGGAGAGCCACTACCGCGCCGGGCTCGCCGCCGGCACCCCGTTGATGGAGCCGGACCCGGTCGAGGGCGGCGACGAGGCCGTCCTCGAGGGGCTCGGCCGCACCGAGATCGGCGCCGTCGACCACCTGGTCGCCCGGATGCCCGGCCCCGAGGAGGCCCAGTGGTTCCAGGGCGGCCCCGGTGTGCCCCTGGTGGTGCAGACCCGCGTCACCTACGACCGGCGCGGGCCCGTCCGGGTCATCGAGACCCGGTACTCGGCCGACCGCAGCCGGCTCGTCTACGGCGTCGGCGACCTCGGCGCGCGGGTCACCCTGCCGGCGCCCGCCGCACCCGTCGACCCCGCCCGGGCCGACGCGCCGTGACGCGCGCCGGCCCGGCCGTCCGGGCCGGCTCAGGCCGCCAGGGCCTTCTTGACCTGCAGCAGGCTCGGGTTGGTCATGACGACCTGCTCGCCGCCGCCGGCCGGCTTCACCAGCACCGTCGGGACCGTCTGGTTGCCGTTGTTCACGGACTCGACGAAGGACGCCGACGCCGGGTCCTCCTCGATGTTGATCTCGGTGTAGCCGATGCCTTCACGGTCCAGCTGGCTCTTGAGCCGGTTGCAGTAACCACACCAGGTCGTGCTGTACATCGTCACGGTGCCGGACATCGAGGGGACTCCTTCGGGAGGGGGGTGCGTACGGTCTCTGGACCGAACGTCCACCGGGCGGCGGGCATTCCGACACCCTGTCGACCGCACTGCGGAGCGATCATCCTCCGATCGCACCGGCCCTGTGGACAACCCCGCCACCGTTGTCCCACCGGGCTGAGAGGATGGAACGCATGCAGGAAGACCTCTTGAGCGGCAGCCCGTCCGACGGCCCCCACGGCTCCCCCTGGGCCGACCCCGGGGCCGCCACGGGCCCCGACGCCGTGCTCGCCGGGCTCGACCCCGAGCAGCGCGCCGTCGCCACCGCCCTGCAGGGCCCCGTCTGCGTGCTGGCCGGGGCCGGCACCGGCAAGACCCGGGCCATCACCCACCGGATCGCCTACGGCGTGCGCAGCGGCGTGTACCAGCCCCAGCAGGTGCTCGCCGTCACCTTCACCGCCCGCGCCGCCGGCGAGATGCGCGGCCGCCTGCGCGAGCTCGGAGCGGACGGCGTCCAGGCCCGCACCTTCCACGCCGCCGCCCTGCGCCAGCTCCAGTACTTCTGGCCGCGCGCCGTCGGCGGGCCGGTGCCCCAGCTGCTCGAACGCAAGGTCCAGCTCGTCGCCGAGTCCGCCGGTCGCTGCGGACTGCGCGTCCAGCGCACCGAACTGCGCGACCTCACCGCCGAGATCGAATGGGCCAAGGTCACCCAGACCGGCCCCGACGACTACCCGGCCGCCGTCCAGAAGTCCGGCCGCGAGGCCCCGCGCGACCCGGCCGAGACCGCCCAGGTCTACCGCGTCTACGAGGAGGCCAAGAGCCGCCGCGGCGTCATCGACTTCGAGGACGTCCTGCTGCTCACCGCGGCCATCCTGGAGGACCGCCCCGACATCGCCGACCAGGTCCGCGCCCAGTACCGGCACTTCACCGTCGACGAGTACCAGGACGTCTCCCCGCTCCAGCAGCGCCTGCTCGACCAGTGGACCGGCCCCGGCGGCGGCGCCAGCCTCTGCGTCGTCGGTGACGCCAGCCAGACCATCTACTCCTTCACCGGCGCCACCCCCGACTACCTGCTCGGCTTCCGCGGCCGGCACCCCGGGGCCACCGTCGTGAAGCTCGTCCGCGACTACCGCTCCACCCCGCAGGTCGTCCACCTCGCCAACGGCCTGCTCTCCCAGGCCCGCGGGGAGGCCGCCCGGCACCGGCTCGAACTCGTCTCCCAGCGCGAGGCCGGCCCCGAACCGGTCTACACCGAGTACGAGGACGAGCCCACCGAGGCCGAGACCACCGCCCGCCGGATCAAGGACCTGCTCGCCGCCGGCGTGCGGGCCAGCGAGGTCGCCGTCCTGTTCCGCACCAACGGCCAGTCCGAGGTCTACGAGCAGGCCCTCGCCGACCTCGGCGTCCCCTACCAGCTCAAGGGCGCCGAGCGGTTCTTCGAACGCCCCGAGGTCCGCGACGCCGGCGTCCTGCTGCGCGGCGCCGCCCGGGCCGCCGCCGACCCGCTCACCGCCGGCGCCCCCGACCTCGCCGGACAGGTCCGCGCCGTGCTGGCCAGCCGCGGCTTCACCGCCGAGCCGCCGGCCGGCTCCGGCGCCGTCCGCGACCGCTGGGAGTCCCTCGCCGCCCTCGTCCGGCTCGCCGAGGAGTTCGAGCGGACCAGGGCCGCCGCCGGCCAGGACGCCGACCTCGCGGCCTACGTCGCCGAGCTCGACGCCCGCGCCGCCGCCCAGCACGCGCCCGCCGTCGAGGGCGTCACCCTCGCCTCGCTGCACGCCGCCAAGGGCCTCGAGTGGGACGCGGTCTTCCTGGTCGGGCTCACCGAGGGCACCCTGCCGATCATCTACGCCAAGACCGACGAGCAGGTCGAGGAGGAGCGCCGGCTCCTCTACGTCGGCGTCACCCGCGCCCGTCGGCACCTCTCGCTCTCCTGGGCCCTCAGCCGCTCCCCGGGCGGCCGGGCCAGCCGCAAGCCCAGCCGCTTCCTCGACGGGCTGCGCCCCGGCTCCAGCGCTCCCGGCGCGCGCACCGGCGGGCGCGGCGGGCGCGGGGGCGTCGAGCCCGGCGAGCGCTCCGCCGGTCGGCGGGTCCGCGGGCCGGTCAAGTGCCGGGTCTGCGACCGGGTGCTGACCGAGGCGGTCGAGCGCAAGCTGCGCCGCTGCGAGAGCTGCCCGTCCACCATGGACGAGGCGCTGTACGAGCGGCTGCGCGACTGGCGCGCCGGGCAGGCCAGGAAGCAGGGGGCGCCGGCCTACGTGGTGTTCACGGACGCGACGCTGATGGCGATCGCCGAGGACGTCCCGGCCAGCCGCCAGGAGCTGGCCGCGATCTCCGGGGTCGGTGCGATGAAGCTGGACAAGTACGGGGCGGCCGTGCTCTCGTTGTGTGCGGGGGAGGAGCCCGAGGAGGATCCGGACGGCGTCGGGGACGGCGAGCCGGTCGATCCGGCGTGAGCCGGTCCGGGCGCGGTCGAGGGGACTGCTCGGGGGACTTCGCAACCCGCCGCGAAAAATAGTTTGCGCCGCGTGCCGGGAGCGCAATAGCCTGCCGGAGCGGTCAAGGGGACGCGGTCGCACGGGGTGACACCTGTGCCGAATCCCCCACACGCAACAGCTTCACCGAGACAGACATCCGAACATTCGGAGCCTGGGGAACCGGGCTCCGCGAGACGCCGAGAGGAGGCGAAGACAGTGGGAAACATCATGATCACCAAAATGACTGGCCAGACCGTTGTCGCTGCCTCCCTGCGTGCCGCCCGTCTGCGGGCGCTCGCCGAGCTCGGTGGAACCGGTCTGGGTCTCGACACCACCGGTGTCTCCGTCGTCCCCGCTGTCAGTGGGCTTGGCCACACTGATCTCTGCGTCGCGGGCGGCAGGGGCGCCGAAGGCACCTCCGTCGAGACCGGTCTGTCCCGCGACTGGGCCTCGGTCGGCACGCCGCGCTCCCCGCGCGACGAGCGACCGATCCAGGCACCGAAGGCAGCCGTAGCCGCCGCCATGCATGGCGGCTATGCGCAGGTCATCGGTGCCGGAAACACCCAGAAGCAGAACGAGCAGCAGATCAACCTGGCCCTGGCCGCCCTCACGGGCGCCGAGGCCATCCGGATGCGGGCCTTCCGCGGGCCTGAACCCTGGAGAGAACGAACCTGAGCAAGCTTCAGGTCGGCACCTCCAGGGCCGCGGAACCCGTCACACCGGGATCCGCGGCCCTTCTGTTTTGTCCGGTACGCAAGACCACCCAGGCCCCTCGGGGCCTCCGGCCCAGACCACCAGTCATCCGGGCCGGAACCACTGAGAAGACGAGGAAGACGCCCACAGTGTCCACGGTCATCACGCCGCCCATCCCGTCCGTACCGCCGACAAGCCAGATCACCAAGGCCGACCAGGCCGACCCCCCGGAGGTTCCTTCCATGCAGCTCAGCTCCATCGAGCAGGCCGAGGCTCTCGGTCTCCCCATCCCCTGCCGCGCCTTCGACCCCGAGGTCTTCTTCGCCGAGACGCCCGCCGACGTCGAGTACGCGAAGTCCCTCTGCGGCACCTGCCCGGTCAAGGACGTCTGTCTGACCGGTGCGCTCGAGCGGCGCGAGCCGTGGGGCGTCTGGGGTGGCGAGCTCTTCGTCCAGGGTGTCGTCGTGGCCCGCAAGCGGCCGCGTGGCCGTCCGCGCAAGACCGAGGTCATGGCGTGAACCGCGAACACGGTGCCAGGGCCGTCCGCCGGGGAGAGCAGCCCCTGTCGGAAACCTCCCTCCGCCGCTCCGTCCGCATCGCCGCCGCCAAGGCCGACGCAGTCCGACCCGCCCACTTCCCGAGCACGCACCCCGAGCAGGACCACCACATGACCGCCGCCGCCATCGATCCGACCGTCCGCTCCGAGCAGACCACCGAACTTCAGATCCAGAACAGGACCCTCGAGATGCAACTCCTCCACGAATCCCTGGCCCGGGCCCATATGCAGGAGCGCCTGCACGAGGCCGAGCACCAACGCCTCGTCACCCGGGTCGCCAGGGCCCGCAGGCTCAAGCAGCGGGCCGAGCGCGCCTCGCTGCGGGCCCGCAAGGCCCTCGCCGTCGCGCTGATGTAATCGCGCCGGTGTCGTCGAGGCCGCCCGGGGACGCCCGGTGCCGCCCCACCCCCGTCGTGCCGCAGGCCGCCCCCCCGTCATGGGGGGCGGCCTGCGGTCGTCGGGGTTCCGGGTCCGGTGCGCGCCCTCGCGCGCCCAGCCCGGCCCGGGTCAGTCCTTGCCGAGTCGGGCGCGGGTGCCGGACGTGCGGGGCGCGGCGGCGGGGGGCGCCCCCTCGTCGGCGAACCGGGGGAGCCACTGCAGCATCTCCGCCCGGAACGGGGCCTTGGCGCCCAGCTGGCAGAGCACCCCGATCGTGCTCAGCGTGACCCGGTGGATCAGCAGGTACGCCGGCGGGAGGTTCAGCTGCTTGCCCAGGTTGTAGGCGGGCGAGCGGGGATCGGCGATCCTGGCCGCCTGGGCGCGCATCCAGGCCCGGGTGAAGTGGAAGTCGTCCACGGCGGCCGGCTCGATGATCGGCAGCAGGTAGTCCAGCACCGCGTCCGGGTCCAGCTCGATCGACGGCTTGACGAAGCCCTCCTCGCGCAGCATCGTCAGCACGCCTGCGGCGTCGCCCGCCAGGGCCATCCGCAGCGACGCCCCGATCGGCGCGGGCAGCCCGCCCGGCAGCCGGTCCACCGTGCCGAAGTCCAGCACCCCCAGCCGCCAGCCGGACGCCGGGCCGTCATCCTTCAGCAGCCGGAAGTTGCCCGGGTGCGGGTCCGCGTGCAGCAGACCCGTCCGGGACGGGCCGGCGAACAGGAACCGGGCCAGCAGCTGCCCGGCGCGGTCACGCTCCTCCTGGGTGCCGTCGGCGATCACCTCGGCCAGCGGGGTGCCGTCCATCCACTCGGTCACCAGCACCTGGTCCGCCTGTGCCACCACACCGGGCACCACGATGTCCGGGTCGTCGGCGAACTCCTCGGCATGCAGGCGCTGGGCCTGCGCCTCCAGCTCGTAGTCCAGCTCCTCCGACACCCGCTCGCGCAGCTCGGTGATCAGCGGCTTGATGTCCAGCCCGGGGATCAGCGGCCCCACCAGCCAGGCCACCCGGCTCAGTTGCGTCAGGTCTGCCAGCAGGGCGTCCCCGGCGCCGGGGTACTGCACCTTGACGGCGACCGGGCGCCCGTCGTGCCAGACCGCCCGGTGCACCTGCCCGATCGAGGCGGCGGCCGCCGGCCGGTCGTCGAACTCCTGGAAGAGCCCGCGCCAGTCCTCGCCGAGCCGCTGGGCCAGCGCGGTGTGGACCTTGGCGGCGGGCATCGGGGGAGCGGCGTCCTGCAGTTTGGTGAGCGCGGCCCGGTACGGCCCGGCGACCTCCTCGGGCAGTGCGGCCTCGAAGACGGACAGCACCTGTCCGAACTTCATGGCTCCGCCCTTGAGTTCACCCAGGACTTTGAACAGCTGGTCGGCGGTGGCCTGCTGCAGCTCGGCCGTGACCACCTCGGCCGAGCGGCCGCCGATGCGCCTGCCGAGTCCGAGCGTGGCGCGACCGGCTATCCCCAGGGGCAGGGCGGCGAGCCGTGCCGTGCGGGTCACTGCCTTGCGCGGAAGATCGCTCACCCGGGCCTCCAATCCCTGGCCCCCCGACACCGGACGGCCCACCATCACTAGGCCATTGTGCCCGCTCCCCGACCCGCCCCCGGCGGAATTTCGTCGGCGCGGAGCGGGGAGTGCCGCACGCCGGCCGGGTCCGACCGGCCGGGCCGGCCACCGTGGCGGCGGTCGGCGTGGCGGTGGTCAGCGTGGCAGGCGGAGGGCGAGGCCGTCCAGGACCACGTCGAGGCCGTACGCGAACTTGGCGTCGCGGAGGGCCGCCGGGTCCGGGGCGGCCGCGGCGGCCGCGTAGGCCTCCGGGAGGAGGTCGAGGCCGGCGATGGCCTCCTGGGCGGCGGGCATCAGCCGGGCGATGAAGTCGACCTCGCTCTGGCCGGAGCGGGCGATGGTGGTGAGCCAGGCCGCCTCGGTGGTGCTCATGCCGACGACGTACGCGATGACGGCGTCGATCGCCCGGGAGGGTTCGGGGAAGCCGGCCGAGGTGAAGAGGACGGCCATCCGCTCGCCGAAGGCCATCAGGTTGGGGCCCAGGTAGGCGAGGCCGGCCTGGCCGAGGACGGCCGACAGCCAGGGGTGGCGCAGTGCCGTCGCCCGGAACGCCCCGGCGGCGTCGGTGGCGGCGGCGCGCCAGTCGGGGCTCTCGGCGGGCGGCAGGGCGATCTCGCCGAAGACCTCGTCCACCGCGAGCTCCATCAGCTCGTCCTTGGTCGCCACGTGCCGGTAGAGGGAGGTGGCGCCGGCGTTCAGCCGGGTGGCGAGCTTGCGCATGCTCAGGGCCTCTATGCCCTCGGCGTCCAGCACGGCGATCGCCTCGCGGACGATCCCGGCCCGGCTGAGCGCCGGCTGGTCGGGCTCGCGCTGCGGACGGGCCCACACGGACGGGATCGGGTTGGTGCGGGCGGCCATGGCGGCACCCCTCCCTCTTCTCTGCTTCGGTGCGTACAGCGTTCGCATCGAGCGTACAGCAGTCGGTTATTGCGCACACCGTTCCGCTGTGCGTACAGTGTTCGCAACGCAGGAACGGAGTGCGCACCGGGGGAACGGTGTGCGCAGACTGGAGGGGTGGCAGATGTCAGCGTCAGAGGTGGCCGGGGGCCGCAATCCGCACCGCTGGTGGATCCTGATCGTGCTGTGCCTGAGCTCGCTCGTCCTGGTGGTCGACAGCATGGCGCTGACGGTCGCGGTGCCCTCGATGACGGCCGACCTGGGGGCCAGTGCCCAGGACACCCAGTGGATCCTCGACTCCTACGTCCTGGTCTTCGCCGGACTGCTGCTGACCTCCGGGAGCCTCGGCGACCGGTTCGGCCGCCGGAGGATCATGATCATCGGGCTGTTGCTGTTCGGTGCGGCATCGCTCGCGGCCACCTTCTGCACCAGCCCCGGTGAGGTCATCGCGGCACGCGTCGCGATGGGGGTCGGCGGCTCGCTGATCATGCCCTCGACCCTGTCGATCCTCATCACCGTCTTCGACGAGGACGAGCGCAACAAGGCGATGGCCGCCTGGAGCTCGGTGGCGATGCTGGGGCTGGTCGGCAGCCCCGTCCTCGGCGGCGTGCTGATCAACCACTTCTCGTGGCACTCGATCTTCTTCATCAACGTCCCGGTCGTGGCGCTGGCGATCCTCGCGGGCCTGCTGCTGATGCCGGAGTCCAAGGGCCCGTGGCAGAAGCCCGACCCGCTCGGTGCGGTGCTCTCCGCCGTCGGCATGACCGCGCTGGTCTGGTGGATCATCGAGATCCCGCAGCACGGCGCCTTCGGCGGTCAGGCCCTGGTCACCCTGGCCGTCGCCGTCCTCTCCCTCGGCGGGTTCGCGGTCTGGGAGAACGTCACCTCCGCGCCGATGGTGCCGCTGGTCCTCTTCCGGCACCGCAACTTCAGCGGGGGCTCGCTGTCGCTGACCCTGGTGCAGATCGGCAACGGCGGCCTGCTGCTGGTGCTCACCCAGTACCTGCAGTCCGTGCTCGGGTACTCCCCGGTCAAGGCGGGCCTCGCCTTCGTCCCGCTGGCCGTCGCCGCGCTGCTGGGCAACGGGGTCGGCGCCAAGCTCGCCGCCACCATCGGCAACCGTCTGCTGATCCTGGCCGGCATGCTCGTCATGGCCTCCTCCTTCCTCCTGCTGACCACCGTCACGGCGGACGGCGGCTTCACCGTCCCGGCCGTCGCCCTGGGGCTGCTCGGGCTCGGCGCCGGCCTGGCGATGCCGGCCGCGGTCGGTGCGCTGATGGGCACCATCCCGCCGGAGCAGGCGGGCGTCGGCTCCGCGCTGAACGACACCATCCAGCAGGCCGGCACGGCGCTCGGCATCGCGATCCTGGGCTCGCTGCTGTCGAGCGGCTTCGCCGACGAGATGCCGGCCGGGCTGCCGGAGGAGGCGAAGCACTCCATCGGCGGGGCGCTGGCGACGGCCGGCGGGGACGCCGGGCTGATCCGGACCGCCCGGGAGGCGTTCACCTCCGCGATGTCGACGACTTTCACGGTCAGCGCCGTCGGCGTGCTGGCGGCGGCCCTGGTGGCCACCCTGGTGATGCGGGACCGCAAGGCGGACGCGGCCGCCGTCGGTGAGCCCGCCGAGAACGCCGCCTGACACCGGCGGACGGCCCGCCCCCACCGAGAAGGCCGGTACCCCTCCGGGGCGCCGGCCTTCGGCGTGCCCGGAGCTCGCCCGGTGAACCCGGTCGACCCGGTGGGTCCGGGCGCCGCCCGCGCGCCCGGCGGCCCGCGCCCTCATCGCGGTGGCTGCGGCTGCCACAGGCAACCGCAGTGCGGATGGCCGCGCAGCCGCAGCCGGCGGGGCATCCCGTCGCCGGCCGACACCTCGCACCAGCCGTCCACGCTCGGCGGCCGCCCGCCGTCCAGCTGCACCTGGACGTGCAGCGCGGCGAGGCCGGCCACCGCCGTGGCCAGCGCCGAGTCGCAGGCCGGGGCGTGCGCCCGCCCCGGCCCGCCGTCGGCCAGCTGGGCGAGCACCCGGGGCCAGGCCGCGTCCTCGTCCTCCCGGCGCAGCACCAGGCAGTGCCCGCAGGCCGACACCCCGGGCAGGACCAGCGGCCCGACCACGCCGAACTCCTCGACCACGCCGACGTAGAGGTGCGGCACCCCGGCCCGGAGCAGCAGGCGGGCCTCGTACGCCCCGCCGGCGAACGCCGCGCTGCCGTCCCGCGGTGCGAGCACGACGAAGTCGGGCGGCTGCTCGCCGCCGCCGCGCCGGGGCGCCGGAGCCGGGGGCCGGGCCGCCGCCCGCTGCACCGCCTCCCGAGCGGCCGTCGTGCGCAGGCGCCCGACGTCCCCGGGCGGCAGCCCGGCCGGGGAGCAGTCCTCCGGGCGGACCCGCCCGGAGTCCACCACGGTGACCCGGCCCGCGCCGCCGGCTGCGAGGACGGCCGCCACCGCGGCCCCGACCCGCCCGGCGCCGCGGACCTCGATCCGGGCGTCGGCCCGCCGGGCCAGGACGGCCGGTGCCGCGCCCGGGCCGGAGTGGACCAGGGAGAGCGAGGAGAAGTCGGGCCCGAGCACGCCCCGGTGGGGCTGCGGGAAGCGGGCCAGGGCCGCCGCGGTGGCGTCCGCGTCGTCCAGCAGGCCGGTCTCCGCGAGGTCGGTCAACAGGGCGTCGGCGGGATCACGGCCGAGACCGATCCGCTCGCCGGCGTCGAGCAGCTCGGCCCGCCCGCGCGTCCCGTCGAGCAGGGCGAGGAAGTCGCAGAGGGTCTTGTCGGCCTGGCCGAGCACGCCGGCGTGGCGGGTGACGGTCCCGAACTGCAGGGTCTCGGCGTCCCGCCAGCTGCGGGACAGGGCGGGCTTCAGCTGGAGGCGCACGGCGGCTCCCCTCCGATCGATTCCGGACGGCTGACCGCAGCATGCCCCACCGGGCCGACACCGTGCTCCGGGTTATCCACAGGCGCGGGCCCATGATCACATCAGCTGTTCGCGGTCCCTGTGGATAACTGCCCGGCCCCTCCGGCGTCGATTTCCGGACACCCGCCGTCGGCCTTTCGTTCCCGATCACTCCACGAAACATTTCGGCCACGGCAGCGGACTTCTGTCAGGGGTTCCGGGTAACGTCGTGTGCCATGGCAGCCGAGCGGGACTCCCATCCATCGGCGTCGCGTCGGCGTGCCCGTGCAGCGTCCGGGTCGCAAGTGGCGGCGCCGAGCACGCGTGGACGGCCGGACGAGCAGCAGCCGAGGTCCGCACATCCGCAGCACCCGTCCGTCGCGGGCGCACCCCCGGAGCCGCACGACCGCGGCCGGGTGGAGGTGCGCCGCAGCGCCCGCCGCAGCCGCACCGTCTCCGCCTACCGCGAGGGCGACCGCACCGTCGTCCTGATCCCGGCCCGGATGTCGCACGCCGAGGAGCAGCGCTGGGTCGCGCAGATGCTGGAGAAGCTCGCCGCCCAGGAGAGCCGCCGGATCCCCGGGGACGACGCGCTGGCGGCCCGGGCCCGCGAGCTCTCGGCCGCCTACCTGGACGGCCGGGCCCGGCCCACCCAGGTCCGCTGGGTCACCAACCAGAACTCGCGCTGGGGCTCCTGCACCCCCAGCGAGGGCACCATCCGGCTCTCGCACCGCCTCCAGGGCATGCCGGAGTACGTGCTGGACTACGTGCTGCTGCACGAGCTCGCCCACCTGCTGGTGCCGGACCACGGCCCGGCGTTCTGGGCCCTGCTGGAGGCCTACCCCCGGACGGAGCGGGCCCGCGGGTACCTGGAGGGCGTGGTGTCGGCGGCCCGGCTGCCGCACATCCCGGGTGCCCGGCACGCGGACCGGGGGCCCGAGCGCGGCGTCGACCCGGCCGGCTCCTGCGGCTGAGCCGGGCCGCCGGCCCACCGGCGGGGACGCTGCCGGGAACGCGGACGACGTCGGGGGGGGGGGGGGGCCGGGGGGGGCCGCCCCCCCCCCCCGGCCCCCCCCCCCCCCACCACCCCCCCCCCCCCCCCCCCCCCCCCCCCCCGCGGCCCCCCCCCGGGCG
>NZ_JBIALK010000018.1:0-189025 GCF_042873275.1 Kitasatospora sp. NPDC004745 | reverse complement strand
ACTACACCCACGCCGGACGCACCGAACTCGCCGCCCACCAACGGGCCGTCACCGACTGGGAACGCCGCCGCGGCTTCGAACGACTCTGAACCACGCGCGGCGGGGGCCGAGCCCCTGCCGCCGGCGGTGGCGGCGCTCACCCGTCCCGGGCAATTTCGGCCGCGTCCCGCGCCCGGTCGCACGCTCGAAGCCCCCGGTGTGGCAGGTATACGGCGGCGGCCCGGTCCGCGGACCGTGACGGGTCGCGGACGGGCCGACCGCCCGTCCGCGACCGAACGGAGCCACCCATGCGCCGACGCCAGGGCGTCCTGCTGACCGCAGCCCTGCTCTCCCAGCTCGCCGCCGGCCCGGCCCAGGCCGCCCCGGCCGGCCCGCCCGGCTGGGGGCCGGACCACCAGTGCGGGGTGGTCCGCAGCGGCGACACCCCGCTCGACGGGGCCGAGGTGACGCTGTACCAGGCCGGCGACGAGGCGGGCGGACGGCCCCGGGTGCTGGCCCGGGCCCGCAGCGGGGAGGACGGCCGGTTCACCCTCGACTACCGCCGGCCCGCGGACCCGCGGGCCGTGCTCTACCTGCTGGCCGACCGGCAGCCCGGCCAGGAGCACCGGGGCGGGGCGTCCCCGGACGGGCCGGGCGGCGACTCCCCGGACGGGCCGGTCACGCTCGCCGCGGTGCTCGGCGGCGCCGCCGCACCGCCCGAAGTCGTCGTCAACGAGCGCACCACCGTCGCCGTCGCGTACGCCCTGGCCCGCTTCACCGGACCGGCCGGCATCGCCGGCACCTCCCCCGGGCTGCAGAACGCCGCCGCGATCGCGCACAACCTGGCCGACACCGGCACCGGCGACGTCGCACCCGTGCTCGCGACCCCGCCGAACGGCGACCGCACCTCGACCATGGCCGAGTTCAACACCCTCGCCAACCTGCTCGCCTCCTGCGTCACCGGCGACGCCTGCCGACAGCTGTTCGACCTCGCCCGGCCGCCCGGCGGCGAGCGGCCGCGGACCACCCTGCAGGCCGCGGTGGACCTCGCCCACGCCCCCGGCCACGACGTCGGCGCCCTCTTCGCGCTCGCCGCGACCACCCCGCGCTACCTGCCCGCGCTGCCCGCCGCCCCCGACGCCTGGACGGTGGCCCTGCGCTACGACGGCAACGGCCACGAGCTCGACGGCCCCGGCAACCTCGCCTTCGACGCCGACGGCAACGTCTGGGTCAGCAACAACTACCGGTTCGGCGCCGACCCGGCCGAATCGGTCTGCGGCGGACGCACCCTGCTCAAGTTCACCCCCACCGGCCAGGACGCCCCCGGCGCGCCCTACCGCGGCGGCGGGCTCTACGGCGCCGGGTTCGGCGTCACCGTCGACGCGCGCGGCGACGCCTGGGTCGGCAACTTCGGTTTCCAGGGCTCCGGTTGCCCCCTCGACCCCTCCCGCTTCTACCGCAGCGTCTCCCAGTTCGCCCCGGACGGCACCGCGCTCTCCCCGCGGGACGGCTGGCGGGGCGGCGGCATCGTCCAGCCCCAGGGCATGGCCGCCGACCGCTCCGGCACCGTCTGGGTCGCCAACTGCGGCGGCCGCAGCGTGACCCGCGTCCCGGACGGCGACGCGGCCCGCGCCCGGGAGATCCCGGTGCCGGGGCTGGTGAAGCCCTTCGGCGCGGCCGTCGACCCCGCCGGGCGGCTCTGGGTCTCGGGCAACGGCAGCGACAACGTGCAGGTCCTGGCCCCGGACGGCACCCCGGAGCGACTGGTCTCCGGCGGCGGCCTGAACCATCCGCTCGGCGTCGCCACGGACAGCCGGGGCAACGCCTGGGTGTCCAACAGCGGGGTGCTCCCCGTCCCCTGCGAGGACGCCACGGCGGCCGGCTTCGCGGACGCCGTCGCGGACGTCGTCGCGGGCGGGGCCGGCCCGCTCCCGGGCACCTCGGTCACCATGATCGGTGCCGACGGCACCCCGGCCGCGCAGCCCTTCGACAACGGGGGCCTGTTCCTGCCCTGGGGCCTCGCCGTCGACGGGGACGACACGGTGTGGGTCGCCAACTTCGGCGGCCACCGCGTCGCCCGGCTGTGCGGCGTCAGGAGGTCCGCCTGCCCGCCCGGCGTCGGCACCGGGCAGCCGATCTCCCCGGCCGACACCGGGTACACCAGCGACGGGCTGGAGCGGAACACCGGGGTCCAGATCGACCCCTCGGGCAACGTCTGGCTGGCCAACAACTGGCGCACCCTCCCGGTCCAGACGAACCCCGGCGGCCACGAACTCGTCGTCCTGGTCGGCGCCGCGGCCCCGGTCCGGACGCCGCTCCTGGGCGGGCCCGAGCGGCAGGGCTGACCCCGCGGCACGGCCGGGCCGGGCCGCGGGCGGCTCGGCGGCCGGGCCGGGCGGGCGCGCGGGAGGAGGCGGGCGTGCGGGGGGGGAGGCGGGCGCGCGGGGGGCGGGCGCGGGGCACGGCTCGGGCGACAGGGCCGACGGGGCGACTACCCGCCGGTACCGTTGCCCGGCCCCGCACCACGGGGAGACTCCGCCGGATCGGCGACCCGTAGAGCAGAGCCCCAGGAGCCGTCCATGCCGCCGCCCGTCCGCCGTACCCCGCCGACCGCCGCGCCCCCGGCCAAGCGCGCGGCGCTGCGCCGGCTGGGCGAGTGGTGCGCGCGCCACTCACTGATCGTCATCGTGCTGTGGATCGTGGCCCTGGCGGGCGTCCAGACGGCCAACAAGACGGTCGGCGGAAGCTACTCGGACGACTTCTCGCTCCCCGGCACCCAGGCGCAGCAGGGCCGGGACGTCCTGCAGGCCCACGAGCCGGCCGCCGCCGGCACCAGCTCCCAGGTGGTCCTGCACGACGCCCAGCCGCTGACCGACTTCCCGAACCAGGTCGCGCAGACCGTCGGCGCCCTGCAGCAGCTGCCGCACGTGCTGTCCGTGCAGAGCCCGCTGCCCCCGGCCGGTCAGCCCGCCCCGCCCGGCGGCCCGCTGTCCGCCGACGGCCAGACCGGCTACATCACCGTCCGCTTCGACACCAACCCGACGCTGCTCGGGACGGAGTACCTGACCGGTGTGGACACCGCCGTGGCACCGCTGCGCGAGGCGGGCGTGCAGGTGGAGTACGGGGGCCCGCTCGGCGAACTGGCCCGCCCCGCCCCGGACGACCGCACCAGCGAGGCGATCGGCTTCGCCGTCGCGATCGTGGTGCTGCTGGTCGGCTTCGGCAGCCTCATCGCGGCCGGGCTCCCGCTGCTGACCGCGCTGTTCGCCGCCGTCGTCGGCCTCGGCGTGCTCGGGCTGATCGCCGCGCTGTCCACCTTCGCCACCGTCGCCCCCACCCTGGCGACGATGATCGGCATCGGCGTCGGCATCGACTACGCGCTCTTCCTGCTCACCCGGCACCGGCAGAACCTGATGGACGGCGTGGACCCGGTGGCCTCCGCCGGGCAGGCGGTGGCCACCAGCGGGCGGGCGGTGCTGGTCTCCGGCTGCACGGTGATCATCGCGCTCTCCGGGCTGTCCGTCTCGGGCATCTCCTTCATCGCCAAACTCGGTGCGGCCGCCGCCGTCACCGTGGTCTCGGCGGTGTTCGGCGCACTCACCCTGCTACCGGCCCTGATGGGGCTGATCGGCCGCCGGATGGACCGGTTCACGGTGCGCCGGCCGATCGCCGAGACCGGGGGCGCGGCGGGCGCGGAGGCCACCGGCACCTGGCACCGCTACGCCCGCCGCGTGGAGGCGAACCCGTGGCCGTACCTGATCTCCGGCGTGGCCGTCCTGGTGGTGCTGTCGATCCCGCTGTTCTCCATCCAGCTCGGTCACATCGACGACGGCGCCGACTCCACCAGCTTCACCGACCGGCGGGCCTACGACCTGATGTCCGCGGCCTTCGGCCCCGGGTCGAACGGGCCGCTCACCGTGGTCGTCGACCAGAGCGCCGTGCCCGCCGCGAACCGGCCCGCGGTGCAGACCGCCGTCCAGCAGTCGCTCACCGGCCTGGCCGACGTGGCCAGCGCCACCCCGCTGCAGACCAGCCCGGACGGCGCGGTGCTGTTCAACACCGTCATCCCGGCGGGCGCGCCGCAGGACCGCAGCACCACCGACCTGGTCAACCACCTGTCGGACACCGTGCTGCCCGACGCGGTGGCCGGCACCGGCGCCACCACCTACGTCACCGGGAACACCGCGGCGCAGGTGGACTTCCTGGACATCGTGTCCAGCCGGCTGCCGCTGATCATCGCCGTCGTGGTGGGCCTCGCCTTCCTGATCATCCTCGTCGTCTTCCGCGGCCTGCTCGTCGCCGTCAAGGCCGCGGTGCTCAACCTGCTCTCGATCGCGGCCTCGTACGGCGTCGTGGTGGCCGTCTTCCAGTGGGGCTGGGGAGGGCCGGCCCTCGGGGTCTCCGGGAAGGTGCCGATCGAGAGCTACGTGCCGATGATGATGTTCGCGATCGTCTTCGGCCTGAGCATGGACTACGAGATCTTCCTGCTCTCGCGCGTCCACGAGGCCTGGCTGCGCACCGGCCGCAGCCACGACGCGGTGGCCCACGCGCTGGAGATCACCGCGCGGGTGATCTCCTGCGCCGCCCTGATCATGGTGAGCGTCTTCGCCGCCTTCATCGTGAGCGACAACATCGTGATCAAGATGATGGGGCTCGGCCTCGCCGTCAGCGTCCTGGTGGACGCCACGGTCGTGCGCCTGCTGCTCGTCCCGGCGGTGATGACCCTGCTCGGCGCGGCCGCCTGGTGGACACCCCGGTTCCTCGACCGGATCCTCCCCCACATCGACACCGAGGGCGAGGGCGAGACGCCCTAGGGGTGCGTCCTGTGGATCGCGGCCCCGGCAGCGATCCACAGGACACTCCCTAGCCTTCCGTCAGTGCGGGGTCCTCGTAGACGCGCCGGATGCTGGAACCCAGCCGGCCGATGTCCGCCCCGTACACGTGGATGGAGACCGCCTTGCGGTCCCCGCCGTTGCTGACCCGGTGGATGTCGTGGGGCGGGGCGATGCCGACGACGTCGCCGGTGGCGTTCACCAGTTCCTCGGTCACCACCAGGCGGGTGCCGTCGCCGGCGGGCACCTCCCGGTAGCGGGTCTCCTGCTCGACGCCCTCGTACACCCCGGTGACGCACCAGGACACGTGGTCGTGGATCGCCGTCCGCTGCCCCGGGTACCAGACCAGCGCGACCACCGAGAAGGTGCCGTCCGGCTCCACGTGCAGGACGTGCTGGCGGTAGTGCGCCCGGTCCCCCTCGTGCTGGTCCGGGGTCAGCAGGTCGGGGTGGTCGAGGAAGGGGCGCAGGCGGTGTGCCACGGCCGCGGCCGTCCCGGCGGGCGAGGTACAGCTCCGCACGGCCGCTCGCACCGATTCGACCAGTCGCACGAGTCGGACGCTGACGGCGACGCTCTGGGCCGGGGTTGCAATAGCCATGCGCATGACACCTCCTGGATGCGTGTGACGCCTGCGGCCGCCCCGCGGGACGACGCCGGGCGGCCGCCCGGTGGGGCCGGGCGCCGGTCCGCGCGCCGCCCGGAACCGCACGCCGCCCCACCGGCCGGTCGATGACGGCAGCCTAACCGAGGGGCGCAATCGGCCGCCGGGGCAGCCGAGTTGCAGTTGAACGGGCAAGTGGCGCAGCCGCCCGCCCCGGCCGGTCACACCCGGGCCCGGTCCGGCCTCCCCTGCGCCCGGTCCCGTGTCAGGTCCCGCGTCAGGCCCCGCGTCGGTTCCTGCTCCAGGTCCTGCACCGGGACCTGCACCAGGCCGGGTTCCAGGGCCGCGAGGAGGTGCAGCGCCCGCTCGTCCGGGCTGCCCGGCGCCGCCGTGTAGACGACCAGGAGGTGGTGCGCGGCGCCCGGCGCCCGGAAGGTCTCGTAGTCCAGCGTCACGTCCCCGACCACCGGATGCCGGAAGCGCTTGGGGCCGCAGGTCTTCTCGTGCACGTGGTGGCCGGCCCACAGGGTGCGGAACTCGACACTTCCCAGCGAGAGTTCACCGATGAGGCGGACCAGCTCCGGATCGTGCGGCCGGCGCCCGGAGGCCATCCGCAGCACCCCGACGGTGGTCCGCGCGGCCTCCTCCCAGTCGAGGTGGACGGCCGGCGCCGCCGGGTCCAGGAAGATCCGGCGGGCCATGTTCCGCTCGCGCGGCGGCAGCCGGGGGAAGTCCGCGATCAGCGCGGCCGCCAGGGCGTTCCAGGCCAGCACGTCGTTGCGCTCGTTCATGATCAGGGCGGGGGTGGTCGGCATCGCCGCCACCACGCGGTGCAGCGCGGGACGCAGCACCTCCTCGCGTCCGACCGCCGCCGACCGCCCCCCACGGCGGCGGGGCGGACGGGCCAGGTCGTACAGGTGGGCGCGCTCGGCCGGGCCGAGCCGCAACGCGCGGCCGAGCGCGTCGAGGACCTCGTCGGACGGGCGCTCCGCGCGCCCCTGTTCCAGCCGGACGTAGTAGTCGGTGCTGAGACCGACCAGTTCCGCGACCTCCTCGCGCCGCAGGCCGGGGACCCGGCGCCGGGCGGTCGGCGGCAGCCCGACGTCCTCGGGCGAGACCAGGGCCCGGCGGCTGCGCAGGTAGTCACCGAGGCTGTTGGTGAGGATGATCGGGTCGGGCATGCGTTCCAGTATGGGCGGGCGGGCCCGGGCCGCCGAGGCCGGAGGGTGGCCCTGCCACTCCCAGGGAACGCGGCTCCCTTCAACCGCCGGGCGGCGCCCGCGGACGATCGGCGCCATGACCGCTTCCCCGCACCTCGACACCCCGCACGCCGACGCCCTGCCCCCGGACGCCCCGCACCGCGCACACCCCCGCCCGGTGGACGCCACCGCGCCGGCCGCCGCACCCGCACCGCCCGGCTACTGGGCCACCGTCAGCGCGGTCGGCTGCTCCGCGCTGATGCTGCCGTTCTCGGTGACCGGGGCCGCCGTGGCCCTGCCCAGCATGACCGCCCACCTGGGCGCCTCGGTCAGCGCCGCCCAGTGGATGCTGAACGCCTTCAACATCACCTTCGCCGCACTGCCGCTGGCCGCCGGCGGCCTCGCCGACCGGATCGGCCGGCGCCGGGTGCTGCTGACGGGCATCGCGCTGGTCGGCGCCCTGTCGGCACTGGTCGCGCTGGCGCCCTCGATGGCGGTGGCCGACGCGGCCCGGGCCGTCCAGGGGTGCGGGGCGGCGGCGGTGCTGGCCTCGGGGGCGGCGGTGCTGGCGAACGCCACGTCCGGGCGGCGCCGCCGGCTGGCCTTCGGCGTCCTGGGCACCGCCTTCGGGACGGGCCTGGCGATCGGCCCGATGGCCGCGGGCGCACTGGTGGAGGCGGCCGGCTGGCGGTCGGTCTTCCTGCTGGTGGCCGCGCTGGCCGTGCCCGCGTGGCTGTGCGCCACCCGGGCCCCGGAGTCCCGCGACCCCGGGCACCCCGGCGTCGACCTGCCGGGGCTGGGCTGCTTCACCGCCGGCCTCGGCGCCCTGTCGTTCGCGCTCGTCCGGGCCACCACGGCCGGCTGGACGGCCCCGGGCACCCTGCTGCCGCTCGCCGGCGCGCTCCTGCTGGTCGCGCTCTTCGTGGTGGTGGAGCTGCGCCGGGCCGGACGCGCCATGGTCGACGTCCGGCTGTTCCGTCGCCCCGCCTTCCTCGCCCTGATGTGCCAGCCGTTCACCGTCACGCTCGGCTTCGTGGTGCTGCTGGTGCACCTGCCGGCCTACCTCCAGGGCGTCGGCGGCCGGAGTGTCCTGACCAGCGCGCTGCTCCTGCTGCCGATGACGGCGCCCGTGCTGCTGCTGCCGCTGCCGGCGGCCCGCATCGCCGCGGCCTGCTCCGTGCGGACGGTGCTGACCGCCGCCTCCGTGCTGATCGTGGTGGGCGCGCTGCTCCTGACGACCGTGCGGGCCGACGGGTCGTGGGCGGCGCTGGCCGTGCCGCTGCTGCCCTTCGGGGCCGGTGTCGGGCTGGCGTTCGGGGTGATGGACGACGCGGCCGTCGGCACCGTGCCGCCCGAGCAGGCCGGAGCGGCCGCGGGCGTCTTCAACACGATGCGCGTCACCGGCGAGTCGGTGGCCGTCTCCGGGGCCGCCGCACTGCTCAGCACGCTGACCGCCGCCCGGCTGGACGGCGCGGGCCTCTCCCCCGGGGACGCGGCGCGGGTGGCGGCCCTGGCGGTCCAGGGCCGGGTGCCGGACGCGCACCACCCGGCCCTGACCGCCGGGCTCACCGGCGCCCTGCACACGCTCGGCGTGGTCCTGGCGGTGATGTCCGCCGTCGGCGCGGTCCTCACCCACCTGGCCCTGGCCCCGGGGGCGGCGCCAGGCACCGACGCCGAGGCCGAGGCCGAGGCTGACCGATGACCGATGACCGGTCAGCCCTTGTACTGGGCGACGATCTTCGTGAACGCGTACGGGGACTGGCTGATGCCGCTGCAGGCGTCGGACCCGCCCCCGGAGCAGCCGCGGTCGCGGTTGACGGACCAGAAGGCGTAGCGGGCGATGTGGTGCTGGCGGGCGTAGCCCAGGATGGTCTGGAAGTCGCCGGTGGTGACGGTCTCGTCCGCCTCGTCGGTGACGCCGTTCATGGACGAGACGCCGATGTGCCGGTAGGCGGCGTCGTCGCCGTAGCCGTAGGCGGACTTCACCGCGGCCTTCAGGCCCTCCAGGGCGCTGACGCTGGCCTGGCCCATGCTCCCGCTGTGCCCGCCGAAGTCGAAGGGCATGATCACCCAGCCGTCGTTGGCGAGGCCGGCGGCGGCGCCCCGGCGGATCAGGTCCTTGCCGTTGGCGTCCGGGCCGCTCGGGGTGGTGCCCATGGTGACGTAGGTGACCAGCCCGGGGTTCCTGGCCTTGACGGTCTTCAGGGCGTCGACGACCCGCTGGCGGACGGTGGCGTTGGAGAACTCGGTGTTCTCGATGTCGATGTCGAGCGCCTTGAGGTGGTAGGCGTCGACGACCTTCTGGTACGCCCCGGCGAGTGCGGCGGCGCTGCCGCACTTCTCGCCGAGCTTGTTGCCGCTCCAGCCGCCGACCGAGACGACCACGTCGCCGCCGGCCGCACGGATCGACGCGATGGCGGCCTCGTCGGAGCCGCCGCGCAGGGCCCGGCTGCCGTCCCACTTGGGGTTGCAGGTGCCGTCGGACAGCATGAAGGCCAGCGTGAACCACGTGACGCCGGTGGCCGCCATCACGTCGGTGGGCTTCTGCGGGTTGCCCCAGCCGAGGTACTCGTACGGGGCGGCGGCCATCGCGCCGGGCCCGGCGGCGGCGTGCGGGGTGCCCGCGGCCGCGGTGCCGACGGGGGCGAGGGCCAGGGCGGTCGGCGCCAGCGCGGCGGCGGCGAGGGCGGAGGTGAGTCGGCGCACGTCTACTCGATTCTCTGATCGGGTGGAGGGGAGGGCGCGCGACGCGGGTGGCCACCGGAGACGCGGAGTTCAGGATCCCCACGTGATGACCACCCGTCAATGGGTATGATTAGGAAAGTTTCCCAACACTTCCCGGCACCCGTGTCTCAGCCGCACGCCTGCGCGTGGACCGTCGGGTCCTCCTCCGCGAGACGGCGCAGGATCGCGGCGGCCCGCGGCTGCGGCGGGGTGCCGTCGTCCGGCAGCGTCCAGCGGAACTGCTGCGGCCTGCCGCTCCCCCGCACCCCGTCCGAGGCCCCGTCCGCGCCGCCGCCCTCGCCCGAGGCCTCGCCCGGCCGGCGCCAGAAGGTCACCACGACGACGTCCGGGTCGTCGGCGTCGGTACCGATCCAGCCGCGGCGGACACCCCAGCGGCCCAGCAGCCCGGGCGACTCGTCCAGTGCGGCGGTCACCAGCCGGGCCGTCCGCCGGGCCGGCCAGGACCAGGAGTCATCGGACTCCGCGCGGGCGACCTCCGCGTCGTAGGCGGCGGCGTCGAAGCGGCGGGCGGGCGGGCCGGGGTCGGGCTCCCCCGCGTCCCGGTCGTTCCACGGGCTCCGCCAGCCGTCCCACACCACCTCACCGCCGACCCGACGGATGGTCACGTAGAGCGCGCCGCAGCACCCCTCGGCGCAGGCCGCCTCGGCGAGCCGCACCTCGCGCGGCTCCGCCGCGGCCCGTAGCAATCCCCCTTCCAGCAGCGCCTCGGGCGGTTCGGCGGGGCCGCGGCCGAACAGCGCCGGGACGACCGGACGGCCGTCGATCAGGATCCGGGTCTCGACCGCCGCCCGCTCCGCCGGGTCGCCGGCCACCACCTCGACGCGCAGGGCGGGCCCGCCGCCGGGGCCGCCGTCCGGCCGCTCGAAGGGGCGCCGCCCGACGCGGCGGATCCAGGCCGCTCGCGGGCGCTGCTCCGCGTCCTGCGGGCGGGTGCCGACGGCGGCCCAGCGCGGCTGCGCCAGCAGCCGGCCCAACGACTCCAGCAATGCGGTGCGCGTCCCGGGCGGCCAGTCCAGCAGCACACCGGCGCCACTGCTCAGGTCCAGGGCGAGCGAGAGCAGCATCGCGGCGTTGTCGACGGTGGCCGGCAGCCGGGCCGCCGCGGTGACCACGCGGCGGTAGAGGCCGAGCACGCCCCGGCAGGCGAGCAGATCGGCCGGGTCGTGGCGGGAGGAGGCCATCCGGACGAGCAGGGCGCCCGCCAGGGCGAGCAGGTCGGGGTCGGCGGGGTGGCGGTCCATCAGCCCGGGCAACCGGGAGGCCTCGACGATCCGCCGGGCGGTCGCGGCGGGGAGCTCGCGCGGCGGGTCCGGCAGGGCCAGGAGCGCCGCGCGGACGGCCGGGTCGTCCCCGGCCCGCAGGGCGCGCAGCAGCGGACGGAACAGGTCGCGACGGGCGCCGACGCCCAGGTGGACGAGCCCGGCGGTCGGGCGGTCGAGCAGGTCGAGGGCATCGACGGCCGGGCCGGTGAACTCCCGGAAGCGGCCGAGGACGGCGAGCTGCGGCACGTCCTCGGGCTCGCCGGTGCGGGCGAGCAGGAGGAGGCCGACGGTGACGGCGAGCGTGGTCGTGCCCGTGCGGACCAGCCGCCGGGCCAGGGTCCGGGCCTCGGCCGACCGCCCGGCGGGGAGCGGAAGTTCGGCGACGACCTGCCGGATCAGGTACCGGTGGTGGTCCTGGAGCCCTGGACGGGCCAGGCGGCGGTGCAGGGCGGCCGGGCCGGCCGGGAGCGGGTGGAGGGCCTCCCGGAGGACGGCGAGCGCCTCCGCCCGGGGCAGTAGGTCCGCTCGACTCCCGGGCTCCGGGGGCTCACCGGGCTCCGCGGGGCTCCCGGGACTCGCGGAGCTCGCGGCCCTCGCGGGCTGGAGGAAGCCCCCGCGCCGGGGCGGCAGGCCGTCCGGGGAGGCGGCCAGCACCTCCACGGCCAGGTCGTACAGTGCGGGTGCGGCGGGCGGGAGGGTGAGCGCGTGGCGCTCGTCCTGGGCGCTCACCGGGTGGTGTGGGACTCGATTCCGTGGGTCATGCGCGCAGACTGCCAGCCGGCCCGCCCGCTGTCGAACGGTTTTCGCGGGCGCGCCCGCTCAGCACGTCACGTGTTGACCGTCGTGGTGCTCGTGGACCTCGACGGCCCCGGGCAGGGCGCCGGCCCGGGTGCGGATCCGGTCGCGTTCCCCGCCCGGGGTACCCGACCGGATCCGCACGAGCAGCCGGGTGTCGGCCACGCCGGTGCCGGCCATGCACAGGGTGAGCACCTGGGTGCCCGGGCCGATCTCGCCGGCCGCCCAGGTGGCGGCCTCGATGCCGCGGCTCACCGCCGGGCCGTCCGGGCCGATCACCACCACGTAGCCGTCGGCCTGGGTGACGTGGGGGCGCACCAGCGGGGCGACCGCCGGATAGACCCAGGCACCCGCCGCGAGTGCGGCCGCCGACCAGCCCAGCGCCGTCACCGCGCGACCGCGCACCATCGGGCGGGCGAGGTGGCGGGCGGCCAGCAGGACGACGAGCGCCGGGCCGAACATGCAGATCCAGGCGCCGGCGAGGAGACCGAGCCAGCCGAGCACCGCCAGGCCGAGGAGCATGCAGAGCAGGGTGACCAGCCCGGCGACGACCGCCGCCGCGCCGCAGGCGGTGCGGAATGCGATCCGGTCCCGGTGGAACGCCAGCGGCGCGGCCACCGGGAGCGCGGCGGCGAGCACCACCAGGCCCGCGACGGCCTCCCCGCCCCCGGCCAGGAGCAGGCAGGCCGGTGCGGCGCAGAGTGCCGCGGCTGCGGCGGCGAGCCATCGGGCCCGTTGCGGTACTGCTTGCCTGGCCATGGTCGATCCCCCCGAACGCTGGTATTGAACACGTTCAAACATAGCGTCCGGGGGCCACCCCACCGACACCCGGGGGCGTCCACAGCCGTCCGGGCCCGACAGCCGCCCCGGGGGCCGCCGACGCCCCGGCGTCGCCCGCCGCCGGCCGGGCCCCGCCGACGCCCCGCGGCCGTCAGCCCGCCATCAGCCCCGACGGGCCTCGACGAGCCGGGTAGGGGCGGCGCCGAGCCACCAGACCGGGTCGGCGCCGCCGTCGGTGGTGCGGCCGTCCCGGTGGACGTAGTGGCGGACGTCGCGGCCCGGCTCCCGGAACTCGCCGGCCAGGGCACGCTCCAGCCACTCGGCACCGAACCGGAAGGCCTCCGCCGCCACCCCGCCGAGCGGGTGGAACTCGTCCTCGTAGACGCGCAGCTCCTTCGGCGCCCGGATCAGCTCGAAGTTCGCCAGGGCCTGGCCCAGCTCGGTCAGTTCGTCGAACTCGCCGATGCCGTACAGCACCGGGCAGGTGATGTCCGCGACCAGCTCGCCGAGCGGCATCCGGTGCGCGAGGTCCCGGTCGAAGGCCTCCTCGTCGGTGTACCCGGCCATGTACATGTAGTTGTTCTTGAAGGTCGGCTGGGCGCGCTCGAAGATGGTCGCGAAGTCGCCCGTGACGGCCTCGAAGGCGGCCAGCGCGGACAGGCGCCGGTCGGTGGCGGCGGCCCGCGAACCCCAGTAGCCGCTCATCGAGATGCCGAACATCCCGATCCGGCCCGCGTCCACCTCCGGCAGCGCGGCCAGGTGGTCGAGGTAACGACCGATCGCCCGCTCGTAGTTGCCCAGGTCCACGGTGAGGCCGCCGGCCCGGCTCTCACCCTGGCCCGGCCCCTCGATGGACAGCGCGACCATCCCGCGGGAGGTGTAGTAGCGCTCGGCGGCCCAGATGTAGTCCTCCTTGATCATGTCCATCCCCGGGCCGAGGATGACGGCCGGCGCGTTCTCGACCCGCCCGGCCGGCAGGTGCAGCAGGGCGTGGATCCGCGACCCCTCGAAGTCCAGCTCCACGCGCCGCACCCGGCCGTCCCGCAGGGCGCCCAGGCGCTCCACGCAGTGGTTGGCGCGCTCGCGCATGGCGAGCTTGCGGGGGTCCTCCGCGTCGAAGAGCGAGTACTGGGCGCGCCCCCACATCACCGCGGCCCGCAGGTAGAGGTCGGCCGCGGTCTGCGTGAAGCCGCCCCGCTCGTGGTGGGCGGCGCGCTCCTCGGCCTGACCGGCCACGGTGGCCCAGGCCTTGGGCAGCATCGCGCCGCTGCGGACCAGCGCGAAGACCTTCGCGAAGTCGGTGTGGTCGTGGCCGAGCTGCTCCATCGTCCCGACGGCCTCGGGGTGCAGCGCGTCGAAGCCGCCCTGGGCGAGGGCGATGTCCAGGGCCCAGTTCTGGCCGGTCGATCGAATGGTCATGACGGTCCTCCTCCTGCGTGGCGTGCTGCCGACCGGTCGACCCGGCCAACAGCTAAGTACTTAGTCATTAAGTACTTAGGTTAAGCTGCTGTCAAGCCGACCGCCCCACCGCCGAACCGACCCGGGAGAACCCGCATGACCGCCACGCCGCCGACACCCGACCGCGCCCGGGCGCTCGACCTCCTGGCCCGGGCCGCCTACCGCCTCAGTGCCGCCGACGCCCGGCTGCGCGGCCGCGCCACCCGCACCCCCGGCGCCCTCTCCCTCACCCACGCCCGCGCCCTGCGCACCCTCGCCGACCAGGGTCCGCTGACCATCGGTCAACTCGCGGCGGGCACCGAGACCACAGGCGCCGCCACCACCCAGCTGGTCAACGGCCTGGTCGCGGCCGGCTACGTCACCCGCACCCGACCGCCCAAGGACAAGCGCTCCGTCGTGGTCACCCTCACCGACGCCGGGCGGGAGCGCCACCGGCAGCGCCAGCAGGCGCTCACCGAGGCGCTGCACACCGACCTCGCCGACCACGACGCCGCAGCCCTCGAACGCGCCGCCGAGGTGCTGCACCGCCTCTCGGCCGTCTACGACCGGCTCTGACGCCGACACGGCCCCGGGCGGCGCAGCACCCCGGCGGCGCGGCTCCGGGCGGAACAGCACCCCGGCGGCGCGGCGGGCCCCCTCAGCGGGCGCTGCCGAGGTTCCGGTCGCGCTCCGCGCCCACGAGCATCAGCGTGGTCTCCTCGACCCGGCGGAACCGGCCGTCCGGGGCGAACTCGCCGAAGAGGTAGACCTCCATGCGGACGGTGGAGCCGTCCTTCTTGGTGACCTCCACGGTGTGCCGGTCCGCGTAGCGGTCGCCCACCACCAGCTCGTCGTGCACCTCGACCGTGCCGCCGGCGACCACCGAGCGCAGGTGCGCGATGTGGTCGAGGAACTCGCGCCGGTCGGCCCACTCGCCGTCGGTGCGCTGGCGGTAGTCGGGGGCGAAGTGGCGGTCGGCGGCCTCGTCCAGGCTCAGGCCCGGGGTGAGGATCAGGTCGGTCAGGGCGGCGCGGATGTCGGTGCGGTTCATCGGGACTCCTGGGGTGTACGGGACTGCCTCGCAGAATTTACGTGCCTTGAGCACGCTTCTCACGCTACCAGCAAAGCGTGCCCCGCGCACGCTATTCTGCTGGGGTGACGAACCAGCCACCCCACACCACCGGCGACGAGATCGCCGACGCCCTCGGACTGCTCCTGCGCCGCAGCAGCCGGGCCGGCCTCTACGCCCACCTCACCGACGGACTCGGCGAGTCCGTGGACGAGCTCACCTACCCCGTGCTCAGCGGCCTGGCCCGCACCGGCCCGTGCAGCGCGGCCGACCTCGGCCGCGAGGTCGGACTCGACCGCACCACCGTCACCCGCCGCGCCGACCGGCTGGAGCGGGGCGGCCTGCTGCGCCGCGAGTCCGACCCGGCCGACGGCCGCGCGACCCTGCTCGCCCTCACCGACCGAGGTCGGGAGGCCGTGCAGGTCGCCCGGCGGCGGCTCGCGGCCCGCATCGACGACTCGCTCGCCTCCTGGCCGCAGGCCGACGCCCGCGCCTTCGCCCACTGGCTGCAACGGTTCGTCGACGAGGGCCCGTTCACCGCCGCGGACACCCCGGAGCCGAGCACCCGGCAGCGGGCCGCCGGGGCGGACCCGTCGGCCCGGTGACACCCGCGCGGCCGGTTGTCGGTGCCGTCCGCCAGGATGTGCGCCCATGGACATCGACACCCTGCTGCACCAGCTCGCCGACGAACACGTGGGCGACTCGTGGGACCGCCCCGAGGAGTTCCACCACGCCGGAGACCTCACGGTCGTCTCCAACCTCGTCTTCAGCTGCCCGGACCCGTCGGAGTTCTCCGAGTGCTCCGGCGTGCCGGCCGGCCGGCACCCCGTCCACGTCGGCGTCGTCCGGACCCACGACACCGAGACCGGCCGGGAGACGCCGGCCGTCACGCTGGTGCTCGTCCCGCTGGCCGCACCCGAGGTGATCGCCGAGGCCGAGTTCGAGGACGCCGTCGAGGACTACCAGCCGCTCGGCCCCGACCTCGGCTTCCTCTGGGACGCCACGGCGATGGACGCCTTCGCCCCCGGCCGCCCGCGGCCCGCCGGCCTCGCCGACCTCGACGCGCTGGTCGCCCGCGTCGAGGCCGGGCTCGCCACCCCCGACGGGGCCGGCCGCGCCCCCGCCTGGGTCGACCTCCCGATCGACGAGACCACGGGCGCCAACCTCCTCGCCTTCCCGGTCTCCGCCGAGGCCGCCCTCTGCCTCGAGGGCCGCGACGCCGACGGCACCCTCGTCGCCCTGCTCTTCACCGGCACGATGTGACCCCCGCTCCCCCGGCCCCCACCGGGCCGGGGGGCTGAGCGGGGCCGGGGGGCTGCGGCGGGTTACGGGAGCTCGGCCTCGGCGGCGTCGACCCAGTCCGGCAGGGGTTCGCGGCGGGACAGCCAGTCCTGCGGGACGTCCGCCAGGCCGGTGCGGGCGGCGACCACGCCGCCGGTGATGGCGCAGGTGGTGTCCACGTCGCCGAGCCCCTCCGCGGTGGTCCAGAGTGCGTCGGTGAGGCTGTCCAGGTGGTGCGCGGCGGACCACAGGGCGAACGGCACCGTGTCGGCAGCCGTGATCCGCTGACCGTTGCCGAGCAGGTCGGACGCCCGCCACGGCTCCGTGCCGGCCGGGAGTCCGGCGGCCCGGCGCAGGCCCTCGTGGACCTCCCCGCGGGGTGTCCGGTCGGCCACCTCGGTGAGCAGTTCCGCACCGGCCGGAGCGGCGGCCCCGGAGCGGCCGCGGGCGGCGAGCGCGGCGGCCAGGGCGACCGCCGTCGCGCCGGCCGCCCCCTCCGGGTGCGCGTGGGTGACCTCGGCGGAGAGCACGGCCTGTTCCGCCGCCTCGTCCAGGTCCTCGTGGAACCAGGCCCCCAACGGCGCCACGCGCATGGCGGCGCCGTTGCCGAGGCTGCCCTGCCCGTCGAACAGGTCCCGGGCCCGGGTGCGCCAGCTCCCCGGGTCCGCGGCCAGCTCGGGCAGCAGCAGGTGCATGCCGTGGCCGTAGCCGCGGTAGGCGTCGGCCTGGTAGGTGGCCCCGAAGGCGCGGGCCAGGCGCTCCTGGTGGACGGCGTCGAAGGCGGTGAGGATCCCGTAGACCGACAGCGCCATCGCGGTGTCGTCGGTCCAGTGCCAGGGGGACTCCTGCGGCACCCGCCGGGCCCGGATCTCCGGGATCGCCGTCTGCGCCGGCCGGAAGAGCGGGAACCAGCGCTCCCCGAATCCGTCCCCGAGGGCGAGGCCCTCCAGCGAGTCACGAGCAGCGGAGTGTGAGGTCATCCCGGCATCCTGCCAACGGGGCCGGCGCCCGCGCACCCGGTTTACCGGGATGCTCCCGGGTGCGGGCGGGCGGGCGCCGGAGGGGCCGTCAGCGGGCCGCGGTCACATGTTGATCATGTGGCCGGCCAGGCCGTGGATGGCCTCCTTGACCGCCTCGCCGAGGGTGGGGTGCGCGTGGACGTTGCGGGCGACCTCGTGGACGGTGAGGTCCCACTGCTGGGCCAGCGTCAGCTCGGGCAGCAGCTCGGTGACCTCGGGGCCGATCAGGTGCGCGCCCAGCAGCTCGCCGTACTTCGCGTCGCTGATGACCTTGACGAAGCCGATCGGGTGGCCCAGGCCGTGGGCCTTGCCGTTGGCGGTGAACGGGAACTTGGCGACCTTGACGTCGTGGCCGAGCTCACGGGCCTGGGCCTCGGTGTAGCCGAAGGAGGCGATCTGCGGCTGGCAGTAGGTGGCGCGCGGGATCATGGCGAAGTCGACCTCCATGGTCTCCGCCCCGCCGATGGTCTCGGCGGCGATCACGGCCATCGTCTCGGCGGCGTGCGCGAGCATCAGCTTGGCCGTCACGTCGCCGATCGCGAAGATGTGCCCGGCGCTGGTGCGGCCGCGGCCGTCGACGGCGATGGCACCGCGGTCGGTCAGCTTGACGCCGGTGTTCTCCAGGCCGTAGCCGTTGACCCGCGGCGCGAAGCCGATCGCCTGGAGCACCTTGTCGGCCTCCAGCACCTGCTGCTGACCGTCCTTGGTGACGGTGACCCGGACCTTGGCGTTCGGGTCGCTGTCGTCGATCGACTCGACCCGGGTGGAGGTGAGCACCTCGATGCCGAGCTTGCGGTACTGCTTGGCCAGCTCGGTGGAGACCTCGACGTCCTCCAGCGGCACCACGCGGTCGAGGAACTCGACGATGGTGACCTTGACGCCGTAGTTGTGCAGCACGTACGCGAACTCGACGCCGATCGCGCCGGCGCCGGCGATGATGATGCTCTCCGGCAGCTGCTCGGTGAGGATCTGCTCCTCGTAGGTGACCACGCGCTCGCTCAGGCTGGTGCCGGGGAGCAGGCGGGTGGTGGCGCCGGCCGCGATGACGCAGTGGTCGAAGGTGACGACCTCGAAGCCGCCGCCGCTGAGCGCGACCTGCAGGGTGTGGTCGTCGACGAAGGTGCCCCAGCCGTCGTACTCGGTGATGCCGTTCTTCTTCATCAGGTAGTGGACGCCCTTGACCCGGCCGTCGGCCACCGAGCGGCTGCGGCGGAACGCCTCGCCGAAGTCGAAGGTCACCTGGCCCTCGACCTTGATGCCGAAGGTCTTGGCCTCCTTGGTGAAGATGTGGGCGAGCTCGGCGTTGCGCAGCAGGGCCTTGGAGGGGATGCAGCCGACGTTCAGGCAGACGCCGCCCCAGTACTTGGCCTCGATGACGGCGGTCTTCAGGCCGAGCTGCGCGGAGCGGACGGCGGCGGTGTAGCCGCCGGGGCCGGCGCCGAGGACGACGACGTCGTAGTGCGTGCTCATGGTGCTGCTCCTCCGAGGGTCTCACGGTGTCGTGATCTAGGTCCCATGGTGTCAGGACCGGACTCGGCGCACCCCCCGGGTCTCGGCGGATGCGCCCCGCGCGGCACCGTACAGGCCCCGGGGCCGGATTGTCAGTGCCCTGCGCTACGGTGCACGCACCCGGGCCCGACCAGGGGCGCCGTCCGGGAGGAGGGGCCGATGAGCGTACGACGGGGCGGGTGGGCCCGCCGCCCGAGGACGGCAGCGGGCCCACCCGGGCGTCAGGCCGCCACCTCGTGGGCGTGGCCGCCGCTGATACCGGCGCCGCCCTGCCCCGCGGGGCGCTGCGGCGGGACGGGTCGGTCGAGCGAGGAGAGGTCCCAGGCGTAGGTGCCGACGGCCTGGGCGATCACGTCGATGTTGACGTCGAAGGCGTCCATGTCGATGTTGCCCAGGTTGTCGCAGGCCTTGTGGTAGCAGGCGTCGAAGGCGGTGCCCGCCGTGCCGCCGTAGCGCTCCTCCTGCTCGGCGGACTTCACGACCTCGGCGCCCGTGTCGGTGCCGCCGGCCGGGATGCCCGCGTCGATGAAGGGGCCGTAGTCGGAGCGGCCGTTGAAGGCGGTCGGCTCGTGCGGCAGGCGGCGGCCGTCCAGGTAGCCGGTGATGTCCCGCTCGATCTGCGCCGAGCCCGCGGGGCCCGCCGGGCCGCCGCTGCTGCCCGAGCCGTTGTAGACGAACTGCGCGTAGTTGGGGGAGGCGATCATGTCGAAGTTGAGGTAGAGCCGGATCTTCTTCCTGTCCGCGTCGGAGAGCGACTTCACGTACGCCTCCGAGCCCTTCAGTCCGAACTCCTCGCCGGACCACCAGGCGAACCTGACCTTGTTCCGCACCGGGTGGACGCTCAGGTTGCGGGCGACCTCGAGGATGCCGGCCGAGCCGGAGCCGTTGTCGTTGATACCGGGCCCCGCCGGGACGGAGTCCAGGTGCGCCCCGATCATGACGGTGTTCGCCTCGTCCCCGCCGCGGGTCTCGGCGAGCACGTTCCAGGTCTTGCGCGGCTCCATGAAGGTGCGGACGTCCAGGTCGACCCGGACCGGCCCCGCGGCGGCCTTCGCGGCCAGCGCCTCCCCGGCCGCCCGGGTGATCCCGCCGACCGGGATCCGCCCGGCCGCCGGATCGCCGAGGGTGCCGTTCAGGTCCCCGTCGGTGTTGTTGTAGACCACGGCGCCCACCGCACCGGCCGTGGCCGCCGCGGCCTGCTTGGCGGCGAAGCTGCACCCGCCGCGCAGGATCAGCGCGATCCGGCCGGTGAACGCGCCGGCCGGGTAGTCGGCGGGCGTGCAACCCGTCGCGGCGCCGACCGGGGCGACGGCCAACTCGGCCTCCAGCCCGGCCTCCGGGCCGCCGACGGAGTACGTCATGGCGATCAGCGGGACGTTCTCGGCCTGCGGTGAGAGCACCGACAGCCGCTGCGAGCGCGCCTCGAAGAAGGTGTACTCGAACTCCTGCCGGGACACCTTGAGCCCGGCCCACCGGGCCTGCTCGTAGACGTAGCGCGCGGAGGCCTCGTGCCCCGGCGAACCCGCCACCCGGGTACCGCCGTTGCGGTCGGCGAACCGCTGCAGCGCGGCCAGGTCGTCCCGCGCGGTCTCGGCGTCGGCGGCCTCGACCAGCCGGGCGGCCAGTCTCGCGCCGCGCTGCGCCGGATCCGGGTCGGCGGCCGCGCTGCCGGCGCCGGCCAGCAGCAGGGGCGCAACCAGGGCGGTGACGGTCAGCGCGGCGCCCGCGCCGCGGGCGGCGGCGTGGGGGCGGCGGCCGGCGGTGCGCGGGCGCGGTATCGGCGCGGACTGGTCGATCGGGGTGTGCGGGAGGTGGGGCGGTGCGGTGAGACGACGGGCGCGCAGCTTCAAGGCGACTCCTTCCGACGATCCGTGAACCCCGATTTGACATGACCGGAACCACCTTGCCAAGCCCGCCACGCGACCGCGGGATGCGGGCGGCGGCGAACGCGGTGATGCTGGAGGAGTGGGGCCGACTGATCCGGGAGTGTGACCAGATGTCCATGATGGATAAGCTCAAGGGCCTGCTGAAGGGCCACGAGGACCAGGCCGAGAAGGCCGTCGACAAGGCGGGGGACGCCGTCGACGACCGTACTCAGGGCAGGTACAGCGGCCAGGTCGACGCTGCTCAGGAACAGGCGAAGAACCAGTTCCGCGACCAGCCGCCGCAGCAGCAGTAGCCCGCCCCGCTGCGGGTCCGCGGCCCCGGTCCGCCCGGAAGAACCGGCCGGACCGGGGCCGGGGCGTTCCGGCCGGACCGGTCAGCCGGTCAGGCGCCCCCCGACCCCGCGGAAGGCTCCTCCTCCGGCTCCGCGTCCGCCGACTCCGACTCCGGCACCGCCTCCGCCGACTCCGACTCCGGCACCGCCTCCGCCGACTCCGCGTCCACCGCGCCGCAGCTCTCACAGCGCGCGGGCCCGGGCCGGTCGCGCAACCGCCCGCACTCCGGGCAGACCCGGCCCAGCCAGCAGGCCGGTTCGCCGCCTTCGTCCATGGCCCCGATTCTGCCGGGGCACCGCGCCGACCGCGAGTAGACAGTGTCTACCGGGCCTGGTAGACACTGTCCATGAACGATCCGGACACGGACCTGCGCGCCCGCCTGGTGGCGGCCGGCGTCGAACTGGTCTCCACCGAGGGCGTCCACGCCCTCGGTCTGCGCGAGATCGCCCGCCGGGCCGGCGTCTCGCACGGCGCGCCGCGCCGCCACTTCCCCACCCACCGGGAACTGCTCTCCGCCGTCGCCCGGCAGGGCTTCGGCCGCCTCACCGACGCCATGGCGGGCGCCGACGCACTGGCCGCAGCCACCGGCGCGGACCCCCGCGACCGGCTCGTCGCGCTGGCCCGCGCCTACCTCGGCTACGCGGCCGCCAATCCCGGCATGTTCGAGCTGATGTTCCGCCACGACCTGCTGGAGGGCAGCGGAACCGAGCTCCGCCACACCACCCTGCCGATGTTCCGCACCGTCGCCCGGCTGGTCGGCGAGGTGCGCCAGGACCAGGCCGAGCCCGCTCCGGCCGCGGCCGCGCTCTGGGCGAACCTGCACGGACTCGCCCAGCTGCGCACCTGGGGCAGCCTGCGGCTGGTCACCGGCGGCGACGACCTCGAGCCGCTGCTGCGGGCCACCCTCGACGCGCACCTCGGCGCGCCGGCGGACGATCACCGGCCGGCGCTCAGGCCGTAGCGGGCGACGTGCTCCGCCGCCCTCAGGGGCCCCTGCGCCCGGATCACGCACCGGCCGAGCAGCCGCGGCGACAGGCGCAGGCCCGTGGCGTCGTGGCACCCGGGCATCGGCACCCGGACGCCGGGCCGCGGAGCACGTCCGGCGCACGGGCTGACGGACCGCCGGCAGGCCGTACGGGGGCAGTCGGTCGGCGGATCACGGGGCCCCGGCGGGGAGTTCGCCCGCCGGCACCGGCACCGCAGGCCCTACCGCCGCCGACGTCGCCGCCGTCACCGACGTCACCGCGGACGACCCGGACGACCCGGACGACCCGGACGACCCGGACGGCGACGGCGGGCGCCGGGTGAGGAGCAGCAGCAGCGCCAGCTGCACCACCGCGCCGACGGCCGGGCCGACCCACACCCCGGTCACCCCCAGCGGCCCGGCCAGGCCCACGGAGGCGGCGAGCTGCGCCCCGAGGCCGATCAGCACCGAGAGCGCCAGGGCCCGGCCGGCCCCCGCCGCCTGGTGCAGGCCGCCGAGGGCGACCACCAGGGCGTACGGGAGCAGGTAGCACGCGGCCATCCGCAGGAAGCCGACGGACTGCGCGGCCACCGCGGGGTCGTCGGTGAACAGCGCGGTCAGCGGGGCTGCGAGCACCACGGACAGCACCGCGGCGAGCGCACCCAGCAGCGCGGCGAGACGCACGGTGGCGCGCCGCAGCGGGCGCAGCTCGGCCGTCAGCCCGGCACCGACGAGGCGGGCGGCCTCGATGGCGGCGGCCTGGCGCAGCGCGTAGAAGGACATCGTGACGACCAGCAGGACGCGGTAGCCGATGCCGTACCCGGCGACCGCGGCGACGCCGAAGCCCGCCACCAGGGCGAGTTGGGCCGTTCCGACGGCCATCCGGGTGGTGAAGTCCAGGCCGAGCGGGGCCCCGGCGCGGACGATCCGGCCGGCTGCCGCGCGGACTCCCCCGTCGGGTGCGGCCGTCCGCGGCCGCAGTCGCCAGGTGACGGCGAGGGCGACGGCCCGGGCGGCGGTCAGGGCCAGGGCGGCGCCGGTGACGCCGAGGGCGGGCAGCGGGCCGGGGCCGAGGACGAGCAACGGGTCGAGGAGGAGCAGCAGGGCGTTGGAGAGCAGGGCGATCCGCATCGGGGTGCGGGTGTCCCCGGCGCCCTTGAAGAGCTCGTCGGCGACGCGCTGGCCGCAGAACAGCACGAAGGCCGGGAGGGCGACGGTGAAGTAGTCGACGGCGAGCGCGGCCGCCTCGCCGTCCAGGAAGGCGCCGGCGAGGCGATCGCGCAGCAGGAAGCCCGGGACGGCGATCAGGAGGCCGCCCGCGGCGCAGAGCCGCCAGGCCGCGTGGGTGGTGCGGGCGGCGTCCTCGCGGTCGCCGGCGCCGAGGGCCCGGGCGAGCCGCACGCTGGTGCCGGAGCCGACCACCAGGACGAGCCCGAGCAGCAGGTTCTCGACCGTGCCGGCCAGGGTGACGGCGGCGACGGCGGCCCCGCCGAGCCCGGCCACCCAGTAGGCGCCGATCACCGAGGCGATCACCCCGGACAGCAGTTCGGCGTAGACCGGTCCGGCCAGTGCGGTCAGTCGCGACAGGTGTTCGCGCATGGTGCTCCCCCGTTCCGCCACCCGCGCGGGCGGCCGTCGTCTCGCACGGCCGCCTCGACCGTCGGCGGCGCGATGCCTCGAATAGAGATACCTCTAATCGAGCCACCTCGACAAGAGGTAACATGAGCGCGCCACCGGCGCACTCCGACGAAAGGGCTTCGATCGTGCTGACCCTCGCGATCCTCGGCTTCCTGTACGAGCAGCCGCTGCACGGCTACGAACTCAAGTCCCGGATCACCGCCCTGACCGGGCACGTCCGGCCGGTCAGCGACGGCGCCCTCTACCCCGCCATCACCCGCCTGGAGAAGGCCGGCCAGCTGCGCCGCCGCACCGAACCGGGCACCGGGGCCGCACCGCGCCAGACGCTGGAGCTCACCGAGGAGGGCCGGGCCGAGCTGCGCCGGCGGGTGGCCGACCCGGAGCAGGTGGAGATCTCCGACCAGATCCGGTTCTTCGCCCTCGCCGCCTTCCTGCACCACCTCGCGGACCCGCGGCGACAGGCCGCGGTGCTCCGGCGCCGGCTGGCTTTCCTGGACGCTCCGAGCAGCTTCTTCCAGGACGGGGACGGCCGGCCCGTCACCGCCGAACGCGAACCGAACCCGTTCCGGCGCGGCGTGCTGCTGGTGGCCAGGGCGTCCACCGCGGCCGAGCGGTCGTGGCTGGTGGAGACCATCGCGGAGCTCGACGGCCGGGGCTGAGGGCGGCCGCCCGGAGGCCCCCGGCGGGGTCGGCGGCGCGGGCGCGGCGACGACCCGGGCCGGGCGGCGTCGAACAGCAGCGCGAGCAGCGGAAGGAGTGCGCTCCGCCCCCTCTTCCGGGAGGCCCCGGCGTGGCTATGATGATCCGCCTCACGTCCACGGCGTCCCCCTCCGCGGCGTGCCCCTGCCACCGCGCCCCGCCCGTCCCCCTGGAGGCCGCCGTGCCCACCGCCGAGACCGCAGCCGCCCGCCCCGCGCCGCTGACCCGGGACGACATCCCCGGTTGGTTCTTCCGTCTCGACCGGGCCGCCTTCGGGCACCTGCTGGCCGCCCAGACCGCGGCCGGCACGACCGGCGACCTGCTCGAACTCGGCAGCTACCTCGGCCGCAGCGCCGTGCTGCTCGGCGACCACCTGCGGCCCGGCGAGCGGCTGACCGTCTGCGACCTGTTCGACTCCGAGGCGGGCGACGCGGACAACGCCGCCGAGATGACGATGTCCTACCGCAGGACCCTCACCCGCAGCGCCTTCGAGGCCAACTACCTCGCCTTCCACGCCGAGCTGCCGGAGATCGTGCAGGCGCCCACCTCGGTGCTGGCCGACGGCCGGATCCCGGCCGGCAGCTGCCGGTTCGTCCACATCGACGCCTCCCACCTGTACGAACACGTCGCCGGGGACATCGCGGTGGCCAGGGCGGCACTGACCGAGCACGGCGTCGTCGCGCTCGACGACTACCGCTCCGAGCACACCCCCGGCGTCTCCGCGGCGGTCTGGGAGGCGGTCTTCACCGGCGGCCTGCGCCCGGTGCTGCTCACCCCGATGAAGTTCTACGGCACCTGGGGCGACGCCGCGGCCGTCCGGCAGGTCCTGCTGGAGCGCGACTGGCGGGCCGAGGGCTACACCGTGGACGACGACACCATCGCCGGGCAGCGGGTGCTGCGGCTCAACTACCAGGTCAAGGCGCCCGTCCAGCAGTCCGCCCCGCGCCGGCTCGCACTGGACCTGCTGCCGCCGGTCGCCACCCGGGCGACCCGCCGGGTGCTCCGGACGCTGCGCGAGCGCCGCGCCGCACCGCCGGTGCCCGCTTCCTGACACCCCCGGACGGGCGGACGGCCCCGGTGGCGCACCTGCGCCCCGGGGCCTCGTGCTGTCCGCGCACCCACCCCTCCGGGGACTCCGCCCCGCCGTGGAGCGTCTGCTGAACGACCATCACCCGCCGACCCGGCCGAGGCGGCGTCAGATCTTCTTCATAGTACGGCTAGCGGTACATACCGTCAGCCGTACTATGATGCCGCCATGAATCATCGCGCTCTGCAGGAGCCGACGACGCTCCTGCTCACCGCCCTCGCCGACGCGCCGCGCCACGGCTACGCGCTGATCGCCGAGGTCTCGGAGATCTCCGGCGGCCGCGTCAGACTCCGGGCGGGCACCCTCTACGGGGCCCTCGACCGGCTGCTCGCCGACGGTCTGATCCGGATCGAGCAGGAGGAGGTCGTCGAGGGCCGGCTGCGCCGCACCTTCGCGCTGACCGCCGACGGCCGCGAACTCCTCGCCACCGAGGCCGAGCGCCTCCAGTCCACCGCCCGGGAGGCCAAGCGCCGCCTGGGCCTCCAGTTCCGCCCCGCCGGAGGCCTCGCATGACCGATCGCCAGCCCACCCGCACCGCCCGGGCCCTGGACTGGGCCGCCTCGCTCTACCCGGACTCCTACGGCCGCGAGCGGGCCCGCGAGGTCGCGGAGACCGCCGCGCTCGCCGCCGAGGAGGCCGGGCCCTGGGGCCGGCTCCGCCAGGTCGCCGACGTGGCGGCCCACGGGCTGCGGGTCGGTGCAGGCCTCAGCTCGGACCGCCCGCTCGGCCGCGCGCTCGGCCTGGTCGCGCCCTGGGCGGCCACCCTGGCGGGGGTGCAGGCCCTGCTCGCCACACTGGCGACCGCCCGCCGGAGCGCCCTGTGGCCGGGCGAGGAGCCCTTCGCCCCGCCGACCCTGCCGCTCGTGCTGGTCACCCTGGCCCTGCTGGCACCGGTCGCCCTGACCGCCGGTGCCGCGCTGCTCGGCCGCTGGGCGGGGGCACGGGCCTTCGCCCTGGCGGCCCTCGCGAGCGCCGCCGCCCTCGGCGCCGCCGCCTCGGCCACCTCGTTGCACGACCTCACCGGCCTGCAGCCGGGCTCGCTGCCCGGGCGGAGCACCCTGCTCGCCACCTCGCTCGCCATGCTGCTGGTGCGGATCTGCCCGCCGGACCGCGCTCCCGGGCGGCGGGCCCCGCTCGTGGTGCTCGCCCTCGGCACCGCGCTCCCCGGCGCGGCCTCCTGGGCGTACGGACTGACCTTCGGCGACGGCTACACGACCCCGACCGATCCCTTCTGGCTCGTCGCCCCGATGCTGGCGGCTGTCGTGCTCGCCGTGGAGCCGCTGTCGACCTCCGAGCGGCTGTGCGCCGCCGTTCCGCTGCTCGCCGTCCCGGTGCTCAGCTCCCCCTACGACACCCGCAACCCGCTCCTGACGGCGGTGTACCTGCTCGGGCCCGCCCTGCTGGCCTACCTGGCCGCCGCCGCGGCACGGACGGCGGTGCGGCGCTTCCGGGCACCGGTCGCACGCGGCTGACCGGACCGGCCGGGGCCCGGCTCCCCCGGGGGCGGTGGCGTGGATCCCCCACGCCGCCGCCCCTTTCCCATGCCCAGTCATATCTTCACGAATTCCATCACTCAAACGAGGGAATCTCCTTTAAAGATTTGCCCACAGAACATTAAAGGGCGCATAGTGATGGCACCTCAGTTTGGTCTAGAGAAGGCCAAGTTCAGGCAAAGTCACCGATCGCGAGGAGAAGGCCATGTTCCACGGAACCACGGCGTCGGGCCACGGGCAGCGGCTCCGCGAGGAGATCGCCGGCCCCGGGGCCACGCCCCTCATCGGCGTCTACGACATGTACTCGGCCTCCATCGCGGCCGAGCACTACGACGGCATGTTCGTCTCCGGATTCGGCTTCGCCGCTTCCTACTACGGCCTGCCCGACATCGGCTTCATCGCCTGGCCGGACATGGTCGCCTTCGTCGAACGGCTGCGCGGCGCCTTCCCCCGGCACCACCTCCTGGTCGACATCGACGACGGCTACGTCGATCCCGAGGTGGCCTGCCACGTGGTGCGCCGGCTCGAACGCATCGGCGCCTCGGGCGTCATCCTGGAGGACCAGAAGCGGCCGCGGCGCTGCGGCCACGCCGACGGCAAGCAGGTCCTCCCGCTGGAGGAGTACCTGGAGAAGCTGGAGCTCGTCCTCGCCAACCGGACGGACCTCGTGGTGGTCGCCCGCACCGACGCCACCGAGGAGGAGGACATCCTGCGCCGCGCCCGGGCCCTGGCCGCCACCGACGCCGACGTCGTCCTGGTCGACGGGGTGCGCAGCGAGGAGTGGATCCGGCGGATCCGGCGCGTCGTCGGGGGCAAGCCGCTGCTCTTCAACCAGATCGCGGGCGGCAAGTCCCCCCGGCTGTCGCTCTCCGAACTCACCGAGCTGGGGGTGGACGTCGCGATCTACAGCACCCCCTGCCTGTTCGCCGCCCACCAGGCGATGGACGAGGCGCTGGCCGGGCTGAAGGTCGCCGACGGGCGGCTGCCGGCGGCCGCCGGCCAGAGCCGGCAGATCGGCGTGCGCGAGTCCACCGAACTGCTGGAGCGGAACATCGCGGCCTCCCGTCCGCTCGCGGGGGTGACGGCGTGACGGCCGGGCAGCGCGGCCCCGCCCCGCCCTGGGCCGCAGCACTGCCGGTGCTCGCCGCCCTGGGGTGGGCGGTGAGCGGGTCGGCACCCGCCGAGCGGGCCGCCCCCGCGCCGGTGGCCGGCAGCGCGCTGATCACCCTCGTCGACAACAGCCACGCCGACTCCTGGGTGGAGATCGACCGCACGGCCGACGTCCAGCAGGGCAGCGGCTCCGCGGGCAGCGACCAGGACGGCCCCGGCTCCCTGGTGGGCGGGCTGCTGGGGATCGTCCCGAACGGCGGCGTGCCCGGAGGCGGCCGGTGACGGACCGCACCGCCGATCGCGGCCGGTGGCACCGGCTCCTGCCCCGCCGGCTCGACCCGTACACGGCGGCGCTGGCCGGGGCTGTCGGCCTGGCCGCCCTCTTCCCGGCGACGGGCGGCCGGGCCCGGGCGGCGGAGACGGCCTGCGACCTCGCGGTGGCCCTGCTGTTCTTCCTCTACGGCGCCCGCCTGTCCACCCGGGAGACACTGGCCGGCCTGCGCCGGCTGCGCCTGCACGGCCTGGTGCTCACGGCCACCTTCGTCCTCTTCCCGCTGCTCGGGCTGGCCACCGCTCTGCTCACACCCGTCCCGCTGACCGGGCAGTTGCAGACCGGCGTGCTCTTCCTCTGCCTGGTCCCGTCGACGGTGCAGTCCTCGGTCGCGCTCACCGGCGCGGCGGGCGGGGACGTCCCGGCGGCGATCTGCGCGGGCACCTACTCCAGTCTGGCCGGGCTGCTGGTGACCCCGCTGCTGGCGGCCTGGCTGCTGGACGCCCACGGCGCGCTCTCCGCCGACGGGCTGGTCCGGATCGGGCTCCAGCTGCTCGCCCCGTTCCTGCTCGGGCAGGTGCTGCGGCCCTGCCTGGGCGCGTTCCTGGCCCGGCACAGACGGGTGCTGACCCCGGTGGACCGCGGCTCGATCCTGCTCGTCGTCTACACGGCGTTCAGCGCGGCCACGGCCCGGGGCAGCTGGGGCCTGGCCGGGCCGGGCGCCCTGCTGGGCCTGCTCGCGGTGCTGCTCGCCCTGCTCGCCGCCGCGCTGGCCGCCACCGCCCTGGGCGCCCGGCTGCTCCGGCTGGACCGGGCGGCCACCATCGCCGCGGTGCTCTGCGGCTCGCAGAAGAGCCTGGCGAACGGCCTGCCGATGGCCACCGTCCTGTTCGGCCCCGAGGCCGGGGTACTGGCGCTGCCCCTGATGGCCTACCACCAGCTCCAGCTGGTCACCGGCACGGTGCTCGCCGGCCGCTGGGCCCGGGCGCCGGCCGCCCCGGCCACCGGGCCGGCGGCCCCAGGCCGACGGGTGCCGGCCGCCCTCACCGGTCCGGGCGGGCCTCCGCCACCGGGGTGAGCCCCGGTGGCGCACCACCCGGGGGTGCGCCACCGACGGTGCCGCGACAGGGCTCCGCGGGCTACCGGACGTAGTAGGCGCGGTTGTGGGCGGCGACGGGCGCGGACTGGTACGTCCAGACGCCTGCGGCGGGCGCGTCGGCGATCAGGTGGGCGAGGTCGCGGGCGGCCTCCTCGGCGGGGTTGCCCACGTCGAGGCGGACGCGGTCGGCCGCGCGGCCGTCCAACGCGTGGTAGCGGTAGGGCTGGTGGACGTTGAGCGGCCCGGCGAGCAGCCGGCCCTCCTCGTCGGTGCCGTAGCCGGTGATCGGGGTGTTGTTGACGGACTCGGGGGTGAGCCCGCCCAGGTCCACGTCCAGGGCGAGGAGTTGCTCGTCGTGGCGGCGCAGCCCGTCCGGTCCGAGCTCGGCGCGGCGGCAGGAGACGGACCAACGCTCCTGCACGGCCGCCGCGTTGAGCGAGGGCAGGGTGGTCTCGAACCAGCCGGGGTGCTTGGGCTCGGCGTAGAGGCGGCGCCCGGCGTCGATGGCGAGCGGGTTGTCGCAGAGGACGTGGAGCCGGGCGATGCCGAGCAGCTTGGTCTGGTCGTGGCCACGGGCGTAGCCGCCGTAGTCGAGCTCGGGCAGCCGGTCCTCGGCGAACGCCGGGTGGGCGACCAGGTTGATCTCCAGCTCCTCGGTGACGCCGCCGCCGTTCGGGTACTGGGCGAAGTACAGCTGGTAGTTGAGCGACACGCAGGCCCGGCCGTCGAAGACGGCGACGGTCAGCCCGGGGTGGCGCTTGCGGAGCAGCTCGCGCGCCCGCTCGGGTGCGACCAGGTAGTCGACGCCGATGTTGTGCAGCGCGCCGTAGTGGAACGGCAGGTGGTACGGCTCGGGAACGGGCGGGAGCGGCAGGCCGGTCATGGCGTCTCCGTGACATCGGACGGGTGGAGGTCGGACGGGTGGGGGTCGGACGGGCGTGGCCCCGGCAGGTGGCGGTCGGCCGGGCCGGGCACGGACGGGCCCGACGGCGACGGGTCCGGCCCGGCCGGACGGGCCGCGGTGGTCACGGGCAGCGGGCGGCGCAGCTCCTGCAGGTCCCGGTCCATCCGCTCGGCGCTGCGCAGGGCGAGTGCGGCCATGGTGAGGGAGGGGTTGGAGGTGCCGAGCGAGGGCATCGAGCCGCACCCGACGGCGTACAGGTTCGGGTGGTCCCAGCAGCGCTGCCACTGGTCGACGACCGAGGTGGCCGGCGAGTCGCCCATGAGGTGGGTGCCGCCCGCGTGGCCCGCGCCGCGGTAGCCGTAGGCGACGCCCCGGTGCTCCACCCGCCCCGGCCAGCCGGGCCCCGCCGGGTAGGCGGTGTGGTCCTCGGCGCCGAGCAGCGCGAACAGCTGGTCCGACACCGCGCGGGCCGAGGCCAGGCCCTCCCGGACGTACTCGTCGAGGTCGTAGCGGACGGCGGGGGCCGGCAGCCCGAGCCGGTCCCGGCGGTCCGGGTCGAGGGTGACCCGGTTGGCCGGGTCGGCGGGCTGCTCCAGCTCGAACTGGAGGGAGAACTGACGGCCGAGCCGGTCGCCGAGGCGTTCGCGCAGTTCCTCGCCCCGCAGTCCGGCGGCCAGCAGCGCTGCGGTCTCCGCCTGCGGCGTGCCGCCGGCCCAGGACCAGCCCCAGTTGCCGATCTCGATCCGGAACGGCGCCCGGCGGGCCCGGACCGGTCCGAACCGGAAGGCCTCCAGTCCGCTGGTCGAGCCGGGCCCACGGTAGGGGCCGACCGGGCGGGGCATCAGCCCCCAGGTGAGCAGCGCCGGGTGGTCCATCAGGTTGCGGCCCACCTGGTCGCTGCGGCCGGTCAGGCCGGACAGGAGCAGCAGCCGGGCGTTCTCGACGGCGTGCGCGGCGAGGACGACCAGGTCCGCGTCCACCCGGTGGACGGTGCCGCCGGCCAGGTAGGTCACGCCGGTGGCGCGCCCGGTGGCCGGGTCGACCAGCACCCGGCTGACCACGGCGTCGGTGCGCAGCTCGACGCCGGCCGCCCAGCGGGCCTGGGTCCGCAGGGGCGTGTACTTGGCCCCGCTCGGGCAGACCGGCACGCAGCTGGCGCTGCCCGCGCAGGGCGGCCCGACGGCGTCGCCGGGGCGGGTGGGCAGGCCGTTGCGGGCGTGCGGGGTGAGCGTGACGGCGAGCCGGGAGGGGCCCGGCCCGGCCGGGTCGCGCACCGTCCGGCCGTCGAGGGCCCGGGCGAGCAGCCGGTCCAGGTGGCTGGCCGGGATCGCCCGCATGGGGAAGGCGTAGTCCTCCGGGATGGGCAGTCCGACGGCGCTGCGCTGCTGCGCCGCGTTGCCGGCCACGCCGAGTTCGTGTTCGGCGGCGCGGTAGTACGGCTCCAGGTCGTGGTAGCCGATCGGCCAGTTGCGGCCGCGCCCGAGGTCGCCGGTGCGGAAGTCCTCGGGGTGCATGCGCGGGGTGAGCCCGGTCCAGAGCAGCCCGGTGCCGCCGTTGGCGCGCAGGTAGCCGCTGGCGTAGGGCTGCGGTCCGTACTGGCGGAGGTGTCCGGTGGCGGTGAAGCCGCCGCCGGGGAGCCCGGCGAGGTCGGTGACGTCGGGCGAGGGGGCGTCGGGGCTGTGCGGGTACGGCGAGGTGGGCGGGCCGCCGCCGGCCGCGCGGTGGGCGGCGGCGGTCTCGGCGGGGGTGGGGGCGACCGGTCCGGCCTCCAGGACGAGGACGCGCCGGCCGTGGGCCCCGAGGCGGTGGGCGACCAGGGTGCCGGCGAAGCCCGCGCCGACCACGACGGCGTCCCAGCGGGCGGTCACCGGGCACCGCTCCCGCGGGGCGGCTCGGCCCAGCTGCCGTGGCCGGGGGCGGCGGAGCCGGGCGGGGCGGCGTGGAAGGTCCGCCAGACCAGGCCCTGGTCGTGGGCGTGGACGGAGGAGGGCTGTTCGCCCGGCCAGGCGCCGACGTACCAGAGGTGGACCAGCGCGTGGTCGTCGCGGACCCGGTGGGCCAGGACGGTGCGGTGGTGCTCGTGGGCGACGCCGGTGGCGCGCAGCTCGGGTTCGTCGAAGCCGGTCAGTTCGGCGCAGACGCGCAGGAACTCGTCGAAGTCGGCGAGGTGGTCGGAGGCCCCGGGCTCGGTGGGGCGGTCCGGGGCTGGGTGGTCGTCCGGCACGGTCAAGCGGGCACCCCCACGGGCGTCGACGGATGGCCAAGACATGACAGGCACCGTGACGGACCGCCGGGCGGCGCGTCACGTTCCTCGGCGTGATCCTGCCGCCCACAGGTGCGGACGGGGATGCGTTGCCCGAATCTGCCCGGACTTGGCCGCCGCCCGACCGATCGGGTACGGAGCGCGCCCGGTCGGCGCCGCGTTCGGCGCGGCCGGGCGGAGCGCCCCGGTGGAGGGTCAGGCCGGCTGCGGCCCGTCGAGCGCACGGACCGCGGCCAGGACGTCCAGGCCCAGCTCCGGGTCCGCGTCCGGCGGCAGGCTGACGGAGAGCCGGGTCACCAGCCCGCCGTAGCGGCGGGTCAGCTCGCGGGCGACCTCCTCCACCGGGCCCGACACCGCGAAGGTGTCGAACACCTCGTCGTCGATCAGCGCCGCCATCTCCGCCCAGCGGCCGCGCACCGAGTGGGTGTGCAGCTCCTCCTGGAGCCCCTCCCACCCGTACCGGGCGAGCACCGGGCGGTAGGCCGGGGTCGAGGCGTAGAAGGCCAGCCGCTCCCGCACCCCGGCCCGGTTGGCGGCCAGCTCCTCCTCCGTGCGGCCGGTGGCGGTCAGCACGTTGCCGGTGATCTCGAACGGCCGGTCCGTCCACGGCTCGCCGTCCGCCTCCGCCCGCGCCCGGGCCTCCGTCAGCCCGGGCAGCACCTGCTCCGACAGGTAGGCGGGAGAGGAGAACGGGTGGCTCAGGAACCCGTCGGCCACCGCCCCGGCGGTGCGGGTCATCAGCGGGCCGACCCCGGCCAGCAGGATCCGCGGCACCCCCGCCGGGACCGGGTCGGGCGAGAAGACCGGCGACATCATCGTGTGGGTGTAGAATTCGCCCCGGAAGCGCAGCCGTTCACCGGTCTGCCAGCTGTGCCAGATCGCCCGGACGGCGTGGACGTACTCGCGCATCCGGGCCGCCGGACGGTCCCAGGGCATCCCGAAACGCTTCTCGATGTGCGGCCTGACCTGCGAACCCAGCCCGATGACGGCCCGTCCGCCGGAGGCCGCGTGCAGGCCCCACGCCTGGTAGGCGAGCGTCATCGGGGTGCGGGCGAAGGCCACCGCGATGCCCGTGGCCAGCTCGATCGACCGGGTGCGGTCGGCCGCCCGGGCCAGCTGCAGGAACGGGTCGTAGGCGGTCTCGGCGACCACCAGCCGGTCCATGCCGCGCTGTTCGGCCCGCTCGGCCGCGTCGAGGATCCCCGCCGGGTGCCCGGAGGCGGTGGCGTCGAGTCGGAGGGCGGGCGGTCGGTGCATGGCGGTGCTCCTGGTCGCGGGCTGCGGCGGTACCCGGGTAGCCTCCCACGCCGGCGTCCGGGAACACGGCCGCAGCCCGCTCTTCACCGCTTGAAGAACTCCACCTCCGCGAGGGCGATCGGGCCGCCCTCCGGGCCGGCCGCTTCACGGACGACCAGCGTCACCTTCACCACGTCGCTCACCCCGGTCAGCACCGTCTGCGGGCCCGGCTTGTCGTTCAGGGTCACCTTCTGCTCGTGCACCTTCCCGTCCGAGCTGGTCGCCCGGAGGTCCAGGCCGATCGGCCGCGCCGTCTTCTGGAACTCCTGCGGCTCGGTGGAGGACCCGCCGTGCACGATGACGTCGACCAGCCGGAACGGCTTGGCGAAGGTGAAGCTGATCGAGTCCCCCGTGCGCGGCGCGGCCCAGTAGCTGTTGCTGAGGCCGTCCACGGCCTGGGCGGCGGGGTGCCCGCCGGCGGCGGCGCTCGCCTCGACCCCGGTCGGGGTGATCGCCTTGGCGTCGCGCAGCTTGTCCAGCACGTCCTCGTACACGTTGCGGCCCGCCGGGTAGAGCAGGACCCCGGCGACCACCAGCGCCGCCACCACCAGCACCGCGATCATCCGGCGCAGGGCGGTGCCGGAGCCGCCGATCCGCACCCGACGGCGGAACGGCCAACGGGTCCGCCACCAGGGCAGCGCGGGAGCGGCCTCGGCGACGGTCAGCGGCGCGGCGCAGCGCCGGCAGAACCGGCGGTCGGGCCGGTTGGGCGTCTGGCACCGCGGGCAGGGCGGGCCGACCTGGGCCTCCTCGGCCGTGGACGGCCGGACCACCGGACGCGGCGCGACCGGTTTGGCGGGCTGCACGGCCACCGGGTCCGCCTCGGGCTGCCGGACGGCCTCGGGGCGCGGTTGCACCGGGCCCGGCTGGACCGGCGCCGGGTCGGCGGCGCGCGCGGCCCCGAGGGTGCGGCCGGTCCGGGAGGTGCGCCCGGTTCCGGCGGTGCCCGTCTCCGCAGCGCCCGTCCCGGGCGTTCCCGTGCCGGCGCTGCCAGGGGGGTCGGCGGGGCCGGGGGCCCCGGTGCTCCCGGCGTCCGCGGCGCGCTCCGTCCGGGAGGTGCGGCCCGTCCGGAAGGTGCGGCCGGTCCGGGAGGTCCGCCCCGTCTCGGCGGTGCCGCTCCCGGCGGCGCCCGTCCCGGGCGTGTCGGGGTCCGCGGTGCTCGGGAGGGCGGGGGCACCGACGGTACCGGCGCCGGGAGTCACGGCCTCGGCACTCCTCGGAGCGGCGCTCCCCGAAGCGGGGCTCCCCGAATCGGTGCTCCCGGCCGTGGCGCTCCCGGCCGCGGGGGATCCGCTCCGGGAGGTCCGCCCCGTCGTCGCCGACGTGCCCGTCCCGGCCGTGCCCGTCCCGGCGGCGTCCAGCGCCGCCCCGGCCGCCGCCTCGGCGGCCGCGGTGACGGCCGCGTCCAGGCCACCGGTGGGCCCGGTACCGGACGTGCGCCCCGTGCGGACGCTGCGCACCGTGTCGAGGGTGCGCCGGAGGCCGCGGGTGCGCCCGGTGGCACGGGTGCTCGCCGGACCGGTGGCCGGCGTGTCGGTGGCCGGCGTGTCGTCAGACGTCGCCGGAGCCGGCGGTTCGGGGGCGGCGGCCCGGACCGGCTGCGCGGCGGGCGCGCCGGCCGCGGGCGCACCGGCGGCCGGCGCCCCGGCCGCGGACGCGCGGCCGCCCGCCTCGCGGGCCGGACGCTCCGCGGCGGCCCCCACCGCCCGCGACGGCGACGACGACGGCGCCGCCGCCTCACCGCCACCCGCTGGCCCACCACCGGCCGGGGCCGGGGCCGACGGCGGGGCCGACGACGGCCTCCCCGCGGACCACCCCAGGTAGGCCCCGCAGTTGCCGCAGAAGTCGTCCCCGTCCTCGTTGGCCACTCCGCACTCGGGACACGTACGCATCGCTCAGCTCTCCTCCGTCCCGGGTGGACCGGGCAACACCTGCACCCGGCAGGTGAGATGGACCGGGCAGGACGCCCGGACGACGGCCAGCACCTGTTCCTCGTCCAGCTGCGGGGTGCGCTCCGGCCAGACGCGCACCAGCAGTTCCCCGGACGGCGCCGGCGGCAGGGCCGCGTCCGCGTCGGTGGACCAGGCCGCTCCGCCGCCGTCCACGACCTGCGCACCGGCACCGAGGACCAGCCGCAGCCGTTCCTGGAGCCCGCGCCGGGTGCCGCGCCACCGGTGCAGTTCGAGCGCGCGGCCGACGACGGCGCGCCGGACCTCCTCCGGCCAGGCCGGGTCGGTGTCCACCGCGACCCAGCCGGCCAGCCAGTCGAGGAAGTCGGCCGGGGCCAGCCGCGCCTGGAAGTAGGCGGGCAGGTTGTCCAGGGTGGCGAACACCGGGGCGAGGACGGTGTCCAGCCCCGCGGTGAACCGCTGGGCGAGGTCGTCCTCGGCGTACATCGAGGGCAGCAGCCCGCCGATCGGGTGGGGGCTGCGCAGCCCCGGCAGGGCGGCCCGGCTCACCGCGGACCGTCCCCGGCCAGCGGGCCCACCACGACCTGGTGCTGGTGCGAGAAGACGAGGGCGTCGGGGGCGACGTCGACCCGCTCGGCGGGCGCGCCCCGGCGCCCGGTGATCGGGTCCGCCGGGAAGAGGCGCAGCTCGTCGACCGCGGCGACGCCGGGCACCTGCTGCAGCACCGCGAACATCTCCCCGTACTGCACGGACCGGCCGAACGGCCAGCCCGACCCGTCCGCCCCGCCGCGCAGCGGGTTGAGGTACCGGAACAGCGCGGTGAGCGCCGCCTCGCGGACCCGGTCGGCGTCCGGGGCGTCGGTCGCCAGCCGGGCCACCACCGTCACCCCCTGGTAGGAGGGCGGCTGGACGAGCAGCCGGGTGCCGACCAGCCGCCGCTCGTCGAGGGCGGTGGCGATCGCGGCCAGCATCGGCTCCCCGGGGATCAGCTGCTCGAAGCGCAGCCGGTCGCCCTCGTCGGCGACCGCGTCGGGGACCACGAGCACCCGTACGGCGCCCGCCTCCCCGGCGACGGCCGGCACGCAGCGGATCCGGGCCGCGGAGGGCGCGGCCTGGCGGGCGATCAGCTCGTAGTCCCCCGCGGTGACGGCCCGTTCCTGCAGCCGCAGCACGTGCGGGGCCCGCTGCTTGGCGTTCTCCACCGTCTCGCCGTCGACCCCGCCCCGGGCCGCCTCGCGGTTGTCCACACCGGCCACGTACGGAACGGAGCTGCGCAGCACGGTGATGGTGCTCCGGGCGACGTTGCCGGCCGTCCCCCCGCCGGTGCGGTAGTGCGGCACCCGCAGCTGGGCTCCCTTGGGCGGCACCGCACCGAAGGAGCGCAGGGTGCCGTCGGGTTCCCGGACGGCGGGCGGGAAGGCGAACTCGCCCGTGGTGGCGTCGATGACCACGTGCCGGTCGGTCGGCGCGGAGTCGCCGAAGTGCTCGACGGCCCTCCAGCGCTCCCAGCCCTCGCCGGCCGACACCTCGACCACCGGGGCCCCGTCGTCGAGCAGGACGGGCGGCCGGGCGAGCCGGAACCGCTGGCCGGCGACGCCCTCCGAGGCGCCGAGCGGCGCGTCGACGACGCTCTGCGCGTGGACGACGGTCGCGGTGCCGCCGACGGTGAACACCTCGGCCCGGCGGATCGTCGGGGACTCCGCGTAGAACGGCTGGCCCGGCTCGGGCGCCGTCACCCGGCAGCGCAGCCAGCCCGCCCGGCGCCCGGCGACCACCGAGGCGGTGTGCCCGGCGGGCACGAACACCACGACCTCACCGGGGCGGTTGAGGCCGCCGGTGGTGTCGGTGCCGGTCTCGCAGGCGGTCCACCGCGCGCCGTCCCACACCTCCCAGGCCAGCGGCGGCTGCCGGGGGTCGACGCCGACGCCCTCGACCCGGCTGTCCAGCCGGACCACGAGGATGCAGCGGGGCACGACCGTCGGCAGGGCGAACAGCATGGCGTCCCCGACCTCGGGGCGCGGCTGGAAGCAGGGCACGTCCACGCCGTCGGCGAGCCGGGTGGTGCCGTCGCTCTGCTCCCCGGCGGCGGAGACGGTGACCAGCCGGTCGAGGGAGCTCGGCACCACCGGCAGGTCCTCGACGGTGGAGAAGACCACCGCCTCCTCGGTCTCGGTGCGCTGCGTGGAGACCTCGGTGCCGGCACGCAGCAGGACGGTCTCGGGCTGCGGGGCCGACAGCCAGAAGTCGACCTCGGCGGTCGCCGCGGACGGCGGGAAGAGCCGCACCCCCAGCAGGTCGAGGAAGGCGGAGTAGTTCTTCTCGGGCACCCGGTTCAGCCGGTAGAGCAGCTGGTCGACCATGTACGCGAAGGTCTCGATCAGCGTGACCCCGGGGTCGGACACGTTGTGGTCGGTCCACTCCGGGGCGCGCTGCTGCACGAACCGCTTGGCCTCGTCGACGAGCTGCTGGAAGCGGCGGTCGTCCAGGTTCGGGGAGGGCAGTGGCATCAGAGCGCTCCCCCGCTCAGGGCGCCGGAGGTCTCCGGGGCGTCCGGGGAGGCCGGGATCGTGTAGAAGGGGAAGACCAGGTTGCGGCGGTCGTTGGTGGACCGCACGGTGTAGTGGACGTCGATGTAGAGCGTGCCGTCGTCCACGGTGTCGAAGGCGATCACGACGTCGTCGACCTCGATCCTGGGTTCCCAGCGCTCCAGGGCGATGCGCACCTCGCGGGCGATCCGCCCGGCGGTGCTGCCGTCGCTCGGCGCGAACACGTACTCGTGGATGCCGCAGCCGAACTCCGGGCGCATCGGCCGCTCCCCGGGGGCGGTGCCGAGGATGAGCCGGATGGCCTCCTCGATCTCCCGGTCCCGGTCCACCATGCCGATCCCGCCCGTGGCGTTGACCCGGAGCGGGAAGGCCCAGCCCCGGCCGATGAAGTTGGCGGTCATGCGACGCCCCCGATCAGTACGGTGAACGCGCCGGTCAGGATCCGCGCGCCACAGGCCGTCTTGTCCCCCATCCGGGCCGCCGGGAGCCCGCCGATCAGCACCTCGCCCCTGGCCACCGCCCCGAGGTCGGGCAGCACGACGTTGGCGGGCCCGAGTTCGACGTGCGGGACGCAGGCGTGCAGGCTGCCGGCGACGGCGGCCGGTCGGCCGCCGATCAGCACGGTCTCCACCGCGAGGGCGCCTGGGGGCGGGGTGGTGAGGGCACCGCCGTGGTCGGTGGTGTCGCCCGTCCGGGCTGCGGGTGGCATGTGCGGTCTCCCATCGGATGGTGTGCGGGGCCGGGGCGGTCTTCGGGGCCGGCCCGCCCCGGGTGTGCGGCCCGCATCGACGCGGGTTCGGTCGGTGCGGGCCGGGTGGACGTCAACCCTCCCAGTGGGAAGCATGTCTGACGTCACGTCAATCACTTGTCGGTTCAGTTGATGCGCACCAGCGCCGCCTTGAGCACCGCGAGCGCGCCGCCGTCCACGGTGACCTCGGTCCGGCCGGTGACGTTCACCGACGCCCCCCGCAGGTTCACGGCCCCGGTGCCGGCGTCGATGGTGACGCCGGAGGAGGACAGCCGGACGGAGCTCGCCGCCGCGCCGGCCGCGCCGAAGACCGTCAGCACGATCTCGCCGCGCTGCTCGTCCAGCTTGACCTCCAGCTTGCGGTCCCCGCTGGCCAGCCGGACGCCGGACGGCCCGCCGGGGACGTCCAGCAGTTCCATCCGGTGGCCCGAACGGGACACCAGCGAACGGCGGTTGACCTTCCCCGAGGCCGGGTCGACCAGCGGGACGTCGTGCCGCGACGGCTTGTCGACGCCGTTGTACAGGCCCCCCAGCACGTACGGGCTGTCCAGGGAGCCCTGCTCGAAGCCGACCAGCACCTCGTCGTTGACCTCCGGGCTGAACACGCCGCCGCCGCCCTGGCCGCCCCACTGGACGGTGCGCACCCAGTCCGAGACGTAGGTGTCGTCCAGCCACGGGAACTTCAGCCGGACCCAGCCGCGTTGCGCACCGCCCGGCTCCCGGACGTCGGTGACCACGGCGATCGCCAGGCCCGGCATCCGCGGCCCGCGCGGCGGCGCGGCGCCCCCGGCGGCCAGCCCGGCCAGCGAGCGGTCCGGCGCCGCGCTCACCACGACGGTGGTCCGGTACCCGCGGTACGGCTCCAGCAGGTGGCGCACGGCCGTCGCGGTGTAGCGGCCGGAGAAGGCCGCGCCGACGTTGCCCAGGGCGACGGGCGTGCCCGCCCGCAGCCTCGGGTTGCCCTCCACCACCGCCTCCAGCTCGCCGAAACCGGCGGCCACCGAGGCCGCGATCGACCCGGCCGCGGCCGCGGTCTCCGCCTGGGTGCGGTACGGCGTGTCGGCGACGGTCATCCGGCTCTTGCCCGGGAAGGCCGCGCCCACCGTGGACGGGCTCAGCCCGGGGCGCACCGTCTCGCCGTTCACCGACGGCTCGGTGGCGACCAGGGCCTTCTTGGTGGTCACGTTCCAGCCGCGCACCTCGACCGCGTCCGCCCCGCCGCCGCCCGTCAGCACGCCGCGCAGCTCCAGCAGGTTGCGGCCGTACTCCAGCACCAGCGGGTTCTGCGGGGCGGGCGTCGAGGGCGCGGGCGCCTTGGAGGCCGGCTCGGGCTTCACGAACTCCAGCAGCCCGGCGTCGTCCACCCGCACCTGCGCGCCGCTCTCCTGCGCCAGGTACTGCAGGAACTCCCAGTCGGAGACGTTCGCCTGCGAGAGCTGCTGGTGGACGACGGGGAACGCGTCGACCCGGCCGCAGCCCAGCCCCGCGCCCGCCGCCACCTGGCGGACGATGTCCGCCGTCGTCATGGTGCGGAAGGCCTTCACCCGGCGCCCGCGCATCAGCCGGTGGGTGACCGCGGAGGCCCGCACCACGGTGAACGAGCCCGTGGCGTCCACGTCCAGCTCCAGTGCCGTCACCTCCCCGGTGAACAGCCGCTCCTGCGCGTGGTCCTGGACGGTCACCACCGAGACCTTCAGCTTGGTGCCGATGGTGATGCCGGTCTCGGCGAGGAAGCCGTGGTACGCGTCGCGGAACACCAGGACGGCCGTGTCGGGCAGGCCGACGCTCTCCTCGATGTCGCAGGAGACCAGCTGCGCCGCCCACGCCGCCGGGAGCGGGCCCGGTGCCTCGACGATCGGGTCGGCGGCGAAGGAACGGCCGCCGCGCGCCTCGGGGGTGGTCACGGCCGACCACCCCGCGCCCGGTCGTCGACGGCCGGAACGATCAGCTCCGTGCCGGGGACGAGCACCATCGGGTCGTCCAGGTCGTTGGCCTCGGCGATGGTCCGCCACGCCGTCGCGTCGCCGTACTCGCGCCAGGCGAGCAGCGGCAGGCTGTCCCCCGCGATCACCCGGTGGGTGCTGCGGGCCTCCATCGAGCCCGACGTCGGGTTCTGGCCCGCCGGGTCGACGCTGGCCTCGTCGATGGTGAGCGAGCAGGTCGCCCGCAGCGGCTTGCCGTCCACGTCGAACAGCGAGTAGGTGACGGACAGGGCGCTCAGCACCCCGTTGAACGAGGTCGTCCTCGACGTCCCCCAGTCCAGCCGGATCCACGGGCTCGACGGCGTCTTGCGCGCCAGGCTGCTCGGGGTCGGCACGCAGGCCGTCATCAGCTGCTCCACCGCCCGTTCCACGGAGTTGTCGTGCGTCGCGGTGGCGTCGAGGAACACCTCCAGGGAGAGCGAGCGCGGCCCGCTGCCGACGAACTCGGGCAGCGCGGACTGGCCGGCCGTCCGGGACGGCGTGCGGCGCCACTCGGTGGACTTGCTCAGCACGAGGCTCGCCGGGTTGAACTGCAGCCGGAGCCGCACGAGCACGCCGCCCGGCTGGGCGCCGACGGTCGACGGGGGCTCCATGATGGTCACCTGGGCCCGGGTCACGCTCGCGGGGACCGAGGACATCCCGCACCTCCTTCCGTTGGTCGTCTGGTCGTCTGGTCGTCTGCTGGTCTGTGGCGGTTCGGTGGTCGACGGCGGTCCGGTCGCCCGGTGGTCCGTGGCGGTCCGGTGGTCCGGTCGCCGGTGGGACCGACCGGCCGGGTGGGGGCCGGCCCGGTCAGGACGGGCGCAGGCCCGCGTGGGCGATCTCCAGGGTCTCCACGGCGGCCTGCGAGTTCGACGGGTCGAAGGACGGGCCCTGCCAGCTCACCGGGACGATGCCCAGCACCTGCCAGCTGACGATCCGGCTCAGGTCGGGGCGCAGCGCCACGATCTCGCCGTCCTTGGGCTCGACCCGGCGCACCGTCTCGTCCAGCCAGCGCGCGATCTTGAGGGTGTCCGCGGTGACCGCCCGGGTGAGCGTGATGTTCGACCACGTGATGCGCCCCGGCAGCTGCCAGGAGAAGCCGTTGTTGCCGCCCTCGGCGTACTGGTGGATCTCCACCTGTGCGCCCAGGCCCGAGCAGGTCGTGAACTCCCCCAGGTCGTTGCCGCCGATCGTGAGTCTGAAGAACACGCTCGTCGCGAAGATGTTGTCGGTCATGTCCCGCCTCCGTCGCCTGCCCGCCGATGTCCGCCCCGCGCCCTCACCGGCGACCGTCGTACGGCCGCCCGGCGCGTTCCCTTCCCCTGCGCAGTTCGGCGCGCAGCAGCCGTCCGACGGGCTCGATCAGACGCCGGGCCAGCTCGTCGAGGTGGTCCGCCCCGAAGGCGCCCCCGGCCTGCGCCCCGCTGCCCTCCTGGGCACCGGCGGCCGCGCCCGGGTGCGGCAGCCCCGGCCCGCCCGGCGCCGCGGAGCGGGACACCACGGGGCTGCCGGCCGGAACGGCCGTCATCGGCACCCCGGTCAGGCCCGCGTGCTCGGCCACCCGTTGCAGCACCCGCGCGGTGTCCGCCGCCACCCCGGGCTGCGACCCAGCGGCCGGCCCGGGAGCGCCGCTCGCGCCGCCCCGGACCGGTGCCCGCCACACCACCTGACGGGGCGCCGGCGCGGCGCCCGTACCGGGCAACCCCGGCAGCGACCGGCCCCCGGCGCCGGGTGACGACGGGGCCAGCGGGGACAGCGACGGCACCGGCGGTGCGGCGGGCTGGGCGGCGGGGCCGGCGATCGGCAGCCGCTGGACGGCCGCCCGGTCCGCCACGTCCCTCGGCGGGGCCGGGCGCACCACGGGCACGGGCACCGCGCCACGTGGCGCGGACCGCCGCGAACCGGCGGACGAAGCAGATGAGGCGGATGAGGCGGACGAAGCCACGGAGGCTGCGGCGGAGCCGGCGACGGCCCCGGCACCCCCGGGCGGTGGAACGAACGGCGACGCGCCGCCCCCGGAGGGCGCGGGCGACGCGCCCGGGCCCGAGGGGGCCGGAACGCCCGAAGCGGACCGCTGCACGCTCGGCAGCGGCCCGGCGGCCGGCGCACCGTGCCCGGCCGCGCCGGCGGGCCGGGCGGCAGCCCGGGGAACGGAGACCCGGTCGGCCGCCGGGCCGACGAGGCCGGTCGGGGAGCCCGCGGCCACGGGTGCGGACGGGCCCGCCGCGCCGCCCCCGGGCACGGCCCGCCGGACGTCCGTCGCGGTCCCGTCCGTTCCGGCGGCGGGAGCGGACCTCCGCCGCCCCCACCAGGCACGACCGACCGCCGCGACGGCCGCCGCGGGCGCCGCGCCGGACCGGACCGCCGCGTCCGACGGCGTCGGGCTCACCCTGCGCTGCAGTCGCCCGGACGCGGGCGCGGTCGACGCCGGCACGGTCGGCGCGGGCACGGTCGGCGCGGGCACGGTCGGCGCGGGCACGGTGGACGTACCGGTGCCGGCACGCGCCTCCGCGGTGCCACCGGCACGCGACGGCGACCGGTGCGCACCGGAGTCGGATCCACCCGTCGGCAGCGGCAGCCGGCCGTCCGCCGGAACGCCGGGGCGGCCGTCGGGCACGGCGGCCCGTGCGGGCGAGGCCGTCGGACCGGCGCCGCCGGACCGGGCCCGCCGCGCGGCGGCCCGGCCGCCGGGGACAGCTGACCGCTGCACCGGCGACGGTCCCGTCCCCGAGGTCGTGGTGCCGGGCCCACCGGACGGACCGGACGGGGCCGACGAAGCCGTCGAGCCCGCCCCGGGATGCCCGGCGCCCGGGTTCCCCGCCCGGTCGGACCGGCCCTGCGCCGCCGAGCGGCCGCGCGGCAGCGGACCGGCCCCGTCGGACCCGGAGCGCTGCACGGGCGCTCGCCCGTCAGCGGCCGCGCGGGCCGACGAAGCCGGGCGGGCGGAAGACTCGCCGCGCTCCCCACCGGTTCGGGGGGCACGCAGGACGGCCGCGGCCCGGCTGCGCCAGGTCGCGGGGGCGGCCGGTTGCCCGGCCGGCTCACCGGCCGGTGGCGCGCCCGCTTCGACGGCGCGTGCCGCCGGCTCCTGGCGCCAGGAGGCCCGTACCACGGGCGGAGCGGCCGGCGCCGGGGCCGAGCCTGACGCGGAGGCACCGAACACGGGAGCTGCCGCCGCGGACGCCGCGAGCGTCGAGGTCATGGCACGCGCGCCGAGCAGGCCCCGCGTCCGGTGGCCGGGCGCGGTCGCCGCCGCGCCGCCGATCGGTGCCCGCGCCACGACGAGCGGCACTCCGCCGCCCGTGGCCGTCACGACCGGCCGGGTGCCCGGGGCGGGGCGGGCGACGGCGCCCGAGGGCGCGGAGCCACCCTGCGCGCCTCGACCGACACCCGGACCGGCACCCGAGCCGGTACCGGGGGCGTCCGGGGCGGCGTGCTGCCCGGAGCCGTGCCCAGGGCCGGGGCCGGCGCTGCCGAGTGCGCGCTGCACCGCGGTAGTGCCCGGGCCGGTCGCCGCTCGGTGCTGCTCCGACCGCGTGGACCCGGAAGCCTCCGCCCCGCCGCTCCCTGCGGAGGCCGCAGGCCTGGCCGCGGCCGCGCCCCCGCTCCCGGATCCGGGAGCGGCAGGCGACGCCGTGCGGCGCGGCGCGGGGGCAGCGGTGCCGCCCTCCGGCGTCGGGGCCGTGGACCGCCGGGCCGGGCTGCGCCGGCCGCCGGGCCCGGGCACGCCGGCCGTCGGCGGGAGCCCGGCCAGCGGTGCGCCCAGCCCGCCACGGGCCCGGGCAGCGGACGCGCCGGGGGTGGCGGAGGTCGAGGAGTCGGTGCGCCGCACGCCGGGGTTCACCGTGGACGGCGCCGCGGCGGGGCCGCCGCTGCGGGCGGCGCGCTGCACGGGGGCGGCCTCGGCGCGCGCGGGCGCGGAGGTGGGCGGCGCGGCGCCACCGGCCGGATCCGCCACCGGGGCCGCCGGGGCGGGCGCGGCCACGATCGGCATCGGCGCGGCCGCGGGGCCTGCCGCGCCCTCGGTGGCGGGCTGCGGCGAGGCGCTCGCGGGCAGGGCGGTCAGCGGCGCCCCCAGGACGGGACGGCGCGCGGCGGCGCGCTGCACCGGGCCGCCGGGGCCCGCGGTCGAGGCGGTGGCCGCCGGGCCGGCGGGCCGGGTCTCGGTCGGCTCGGGCCGACCGGCGGGCGTGCTCGGGGTCGGTGCGGAGGCCGGGGTGGGTACGGAGGCCGGGGTGGGTACGGAGGCCGGGGTCGGTGCGGAGGCCGAGGAGCCACTCGTCGGCACCGGGTCCGCGGACATCGCGGCGGCGGGTCCGGCCGTCGGTGCGGCGACCCGTTCCGCCGCGGGCGGCGGGAGCACGGTGACGGCGCGCAGCGGCAGGGTGCGCGGGCGCGTCGCCGCGGTCAGCGGCCGCGTCACGCGGCGCAGCACGACCGGGCCGGCGGGCGCGGTCCGGGCCTGCGCACCGGACGACGGCACGGCGGCGGACGACGGCACGGCGGCAGTCGACGACGCGGGGGCGGACGACGACGCACCACCGGACGACGGCGCACCGCCGGGCGAGGCCACGCCACCGGACGAAGCCACGGGGGCGGAGCCGGAAGCAGCCGCCCGGTCGGCAGGCCGCGCCGGGGCGGCGGCCCGGGTCTGCGCCGCGGTGACCCGCGCGGGCAGGCGGCGTCGGGCAGGCACGGCCCGCTGCACCTGCCGGACCGCACCGAGCTGCCCGGGCACCTCCTCCGGCGCGTAGGCGCCGTCCGAGCCGGGCGCCCGCGGCGGCGCCGCGTACGGCAGGGCAGGCCCGTCCGTCCCGGCGGAGGCCGTCGGGACGGACGGCCGGGCGACCGCCCGCAGGATGCCGGCCGGGGCGGCGGGGAGCAGCGCGTGCCCGAGCGTGCCGGACAGCGAGGGGTTCTGCCAGGAGGCGAGCCGGCCCCGGAAGCGCAGGCCGTCGCTGACCCCGGTGGCCGGCTCCGCGAGGGTGCGGGCCAGTGGCCCGACGTCACGCCAACCGCCGTCCGGAGCCGGTGCGTTGCCCGACGCCGGGCCGTCGACGGCCGGTGCGCCCGCCGGAGCGGGCGCCGGTGCCTCGGCCGGCGCGGTGCCGGCGGCCCGGCGCGCGAACCTGTCCCGGAACCCCATGCCGTTCACCCGCCTTCGTTAACGCGGGTGTTGATCCGCGCGATCTCCGCCACCCACGCCCGGCGCTCGTGGTGGGTCAGGTCGAGAACGGACTCCCGCTCCCAGTGGAAGTGGTAGGCGATGTACGCGACCTCCTCGTACAGCCGGGCGGTCGCGTACGTCACCATTCCCCCAGGCGCCCACCAGCGAGGTCGACCTCGAAGCCGCCCTCGCAGTGCGGGCAGGTCACCGCGGCGCGGGTGTGGCCCTCGCTGTTGATCCGCTGGTAGAAGTCCTGGAGGAACGCGACGTCGGTGGCGTACATGCGCTCGACCACGCCGGCGTGCACGTCGGTGACGGTGCCGAGCCGGGTGATCACGTGGCTCAGCAGCACCACGCTCAGGTACGCCGGGTTCTCCTTGACGCGCTGGTCGATCTGGGGCATGAGCTCGTCCCGCGCGGTCGCCAGGCGCATGGCACCGTGGCGGTGCACGGTGCCCTCGTCGTCGACGTACCCGCGCGGGAGCTCGAACTCGAACTCCGTCTGCAGCCCGTGGTCCTGCGGGCTCCGGCCGCGCTGCGGCGCGGCGGCCTGCGGGGCCGGGGCCGCCGCAGGCGCCGGGGCCTTCTCCAGGAGCTCGTCGAGGCCGATCCGTCTCCTCATTCGACGGAGATCTCCTCGAACACGATGGTCACCTTCTCGGTCGCGGCGCTCGACTCGCCGGCGGTGAGCGTGGGGCCCTCCCAGCGGCTGGCCCAGGCGTTCATCAGCTGGATGCGGCGCAGGGTGGCGCCGGTGGTGTCCTTGACCTCGATGGTGAGGTTCTGGCGCGCGGTGTTGATCGCGCCGTTGTTGAGGGTCTCCTTGATCCAGGTGGTGAACGCCCCGCTCTTGTCGAGACCGCGGGTGATCGTCACCTCCCCCGGCAGCCGGGCACCCGGCTGCTTGCGGACGATCAGCTTGCCCTGCTGGGTCACCTGCTTGTACTCGACGACGTCCTGGTCGACGGTGAGGTTGCTGATCTCCTTGACGGACTCGACGTTGTAGCCGCCGAGCTGGACGCCGAAGATGTGTGTGGAGAGCGGATCGCCTTCAGCCATGACTTCCTGTCACCTTCCGGTGTGTTGCGGACCTGCTGGACCTGCTGGACGTGCTGGACCTACTGGACCTGCGTGGAGCCGGACCGGCGCGGGCCGGCCCGGTGCGACCGGACGGGCCCGGCGTCCGTGCCGGGCCCCTCCGGTCCGCCGGACGGACCGGTCACTCGTTGACGAGGCTCGTGCTGTCGGAGAACTGCGACAGCCGGAACACCACGAACTCGGCGGGCTTCACCGGCGCGACCCCGATCTCACAGATCACCTGGCCGAGGTCGATGGACTCCGGGGGGTTGTTCTCGCGGTCGCACTTCACGTAGAAGGCCTCCGCGGCGGTCTGCCCGAACAGCGCCCCGCGCCGCCACTCCTCGGTGAGGAACGCGGTGATGTTGCGGCGGATGCTGGACCACAGCCGGTCGTCGTTGGGCTCGAAGACCACCCACTGGGTGCCCAGGAGGATCGACTCCTCCAGGTAGTTGAAGAGCCGCCGCACGTTGAGGTAGCGCCACGCCGGGTCCGAGGACAGGGTGCGGGCGCCCCAGATCCGGATGCCGCGCCCGGGGAACGCCCGCACGCAGTTGACGCCGATCGGGTTCAGCAGGTCCTGCTCGCCCTTGCTGAGGCGGATCTCCAGGTCGACGGCGCCGCGGATGACCTCGTTGGCGGGCGCCTTGTGGACGCCGCGCTCGGCGTCGCTGCGCGCCCAGACCCCGGCGACGTGGCCGCTCGGGGGGACCATCGCGTTGCGCCCGGTCGCCGGGTCGAACACCTTGATCCACGGGTAGTACAGCGTGGCGTAGCGGGAGTCGAAGCCCGCCTCGTCGTTGCGCCAGGTGCGCACCTGCTGGGCGTTCAGGCCCGGCGGCGGGTCGAGGACGGCGATCCGGTCGCCCATCTGCTCGCAGTGCGACATGACCGCCAGCTGGACGGTCCGCACGCCCTCCGCGTCGATCTCGCCGCGCTGGTAGGAGCTCATCAGGTCGGGGACGGCGACCATGGTGATCTCGTCGATCGACTCCAGCCCGGCGAACCCGGTGCGGGCCGAGGCGTCCCCGACGTACTCGGCCGGGTCGACGCGGGTGCCGGCGGGCGCGATCGGGCCGGTCGCGGGGGCCGCGGCGAGCGCCAGGGTCTGGCGCTCCGGGCGGCTGGGCGCGGTGCCGGGCTGCTCGCTGACCGCGATGAGCTTCGACTCGCGCAGCTGGGTGACGACGTAGCCCTTGGTGCTCTTGCGGGTGGAGACCTCGAAGGTCTCCGCCACCTCGGCACCCTTGCGGACGACCAGCTTGAAGCGGTCGTCGGGGACGTTCTCGCCCTCGGCGTCGGCGATCTCGACGGAGACGTCGCCGCCGGCGGCGGGCAGCACCGAGTACAGGAAGCCGGCCACCGGGGTGGGCGCGGGCGCCTGGCGGACGGGCGCGGGCCGGCCGGTGGCCGCGCCGTCGGCGGGCCGTCCGACCCGGACGACGTAGACGGCGCCGCCGCCGTTGGCGAAGAACCCGTAGACGGCGTGGGGCAGGTAGGTGCCCTCGGTGAAACCACCGAACTGCTGGACGTACTGGTCCCAGTTCGTCACCAGGGTGGGTTCGTGGAAGGGTCCGGTCTCGGCGAAGCCGACCAGGGCGGCGACGGCCGTGCCGACTCCCTCGATCGGCCGGGCACCGGACTGGACCTCCTCCACGTACACGCCCGGGGTGAGGTACGACGGCATGCTCGCTCCTTCTGGTGGCCGATCAGTCGCCACCGAGTCTCGCCGCCGGACCGCCCCCGGGGACATGTCCGCAGGTCCCGGACCAGGGGCAACGTCACTGCCCCGGCGGGCACCCCGGGGCGCCCGGGCGGGCCGCGCCGGGCGGCGCGGGGTGTCCGTCCGGCCGGTCCGGAGCCCGACCGGCCGGCCGCCCGGCGGGCCTCAGCCCCGCCCGGTGCCCCCGAGCGCGCCCGTCCACGGCCCGAACTCGCTCTCCAGGACGAGGCGGCCGAGCTTGCGGTACTCCCGTACCACCGCGGTCACCAGCTGCGCCATGTCCAGCGGCCGGCCGGCCTCGGCGGCCAGGTAGGCCGCGGTGACGGCGCAGGCCCGGATGGACCCGCCGGCGAGCTCGAAGTGCCGTGCGCAGTAGGCGAGGTCGAGGTCCTCACCGCGCGGGATCCACGGGCCCAGGCAGCGTTCCCACAGGGCGTGCCGCTGTTCCTCGTCCGGCACCGGGAAGTCGGCGATGACGTCCAGCCGGCGGGTGAACGCCTCGTCGAGGTTGGCGCGCAGATTGGTCGTCAGCACGGCGATCCCGTCGAAGGACTCCATCCGCTGCAGCAGGTACGCGGACTCCAGGTTGGCGTGCCGGTCGTGGGCGTCCTTGACCTGCGAGCGCTTCCCGAAGATCGCGTCCGCCTCGTCGAACAACAGCACGCCGTTGACCTGGGAGGCCTCGGTGAAGATGCGTTCCAGGTTCTTCTCCGTCTCGCCGACGTACTTGTCGACGACGGTGGACAGGTCCACCACGTAGAGCTCCATGCCCAGGTCCGCGGCGACCACCTCGGCCGACATCGTCTTGCCGGTGCCCGACTCCCCCGCGAACAGGGCGATCACCCCGCGGCCGCGGCCGCCGCCGGGGCGCATCCGCCACTGACCGAGCACCTGGTCGCGGTGCCGGGCCCGCAGGGCGAGCTCGCGCAGCTGCCGCTCGGTGGGCTCGGGCAGCACGAGGTCCTCCCAGCCGACCGCGGGTTCGACGCGGCGGGCCAGCCGGGCGAGTCCGGCCCCGTTCTGCCCCCGCACGGCGGCCCGCAGGTCGTCGGCGGTGACGGCGCGGCCCTCGGCGGCGGCCGTCCTGGTGGCGACCCCGGCGGCCCTGGCCACCTGTTCGCCGTCCAGCTGGTACGCGGCTACCGCAGCGGTCAGCTCGTCGTCCGGCCCGGGCCCGGCCGGGCCGCCCGCCTCGGCCAGCGCCTGCGCCCAGCGCTCGGCGCGCTGTTCCGGGTCCAGCGGCGGGACGGCGACGACGACCGGGCTGTCCCCGGCCCAGGCCGGGTCCCACGGCCGGGTGCCGTGCACCAGCAGGGGGACGCCGGCCAGGTGCCCGCAGAGCAGCCGCACCAGGGCGGCGCGTTCCGGGCGTTCGGGTTCGAGCCGTTCCAGCGGGCCGAGCACCACGCCGCCGCCGGTCAGCCGGGCCTCCCTGGCCAGGGCCCGTACGGTCGGCTCCGCGGGGCGGGCGGCGAGCACGGCGGTGTCGACGACCAGGGCCGGGCGGCCGAGGGCGGCCAGGGCGTCGACGGCGAGCTGCCCGGCGTTGCCGCCGCGGTCGAGCAGGTGCACCGGGGCGGTGCCGTCCGCCGCGGCGGCGCGCACCCGGCGGGACGGTTCGGCGGCCGGGCCGCCGCCGGGCCGGCCGAACCGGACCAGCCCGGCCAGCGCGGCGTCGGGTTCGTCCACGCCCAGCAGGTGCGCCGTCACCCGGTCGGGGACGCGCAGCCCCCGGGAGAGCAGCGGGCGTTCCGGCTCGGTGAGCTCCAGGAGCCCTCCGGCGATCAGCGGTGCGCGCGCGGTGAACCGGAAACGGCCGGGTCCGGCGCCGGGCAGGCCGCACAGTTCGAGCGCGAGCCCGATGGTCGGCCGGCGCAGCGTCAGGTCGTCGTTGAGGTAGCCGTACAGCCGCTCGAAGCGGGTGTCCAGGTCGGGGGCGAGCGCCACCAGCAGGAGTTCGAGGTCGACGGGGAGCAGCCCGAAGGCCTCGGCGAACCGGGCGAGCCGGGAGCCGGGCGGCGGCTGGGGCGGGTCGCCGAGTACGGCGCCGGCCCGGCCGTCGGCGGCGGGCGCCGCGAGGGTCCGCTCGGCCCCCTCCGGGGTGAGGTACTGGCCGCGGTACGGGTCGTCCGGGTCCGGGTCCACGGCGCGGCGGTCGCGGACGGCGGCCCTGACCCGCTCCTCGACGCCGCGCAGGCGCTCCCACAGGGGGTCGGGGCCGGCCGCGGTCGCGCTCGCGGCCGGCGCTTCGAGGTCGACGGTCACCGCGCGGCACCGCCTCGTCGGCGGCGGCCGGGCGGCAGTCGGCGCTCGCGGGGAGCGGCGAAGCCGTCGGGGCCCGGGTCGGTGCCGCCCTCGTAGCGCAGCCGGCGGCCGGGGTCGGCGGTGGCGCCACCCGATCCGTCGGTCGCGTCGGGCCCGTCGGTCGGGCCGGTGGGCGCGGTCGCGCTGCCCGGGCCCGCGGCGGCGTCCGCGCCGTCCGGGGCCCCCTGCGCCGTCCGGTCGGTGGCGCGCACCACGAGTCCCTCGGTGACCGGCGGACCGGCGGCGGTGCGCGGGCCGGACAGCGGGGCGAGCACCCGGAGGTCGACGGACGGCTTCAGCTCCCCGCCGAGGCCGGACCACACGTCGGACACCGAGGGCATGCCGTCCCGGCCCCCGCCCGTCTCCAGCCCGACGACGAGCCCGAGTTCGGCGAGCGTGCCGGTGAGCAGCCGGGCGGGCAGCGCGTCGGCCGCGGTCAGGCAGCGGAGCACTTCGGAGAGCAGCCGGTGCTCGTCCTGGGGCCGGTTGGTCCAGGCGGTCACCAGGTAGGCGAGCTCGTACCAGCGGGGTGCGCCGCGCCGGGCGACGACCATGCCGTCGGCGTCGTACTCCTCGGTGGTGCCGCTCTGCCGGCGGGCCACGTCCTCGCGGATGCCGTAGAGGAACACGCTGACGGTGGGCGCGTTGCGCCGGGCGGCCCAGTCCCGGGTGGGCGAGTCGAAGACCAGCTCGATCCCGCGGTCCTGCAGTCCGCTCTCGGTGAGCAGCAGCCGCAGCGCCTCGTCGACTTCGTGGATCACCGGCGCTGCACCTCCCCGGGCGGGCCGATGGTGCCGGTCACGACCAGGAAGGGGGTGGTGACCGGGGAGAACCCGGGGCCGGCGGCGGTGATGGTCCGCGGACCGGTCTCGTCCTTCGGGAGGATGAGCAGCTGGCCCGCGAAGGTGCCGTCGGCGCGCGGCAGGGTGGGCGCGGCGGCGGCGGTGATGCCGGGCGTCCAGGTGAGCGTCACCGGCGTGCCCGGCGGGAAGTCCTGGCCGCGGACGGAGGTCACGAAGCCTGGCTTGCCGATCGGCGGGACGGCGGTGATGCGCGGCTGGAGGATGCGCAGCGGGGTGCTCGCCACGTGGTCGCCGGGGGCGGCGTCGCTGCCGGTGGTGGTCAGCGTGGCGGTGACGGCGGTCTGCACGGCCGCGTCGGGGGCGAGCACCACCTGGACGGTGGCGGTGCCGCCCGCGGGCAGGTCGGCCAGCTCGCAGGTGTCGCCGGTGCAGCCGGGCGGCAGCGGTCCGGCGGCCGGGACGACGGCGGGCAGTCCGAGCCGCAGGCGCAGTCCGGTGGCGGGGGCCTGGCCGGTGTTGCGCACGGTGTAGGTGACGGTGACGCGGCCTCCGACGTAGCCGGGGTTGGGCTGGGCGCCGACGGTGACCGACGGTCCGGCCTTGGGCGCGGGCGGCGCCGGGGGTTCGGCGGGCGGCGGGGCGGGAGCCGGCGGGGCGGGCTGCGGCGTGGTGGTGGAGGGCGTCGGGGCGGGTGTCGGGGCGGGTGTCGGGGTGGGCGTCGGGGTGGGTGTCGGCGACGGGGTCGTCGGTGTCGGCGAGGGGGTCGGCGGCGCGGCCTGCACGGGCACGACCGTCTGTGCCGCGTTGTCCCCCGGGTTCGGGTCGACCACCGTGCCGGTGGCCCACCAGCCGATCTTCTGGTCGCCGGCCTGGGTGCCGACGATGGTGGCGGTCACCCGGACGACGGCGCCCGGGGCCAGCGTGCCGAACTCGCAGCGGAGCGCCCCGGCCGTGCAGCTGCCGGCCGTGGTCCGCAGTCCGTCGAGCCGGACGCCCGCCGGGACGGAGACCGTGAGCACGGTGCCCGGCGAGGGCGCCGGCCCGCGGTTGGTCACCGTCAGCTCGACGGTGGTGCGTCCGCCGAACGGCACCGGCGGCGTCCCGGCGGGCGCGGTGACCGCCAGGTCGACGGACTGCTGGACGCTCGGCTCCTTCTGCCGCCCGGGCAGCCGGTCGTTGAGCGGGGTGAGCCGGCCCGTCGCGAAGTCGTAGATCGACAGCCCTTCCGGCGAGTTGGCCGGCTGGGCCCGGCGGGAGGTCAGCACCAGCTGCGCGCCGTTCGCCGTCCAGGCGACGTCGCGGGGCTGGAAGGGGCCGCCGGCGGAGGGGTCGGGCAGGGGGCGCCGGCAGGCGTTGCGGTCGAGTCCGGCGGGCAGCACCACGGTGCAGTCGGCGCCGGTCGTCGAGGTGACGAGGACTCCGCCGCCCTGGCCGGCCCCGCCGTTGCCGCCCTTGCGGTTGAAGGCGATCCGCCGGCCGTCCGGTGCGAAGGCCGGGCTGTCGTCGATGACGGCGCAGTCGCCCGGGCAGGCCGCGCGGCTGAGGTCGGTGGGCCGGTCGAGGGCGTCGGCGGGCACGGTCCACACGTGCTTGTTGCCGGCGTTGCCGTTGACCACCTCGGTCCTGGTGTAGGCGATCAGCTTGCCGTCCGGGGACCAGGTGGGCTGGGCCAGCGAGGCGGCCGGCTGGCCGCCGGTCGGTTCGACGGTGCCGACGACCGCGCCGGTGGACACCTGGGCGACCAGGATCCGGCCGGGTCCGGAGGCCGGCCCGACGCCGCCGGGGGAGGTGCGGGTGAAGGCGATCAGCCGGCCGTCCGGGGAGAGCGCCGGGTCGGTGTCCCAGTCCTTGGGGCCGCGCCCGGCGAGGTTCAGCGGCTTCGGGTCGGAGCCGTCGGCGCCGGTGAGCCAGATGCGCTGGACGCGGCCGGCGGGGGTGTCCTCGAAGCGGGTGACCACGATCTTCCGGCCGTCCGGGGTGTAGCTCTGCCGCTCGAACCACGGGTCGAAGCCGGGGTGGGGGTTGAACAGCGGGTCGGCGGCGGGATCGGTCTCGGTGTCGGCCGCCGGGTCCTCCCGGAGCACGCCGACGCCGAGGTCGCGCGGGTCGGCGCCGTCGGGGCGGATGTCCTCCAGGTCGGCCAGGTTCGGGGCGCCGGCGCTGTTCTGGTCCACGACGGGCCCGCCGTCCTTCGGGCCGCCCAGCCAGGTCGGGGTCCGGACGGCGCGGTCCTCGGCGAGCACCAGCTCGGACGGCGTGCAGGAGCAGGTCGGGGCGCGGTACACGTTCTCGTACGCGGTCGGGCCGTCCTTGGGCCGGTCGGGGCTCAGGAAGAGCACGCCCGTGCCGTCGGGCAGCCAGCCGGGCGACCGGGTGCGCCAGTCGGAACCGGTGCCGGGGAAGAACGCCCGGTCGTCGGTGCCGGTGGGCGAGATGACCCGCAGGCGCGGTCCGGTCTGGCCGCCCTGGTCCCAGGTGTAGACGATCTGGTCGCGCAGGGTGGGGGCGTCCACCGGGTTCCAGGCCGGTTCGACGGCACTGCCGGTGGTCACCCCGGTGATCCGCCGTGACGCGCCGCCGGCCATCGGCATGACGAAGATCTGCAGGTGCTCCGGGTCGGCGTCGCAGGTGTACGCGACCCAGGTGCCGTCGGGCGAGACGGTCGGGTGGGTCTCGTTGGAGGTGGTCTCGGCGAGCCGCCGCAGCCCGGAGCCGTCGGTGTTGACGACCCAGATGTCGCGCTGGGGCTTGCCGTCGCGTCCGCCGGGCCCGAGCGCGTCGAAGACCACGGCCTTGCCGTCCGGGGTGAGCGCGGGGTGGGCGGTGTCCATGCCGGTGGTCAGCCGGCGCACCTCGCCGGAGCCCTCGCGGACGTACACCTGGGGCAGCGTGCCGTCGCGCAGGCTGGTGAAGGCGATCCGGTCGCCGCGCGCGGAGGGTTCGGTGTCGAAGTGGCGCGGGCCGGGCCCGAACAGCGGGGCGCTGGTCGCCGCGCCGGTCACCCGGGCCAGGCTGCGGTGGCCGGTGCCCGCGAAGACGATCCGCCCGGTGGCCGAGTCGTCGCCGGCGGCCACCGGCGCCGTGCCGCCGGCCGGGCCGTCGGGGTTCGCGGTGCCGAGCGTCACCACGGCCACGGCCAGGGACAACAGCATCGCGGCGGCGGCTCGCGCCGACCGCCGCAGGGGGCGGGGGGTGCCGGTGGCGCGGATCACGCTCAACCTCACAGACCGAGAAGGGCGGTACGCCCGGCAGTCTCTCCGGCCCGGGCGCGCGGGCGACAGGCCCGGGGCACCCGAGCCGGGGGTAGCGCGCGGTGCCCGTGAGGGCAATCCGGCCCGGCTCCGGGGCAGGTGCCCCGGAGCCGGGTGCCGGCTTCCGGCCGGCTCGGCTCGGATGCTCCGCTCCGATCCGGATCGTGGCGGATCAGATCAGGCCGTGGCGCATCGCGTACCCGACGGCGTGGGCCCGGTTGCGCAGCCCCAGCCTGGTGGTGATCTCGTGCAGCACGTTCTTGACGGTGCGTTCGGAGTACGAGGTGTGCGCCGCTATCTCGCTGGTGTCGAAGCCGTCCGCGACCAGCTTCAGCATCTCCGCCTCGCGGGCGGTGAGGGTGGACAGGGTCAGGCCGCGCGGGTCGAGCATGGTGCGCTGGAGACTGCCGACCCGGTCGAGCAGTTTGCCGAGGAGGTCACCGGGCATGACTCCCTCGCCGTTGGCCAGGGCGGTGATGAGGTGGACGAGGCGGTCCTGGTCGGCGTCCGAGCGGCGCAGCACGGCACCGACCCCGCACTCGATGATGGTCTGCAGGCCGCCGGCCTCGAAGTGACCCACCACCAGGCCGGTCCGGCTCGACGTGTTGAGCCGGAGCCTGCGCAGCCGGTCGGCCACGGCGTCGTTCAGCCCGTCGACGACCATCAGCGAGACCTGGGCGCCGGGCGCCTCGGCCTCCGTCAGCAGCTCCACCTCGGGCCGTTGCCGCAACTGCTGGACGACGCCGGTGTGCAGGATGATGTCCTCCGCGTACACCGCCACCCGCACCCGACCCGGCTTGACGCGCACGGCGGCGGACTCGGCGGCTCCGCGGGGCCGGACCTGGGCGTACTTCGGCGCCACTGCGGTCTCGTGGACGGTGGTTTCGATCGGTGTCATCACCGGTTCCGTTCTGCTACTGCGATGTCGACTGGATGTGGGGGGAGGACGGCCGGGCGCCACCGCGTCGTGGCGGCGGCCGTCGGTACTGCCGGGGTCTGGGGGGTGCCGCCGGGGCGGGCGGCGGGGGTGCCGGGCAGGGCCGGGCTGTTCGCTCGGGCAAGGCGCGTGCCCGCGGCTTGCCCGCGGGGCTCTCTCGCCGGGGCGGTCCGCGGCCCTACCGTCGCGGCATGACCGCATCCGCCGAACTCGGCCTGCCTGCGCTGACGGTGTCGCCCGGCGCCGTGGCCACGACCACACTGACGGTACGCAACGAGACGGACATCGTTGAGGCGTACTCGTTGGAGGTGGTCGGGCCGTGCGCCGCGTGGGCGACGGTCGAGCCGGCCCGCCTCTCGCTCTTCCCGGGGACCTCGGAGACGGTGACCGTCCGGCTCGCACCGGCCCGCTCCCCCGAGGTCCGGGCGGGCGAGTTCCCGCTCGGGGTGCGGGTGCTGCCCGCCGAGCGCCCCGAACTCGTGACCGTCCCCGAGACCACCGTCACCGTGGAGCCCTTCCACGAGCTGCACACCGAGCTGGCGCCGCGGCGCCGGCGCGGCTGGCTCCGGGCGCGCTACCGCACCTCGGTGCGCAACCTCGGGAACGTCGCCGTCCCGGTGGTGTTCACGCCCGCCCAGCCCGGTGAGGACCTGCGGTTCGGTTTCACCCCCGAGAAGCTGCGGCTGGAGCCGGGCGAGTCCGCCGAGGTCCGCCTGAAGGTGCGCGCCCGCAAGCTGATCTGGTTCGGCAAGCCGACCAGCTGGCCGTTCGAGGTCGCGGTCGCCGAGGAGGACGGTGCCGAGAAGCCCGGCGGAGTGCCCGCGGCCGAGCGGCGGAACGTGCTGGAGGGCGAGTTCGTCCAGCACGCCCTCCTGCCGAAGTGGCTGCTGGCGCTGCTCGCGGCCCTGATCGCCCTGCTGCTGGCCTGGCTGGCCCTGGTGCGGCCGGCGGTGCGCAGTTCCGCGAAGCAGGCCGCGACCGAGGCCGTCGAGCAGAAGGCCGCGGCCTTCACCCCGCCGCCGGCCGCACCGCCCGCCGTCCCCACCCCTCCCGCTCCGGGCGGCGGCGGCGCGACGCCGAGCGGCCAGGCCAAGCCCGGCGGCGGTTCGGGCGGCGGCGGTGGTGGCGCGGGCGGCGGTTCCGGTCTGGCCGTCCCCGGCACCGAGCAGCAGAGCTCCGCCACCGTGGACCTGACGACCAACAGCGGTGGATCCGCGGTGGGCAGCTACAAGGTGCCGCACGGCAAGGTCTTCCGGATCACGGACCTGGTCGCCGCCAACTTCCAGGGCGACCAGGGGCTGCTGACCATCAAGTTCGGCGAACAGACGATCACGACGATCGCCATGGAGACGTTCCGAAACCAGGACTATCACTGGGTGACTCCCATCGAGGTCCCCGAGGACCAGACCGTGACGGCAAGCGTTGTCTGCCAGCAGCCGGGTACTCCCGCGTCCGGGAAGCAGGCTTCCCAGTGCCACGAACTCCTCAACGTCAGCGGGCAGTTGAGCGACATCAAGCGCTGAAGCGGCACACCTCTTTCACGGCTCATTCACACCATGCACCTGACAACGGGGCGCGGCTTCCACGGCGGGTTTCAGAAGTCGTTTCTAACACCAACCAGGCCCCGACGGGACACAGGGTGACGCTCGTGACACTCTCGCGAATAGCGGAACCGCCCGAATCCCACCGGATCCGAGCCGGTTCCTACCCGAACGGGCAACGACGACAGCCCTTTCGAACAGGCGAACCTGCCCTTTCGGAACCCGCCTGACGGGACGTTCGACCCCACCCGCCGTTCGCTTGTTGAACGTTCCCGCAGCGTGCAGACCGAACGTTCGGCTCCCCACGCCCCGTCAACCGCCCACGGGGGCAAGGAGTCCACCCGAACGGCGCCGCGCCCCGTCCGAGGACGGGGCGCGGCGCCGTTTTCATGTTCTGGGGGCGGGACGGGGCGGATCCGGACGGGCCGGTGGGCCGCCGGGCGGCTGACCGCCGGGCTGGGGCAGCCTTGGCGGTCAGCCCAGCAGCTCCAGCAGAGCGGCCGCCACCGGGCCCGAGGAGGACGGGTTCTGACCGGTCACCAGGTTGCGGTCGACGACGACGTGGGGGGCCCACGGCGCCCCCTCCCGGAAGTCCGCACCGAGCTCGACCAGCCGGTCCTGGAGCAGCCAGGGCGCCCGGTCGGCCAGCCCCGCCTGGACCTCCTCGGCATTGGTGAAACCGGTCAGCCGGTACCCGGCGAACGGCGAGGAGCCGTCCTCCGCACGGGCGGCCAGCAGCGCGGCCGGACCGTGGCAGACGACGCCCAGCGGCCGCCCGGAGGCCAGCACCCCGGTCAGCAGCCGGCCCGAGTCGGCGTCGACCGCCAGGTCCTCCATCGGGCCGTGGCCGCCCGGGTAGAACACGGCGTCGTAGTCGGCCCGGTCGACCTCCGCGAGCTTCACCGGCTGGCGGAACGCGGCGATCGCGTCCAGCTCCCCGGCCACCGCCGGATCGGTCAGGCTGGCTGGGTCGGCGACCGGGACGACGCCGCCTGGGGTGGCCACGGTCACCCGGTGCCCGGCCGCGGTGAACGCCCGGTACGGGACGACGGCCTCCTCCGCCCAGAAGCCGGTCGGGTGCTCGGTGCCGTCGTTCAGCGTCCAGACGGTCGCGCCGGTCATGACGAACAGGATCTCGGCCATGGTGCCTGCCTCCAGGGTCTGCGGTCTCCGCCGCGACGGCCTCGCCGCGGCGCTCACCCCGCCGAAGCTAGCCGCGGCCGGCCATCGGGGACCAATGCGCACGCCGATCCCCGCCATCGGGATTCCGATGGCTTCCCGGGCCCGCCGAGCCATCGGGATCCCGTAGGCTCGCCGTCATGACCGATCGGCCGACACTGGGCTCGGGCCCGCCGGACCTCAACCAGTTGCGGACCTTCCTCGCGGTGCACCGCGCCGGCTCCCTCACCGCGGCCGCCCACCACCTGGGCCTCTCCCAGTCGACGGTGACGGCGCAGATCCGGGCCCTGGAGCAGCGGCTCGACCGCGAGCTCTTCGAGCGGCGCGCCCGCGGGGTCACCCCGCTGCCGTACGCCGACGACCTCGCGGCCCGGCTCTCGGCACCACTGGACCAGCTGGCCGCCGTCGCCGACGCCCGTGACGGCGGCGCACCGGAACCGGTCCACCTCGCCGGACCGGCCGAGTTCCTCGGCACCGTCCTGCTCGGCGCCCTCGCCCCGCTGGTCGCCGACGGCGTCCAGCTGCGGGTGGCCACCGGACTCACCGACCCCCTCCTGACGGAGTTGCGCGCCGGACGCCACGACCTGGTGATCGCCACCCGGCGCCCGCGCGGCCGCACCCTGCTCGCGGAACCGCTCGCCGACGAGGAGTTCGTCCTCGTCGCGGCCCCGGTCTGGGCCGACCGCCTCACCGGCCGGGACCTCCCCGCCGTCCTCACCGAGGTCCCGCTGCTCAGCTACGCCGAGGACCTCCCGATCGCCCGCCGCTACTGGCGGCACGTCTTCGACCGCCGGCTGCACACCCGGGCCGCCGTCACCGTCCCGGACCTGCGCGCCGTCCTCGCCGCCGTCACCGCCGGCGCCGGCTGGAGCGTCCTGCCGAGCTACCTCTGCCGGGCCGAACTCGCCTCCGGCGCGCTGCGCGTGCTCCACCGCCCCACCGACCCGCCGATCAACACCGCCTACCTGGTCCGCCGCCCGACCGGCTCCGCCAACCCCCACGTCGCCGTGGTCCGCGACCACCTCCTCGCCGCCGCCCGCCGCCTCGACCAGGACGCCGACCACACCCGAGGAGCACCCGCTGGCGCCCCCGCCGCCGGGCCGGACCGCACCTGACCAACGATCACCCCGTGCGCGGGCCGGTGGGAACAGGGCATGATCGGGCCATGGGAACGACCGTTCAGGGATCAGTGGAGTGCCGCACCTGGGGCCCGGGGCTCGGCGTCGGCGAGACGGCGTGGTACCCGGCCATCGAGCTGCCCATGCTCGGCGTCCCCAAGGACTACGACGCCTTCGCCTGCCTCTTCGGCGTCCGTGACCTCGGCGGCCACTGGCGCCCGGTCGCCGCCGACCGGGGCCTGCCCGCCGACGTCTCGGAGCGGGTCCGGGCCGAGCACGCGTCCTGGGGCGAGGTCGCGTTCGGCGCCAGCTGGCTGGACTGGAACGAGGTCCTCGCCGTCGACTGGGACGAGCCGGCGGTCCCGCGCGCGACCCGCATCGCCCGGTACCGGCGGCTCGCGGACGGCACGCTGGAGCTGGTGCACCGGGCGGACTGGAGCCGCGGGTTCGCACGGGCGAGCGGTGTCGACACCCTGCGCGTCGACCCCGGCCGCATCGGCGAACTGTGGGCCGAGGGCACCGAGTGGGACACCGGGGCCACGGTCTACCGCGCCGAACGCGCCAGGCGCCGCGACGCCGTGCCCGCCGACGGCCCGTGGCAGCCGGTGTGGACCGTCATGCGCGCCCTCGCCGGGGTGCACGGCGACGGGAACGTCCGGCTGGTCGTCTGGTTCGAGGAGTAATCCTCGCCCGCCGCCCGGCCGGTGACCGCCCGGACTCCCGGCGCCTCCGGAGCGGGAGCGGCGCCTGCCACCGCGGCGAGCGGGTGGCCCGAAACGGGTGGCCGGGAGCGGCCCGCCGGCGCCATCATGGTGGCGTGCACACCGACCTCCCCCACGGCTGGACGATCGAGCGGGTCCGTTCCGCGTCGGGCGACGCGGCAGCGGAGCTGCTCCCGCTCGAACGGCTCGTCGTCCTCGAGGAGCACGGCGCAGCCGACTACGAGGTCCTCGCGCCCGACGTCATCCTCTCCTTCCACGGCCTCTGCCTGGCCCGCGCCGCCGGCGAGTGGTTCATGGGCGAGCTCGACGGGGACGGCTCGCTCGTCTGCTGGTCCTCCTACGGCCCCGACCTGGGCGAGGCCGTCCGGGCGCTGTGACGGACCCCGGGGCCGGCCGGTCCTGCGGTATCCCTAGATCGCGAGGTCCCGGTGCTCCAGGATGCGGAAGGCGGCCAGCAGGCCGAGCAGGCCGACGCCGGTGAGGACGGCCAGGGAGAGCCAGGGGACGTTGCCGTGGGCCAGGGCGTCGCCCGGGGTGTAGTAGTGGAACGGGCTGAGGTAGCGCAGCGGGGCGGCCGGGGACCACGCCAGGGCGACGAAGTTGAGGGCGAAGCCGACCGCGCCGAAGGCGACGGCGGCGCCGACGACGTGAGCCCGTCGCCGGCTCAGCGCGGACACCGCGAGCACCGGCCCGGTCAGGCAGAAGGCGAGCGCGCAGCCCAGCAGTCCGGCGGCGAACACGCCGCCCTCCGGCACGGCCGCGCGCAGGTCCGGGGAGAACGCCACCCCGAGCGCGACGGTCAGGGTGGCGGCGGCGTTGAGCAGGACGGAGGCGGCGACCAGGGCGCCGGCCCGTTCCGCGAGCAGCCGGCGGCGGGAGACCGGGCGGGTCATCAGGAGTTCGACGGTTCCCGACTCGACGTCGGCCGCAACGGCGGCGGCGCCGAGCGAGCCGATCACGGTCAGCTGCATCGCGATCCAGAACGGGTGGGTGAGCCCGGCCCCGAGCAGACCGGGGTAACTGGCGATGGAGACGGCGCCGTTGGAGCCGCTGAAGGCCTTGAACGCACCGGGCGGGGTGCGGCCCGCGCCGAACAGGTCGGTGGGCGGGACGGTGCCGGCGATGAGCACGATCAGCGCCTCGAAGACGACCACGCCCAGCAGCAGGCTGAGCAGCATGCGCCGCCGCCGGTGCAGGGCGAGCCACACCAGGGGCAGGCGGCGGCTGACGGTCGCGGGGCTCATCGGCGCTCCTCCGGGTCGGTGCCGGCCGGGGTGTCGGCGTCGGCCGGGGTGTCGGTGCCGGCCGGGGCGCCGGCCTCCTCGGCGGCCGACGCCCGGTAGAGGTCGAGGAAGGCCTCGTCCAGCCCGGCCTCCTCGACCGTCAGGTCCGCGACCGGCAGCGCGGCCAGCAGCCCGCGGACGGCGGCGACCACCTCGTCCGGCGGTACCAGCAGTTCGACCCGTTCGCCGTCCCAGCGCGGCGACCAGCTCTCGGCGGCGCCGAGCGGCCGGGCGCCGAGCCCGTCGGTGAAGACCAGCCGGACCCGGCGGGCCCTGGCCTGGCGCAGTTCGGCCACCGAGCGCACCGTGACCAGCCGGCCCCGGCGGACGATGGCGACCCGCCCGCAGGCCCGCTGCACCTCGGGCAGCACGTGGCTGGAGAGCAGGACGGTGCGACCGGCCGCGGTCTCCTCGGCGAGCAGGTCGAAGAAGGTCTCCTGGACGAGCGGGTCGAGGCCCTCCGTCGGTTCGTCCAGCACCACGACGGCGGGCCGGTGCTGGAGCGACTGGACGAGCCCGAGCTTCTGCTTCATGCCGCGCGAGTACTCCCCCACCGGCCGTGCCAGGTCCGCCGGGGAGAGCCTGAGCCGCTCGCAGAGTTCGCGTTGGCGGGGCACCGGGGCGCCCTGGAGGGCGGCGAGCAGGTCCAGGGTCTGCTGCCCGGTGAGCTCGGGGTAGAGCCGCAGCTCGCCCGGCAGGTAGCCGATCGAGGGGGCGAGCGTGCGGTGGTCGGCGACCGGGTCCAGGCCGAGCACCCGGACCTGTCCGGCGCTGGGGCTGAGCAGGCCGACCAGGCAGCGCAGGGTGGTGGTCTTCCCGGCGCCGTTCGGGCCGAGCAGGCCGAACACCTCGCCGGCGGTGACGGCCACGTCCAGCCGGTCGACGCCGACCGTGGCGCCGTAGTGCTTGGTGAGCGACCGCAGTTCGATCACCGGCCGGTCGCCGGTGCCGCTGTCGGTGCCGCTGTCGCCGCCTGGCATCGCCCACCTCCGGAGTCGGGTGCGACGGACATCCAAGCGCGTGCGGCCCGGCTCGTCGAGGGACACGACCGAACCGGCGGCGCCCTTTTCCGAACGAGCCCGGGCACGCCCCCGGGACCGGGTGACCGAAAGACACGCCCTAGCGGCGCAGCCCGTCCGTCTCGTCCGCGCGCACCTCGGAGAGGTAGGCGGCGGTCAGGTCGGGCGAGGCCAGCCAGGCGGCGTGGTCGCTCGGTTCCGCGTAGGTGTTGGCCAGCCGGCGGGCGACCGCGTCGTGTTCGGCGGCGGCCGCGAACACGGCCTGGACGTGGTCCGGCACGGTGAGCATCGCCGCGGTGAACGCGACCGTGTGCCGGGCGTGCCGGCGCCAGAAGCGCTCGGCGGTGCGGCACATCCAGTCCGCGGTGAACGGCGCCGCGCCGTGCTCGACGATCGCCTGCAGGTAGGCCTGCGCCGCCCGGGCCGCGCTGTTGGCGCCCTGTCCGGCGATCGGGTCGTTCACCACCACCGCGTCGCCGATCCCGAGCACGTGGACGGCGCCCACCCCGGCGCCCAGTTCGGCGACCGGCCGCCGGACCACCGGGGTCACCGCGCCGGACAGTCCGGCCCCGGCGTCGGTCGGCTCGGCCTCCCGCCACAGCTCCGCCTCCCACGGCAGGTGCGCGCGCATCAGCGTGCGGATCCGGGCGAGTTGGACGGCGGGGGCCGGGGCGTCGCCGAAGACGTCCAGCGGGCCGCCGGGCAGCGCCTCCCAGAGCAGGATCGAGCAGGGGCCGGAGTGGGTCAGGGCCGGCTGCAGGTAGAGCTCGCCGAGGCCGGGCAGCGCGTGCATCCGGGCCCGGGGTTCGGTGGCCGGGTCGGGCGAGCCGACTCCGTGCACGTACAGGCAGGACAGTGCCCGCTGCGGACGGTCGAACGGCGAGCGGGCGGCGTCGCGTTCGAACAGCCCCGCGAGTTCGCCGCGTCCGGCGGCGACCACCGTGAGCTCGTGGCGGCGGGCGAGCTCGGTCAGCCCGTCCCGGTCCAGCGAGCGGTACTCGATCCGCCCGCCGCGCCCGGCCAGCAGCTCCAGCCAGCCCGCCAGCTTGATCCGCTGGTCCACCGACTGGGCGGGCTCGTCGAGCGTCATGGTGAACTCCAGCGCCTGCACGCCGGGCGGCACCGTCAGCGCGCCGCGGACGGCGTGGACGGACGGCGCCTCGGCCGCCCACAGGTCCAGCCCGGCCGCCGCCTCGATCCGCAGCGCCGGGCCGAACATCGCCTGGGTGGACAGCACCCGCCCGCCGCGCACCTGTTCCGGCGTGCGCTCGGCGACGAGTGTCACCTCGTAGCCGGCGGCCACCAGGCCCAGCGCTAGCTGCAGGCCGGCCTGGCCCGCTCCGACGACGGCGATCCGGCGCATGGGCGGCCTCCCGGTGACGACTGCGGGTGGGGTGGTGCCGACAAGTCCGTTGACGACCCGTCAATCAGCGACAGTAGCCCAGCCGCTGCGCTCCGTCACCGGGGCCTCGGGCCCGTCCGGCGCCGTGCGGCCGGGAGGATCCGCCGGACGGGCCCCCGGCCGTCCCGGCCCGCTCAGCCGCGCAGGTGCGCGGTGAGCAGCTCGACGACGGCCGCGGTCTGCTCGGCCACGTAGAAGTGCCCGCCGGGCAGGACCCGCAGGTCGAAGGCCCCGGTGGTGTGGCCGCGCCACGGCGCGGCCTGGTCGACCGTGGCGTTCTCGTCGGTCTCCCCCACCAGGGCGGTGATCGGCTGCGACACCGTCGCGTCCGGGGCGCAGCGGTAGGTCTCGATGGCGGTGTAGTCGGCCCGCAGCGCCGGGAGGATCAGCTCGCGCAGGGCCGGGATCTCCAGGATCCGCTCGTCCGTCCCGCCGAGGCCGACGATGGTGGCGAGCAGCTCGTCGTCCGGCAGCTGGTGGACGGTGGTCTCGCGGGGCAGCGAGGGCGCGCGGCCGGCCGACACGAACAGCCGCTCGGGGCCCTGGAGGCCGTCGCGGGCGAAGCAGCGCGCGGTCTCGAAGGCGACGGCCGCGCCCATGCTGTGCCCGAAGAAGGTCAGCGGCCGGTCCGTCCACGCGCGGAGCTCCCGGTAGACCTGCTCGGCGAGTTCCGGCACCGAGTCGATCGCGGGTTCGGCGTAGCGGTTCTGGCGGCCGGGGTACTGCACGGTGAGCACGTCCGCGTGGGGGGCCAGCGCGTTGGCGTGCTCCATGTAGTAGCTCGCGGAGCCACCGGCGTGCGGGAAGATCACGATCCGGGCGGGCGCGGAGTCGGACGGGCTGAACCGGCGGAACCACGGGTTGTCGACGACGGCGCTGCTGGGCATGCGGATGCTGACCTCTCTCCGTGACGGACTCTGCTGGCCCCAGTCTCGCAGGGCCCGGGCCCGGGCGGGCCGGGAACCCCCGGTTCGATGATCTTGCATCTCCCGGACGGCCGGGGCCCCGGGCCGTCCCGGCCGTCGGCGGCCGGGGCCGCCCGGCTCCCGCCCGCCCGGCCTCAGCGCAGCCGGCCCAGGTACTCGTCGCGGGTCAACTCGTGGACGCGGACGGCACGGCCGGTGCCGGGCGTGACGGTCTCCCGCTCCGGGTGCAGGCCGAGCTTGGCCATGACGCGCTCGGAGGCGGTGTTGCCGATCTGGGCGATGCTGACCACCCGGTCCAGCCCGCGCTCCGCGAACCCGAAGCGCAGCGCCGCCGTCGCCGCCTCGGTGGCGAGGCCGCGGCCCCAGAACGACCGGCCGAGGCGCCAGCCGATCTCCACCGCGGGCAGCACCTCGGGCAGGAAGCGCGGCACGGCGAAGCCGGTGAAGCCGGCCAGCTCACCGGTGGCGCGCAGCTCCACGGCGAACAGCCCGAAGCCCTCGGCCTCCCACTCGTGCTCGAACGCCGCGATGTTCCGCCGGGTCAGGTCCTCGCTGCGCACCGCCCCGTCGCCGATCCAGCGCATCACCTCGGGGTCGCCGTTCACCGCGGCCATCGGCGCGACGTCGAGCTCGTGCCAGCGGCGCAGCAGCAGTCGGGGGGTCTCGATCGTCACCATCCGCCCATCCTCCCCCGGGCCCGGCCCGCGGTCACCCCCTCCGGACGGCGAGGACGGCGGAGCCGCCGGGCATGACTGGCGGGACCGGCGGGACCGGCGGACGCTTCCCGCCGAGCACCCGGCCCGGCCTCGCCGACGGCCGATGACCCGCGGCGACGCACCGGTCCGCATTTGACCGATCGCGGACCGGGCGGCCATGGTCGCCTCATGTCGAACACCAGCCCCGGCCTCCCCCCGGCAGCCGCCGAGGCGGGAACCACCGAGCAATCCGCCCCCGGCGCCGGCCCCGGGACCGCCGGCGAGACCGCGGCCGACCGGGTCAGGGCCCGCTGGTCCGAGCCGCCCGCGCCGGTGCCGCCCCGGTGGAGGCGGGTACGGCGGGCGACCTGGATCAGGGCGGGCGCCGCCGTGGGCGCCGTCCTGGTCGTCGCGGCGCTGGCCGTGCCCGGGCACGACGAGCCGAAGAGCTTCCGGCTCGACCCGCCCGAGAGCATCGGCGAGCTGGCCCGGGCGGCCGACGACACCGGGCGGTACGCGGAACTGGACCGGGAGGTGTTCCCCGACGTGCCCGGGACGATCCGCTACCACCGGCACTTCGTCACCGGCTACCGGCTGCCCGGCAGCGACCGCGCGGACTTCACCGTGGCCGGCGCCACCGGCTCCTTCGGCAGCCCCGTCGACGAGCTGGAGCGGCTGCTGGGCGGCATGGACCCCGCCTACGGCCCGAACCCCGGCCACGACCCCTCCGCCGCCGCCCGGTACACCGTCCTCCCGCCGGGGCCGCTCGGCGGCTACCTCAAGTGCGCGGACGGCGGGGCCGGGCTGGTGGCGGCCTGCGCCTGGGCCGACCAGAGCGGGACCACCGTCGGCGCCGTCGCCGACCGGCGCGGCGGCTCCGGCCCGGCCGACCTGGCGGAGCTCGCCGACCGCGCCCGGACCATCCGCGCGGCGATGACGCACCGGGAGCGGTAGCCCGCGGGCCCGTGAGGTCCGGCACGAACCACGCGCGCCGTGGCACCGTCCACTGTTCGAACGGTGGGGATGACCCCTCGTCAGGCCGCCGACTTCTTTGTGTCATCCGCCAGTACGGCCGCCGGGGCGCTCGGAGGAGACTTTCCGCCACGACCGCGGCCCCGAGGGCTCCGCCGCCGGCGCAAGTCCGGGAGCGGAGCACCCGCACGGCCGCGCACACGACGGCGTCCGCGTCAGGACGGCGTACAGGAGGGGGCAGCACATGGGCGTGCAGCAGTACGACGGGATCGGCGAGGCCTTCGAGGGCTTCAAGGCACTGCCGTTGACGCGCTTCGGGGAGGTGCCGAGCTTCCTCGGCCTGGTCGGGGACGTGAGCGGCAGGTCGGTCCTCGACCTGGCCTGCGGAACCGGCTTCTACAGCAGGGAGTTCAAGCGACGCGGCGCGACGGACGTGTTCGGCGTCGACATCTCCGGGGAGATGATCGCCGCCGCGCGGGCGATCGAGCAGCGCGAGCCGCTGGGCGTGCGCTACGAGGTCGGCGACGTGGCCGAACTGCGGCCCCTCGACGAGCGCTTCGACATCGCGCTGGCGGTGCAGTGCCTCAACTACGCCGAGGACGTCGCGGCGATGGAGCGGATGTGCCGCAACATCCACCGGAGCCTGGTGCCGGGCGGCGAGTTCTTCGTGTTCGCCCAGAAGCCCGACTACGGCTTCGACTGTCCGTCCCTCGAGGAGTACGGGTTCCGCTGCGAGCGGCTCGACGAGGAGGCCGAGACCGGCCCGCGGGTGCGGGTCACGGCCCTCCTCGAACCGCAGCCGATCAGCATCGTCGGCACGGCCCCGCGCCGCGAGGTCTACGAGAGCAGCCTGCGGGCGGCGGGCTTCAGCGAGCTGGAGTGGGTCCCGCTGCAGATCTCCGAGGCCGGCATCCGCGAGTACGGCAAGGACTTCTGGGCGGACCTCTTCGCGTACCCGCCGCTGGAGATGCTGCGCTGCCGCGCCTGATCCGGCACCGGCCGGGGCCCGGCTCCCGACGCTTCGGAAGCCGGCCCCGGCCGTCCGCGCCCTCTCCCCCGGGCCCGGGATGCCCCCCGGTTAGGCTGAACCCGCACGTCAAAGGCCGTGGACGGCCGGGGAGGGCAGGGACAGTGACGAGGATGGGCGAGCTGGACGAACTGCGGGCACGGCTCGCGGCGCTGGAGGCGGAGGTCGGCCGACTGCGCGAGGAGTCGGCGGTGGCGCGCTCGGCGGCGGAGCCCGCGCCGGCGAAGGCCCCGAGGGCGACGACCCAGGCGGCGACGCCCGCGCCGACACGGCGCCGGAGGACGACCGCCGGCCCGCGTACCGAGCAGGCCCCGCCGGCCGTGGACGGCCTGGCCGGGGAACCGGAGGCCGTCCTCACCGGCCGGGTCGAGCCGGGCCACTCGATGACCAGCCTCGCGGACGTCCTCGGCATCATGGTCTCCGACCGGGCCGAGCGGACCAGGGTGCTGCGGGCGCCCGTCCCGGCCCTGGAGGCCCGGACCCGGGAGGCCGGGGCCGGGGAGGCCCGGACCCTCGTGACGCGGGCCCCGGAGGCCCGGACCCTCGTGACGCGGGCCCCGGAGGCCCGGACCCTCGTGACGCGGGCCCCGGAGGCGCCGGCCGGGGAGACCGGGCCCCGGGAGGCCAGGACCCTGGAGGCGCGGACCGCGGCGGCCCGGAGCACCCCGCTCCCCCGGCACGGCGAGTTCCTGGAGGGCCTCCTCGCCGGGCGGCCGCCGCTCTCCCCGGAGCCGGCCCCGGAGGGCCCGTAGGCGCCGGCCCCGAACGGCACGGCCCCGGTCGCGTCAGCCCGCCTCGTCCCCGAACAGGGCCGTCAGCATCGCGTCCAGGGCGTCGTCGTCGAGGGCGGGGGCGGTCCAGCCGTTCCCGCGGGCGTGGGCGAGGAAGGCCGGGTCGAGGGCCACGTGGTAGTGCCGCACGTCATGGGCCAGGTCGGAGTACCGGAGCCAGGTCCCGTCGGTGCACAGGTGCAGCCCGCCGATGACGGCGCCGGGGTCGCCGAGCACGTCGGGGACGGCGCTGGGCGAGGCGAACAGCACCGAGCCGCCCTCCAGGTACGCGAGCAGCTCGCGTTCGTACTCCGGCACCTCGGCCCTGACGGCGTCCCGCAGCGAGGGGCCGTCCGGCCGTCCGCGCTCCAGCTCGCGGAAGTCGCCGACGAAGGGGTGGGCGTGCGTGTTCATCCGCCGATCCCACCCGTCGGGGTCGGTGCCGAGCCTGCCGGGGGTTCCCCGAACCGCACCTCGGCAGCGCGGGAGCGGGAGACCGCGTCCAGCAGGAGGACGGACGCGGCCTCCGGGGTCGGCGTCGGCGCGCCGGTCCGGACGTGCCGGGTGAAGGCCGCGAACAGGCGGTCCAGGCCCCGGCGGTGACGGGCGAAGGCCCGGGCGGAGGCGTGCCGGCCGCGGGCCCGCTGGCCGTCGAGGGCGGTGGCCGCGCCGACGTCGAGCAGCACCAGGTGGAGGAGGCGGCCCTGCCGGGCGGCCTCCCGGGCCAGCCAGCGGCGCATCCAGGCCCGGCTGCCGCAGTCGTGCACCAGGAGCGGGCCGCCGCGCCGGACGGAGGAGCGCAGCAGCCGGAAGTGCTCCAGCCGGGCCCACGGCCGGTAGACCGCGTACGGCAGGCTCGCGGGCATGACGGCCTCGCAGGCCTCGTGCACGGTGCGCGGATCGACGGTGGGCACCGCGCCCGCGCCGGACCACCGCCGCAGCAGCGTGCTCTTCCCCGCGCCGGGCAGGCCCGACACCACGACCACCGCGCCGACCGGGTAGCGCACGGTGAAGGCCTCCCCGGCCTCGCCCCGCAGGTCGACGACGCCGCGCGGCCGCCGCTCGGCGCCGTAGCCGCCCGGCGCCTCGGCCGTGTCCATGCTGGTGCTCACCCGTCCCCCGTCCGTGTCCGACCGCGAACCCTAACAACATCCGGCCGCCCGCCGCTCCCGCCGGGTGCCCCGCCCCCGGGCCCGGCGGTGGCGGCATCCGCCGCATCACGCCGCCGGACCCGCCGCCACGCCCTAGGCTGACGGACCACCGGACAGGAGGCTGGAGCGTGGCGGAGGCGGAACCGACGTACACCGCACTGGTGTTGGCGGGGCTGGAGCGGGATCCCGGGCGGGTGGCGATCCGGTTCGGCGAGGCGGCGCTGACGGCGCGGGAGTGCCTGGACGCGGTGTACCGGACGGCGCGGGCGCTGGAGGCGGCGGGGCTCGGACGCGGTGACGGTGTGACGGTGCTGTCCGGGAACCGGCCGGAGGCACTCCTGGTGCGGCCGGCGGCCAACCTGCTGGGGTGCCGGGTGGCGGTGCTCCATCCGGACGCGCCGCTCGCGGAGCTGGTGGAACTGGCCGGCTTCGCCGGCACCTCGGCGCTGGTGTTCGATCCGGTGGGCTGTTCGGCGGCGGCCGCGGCGATCGGGCGGGCGCTGCCGTCGGCCGGGCTGTTCGCACTGGGCCCCTCGGCGCTCGGGACGGACCTGTCGGCGCTGGCCGCGGAGCATCCGCCCGAGCCGGTGGCACCCCGGTACCGGGCGCGGGACGTGATGGCGGTGCGGTTCACCGGCGGGACGACCGGGCGGCCGAAGGGCGTGCTGCGCCGCTTCGCCCGGCCGCCGCGCCCGCCGCTGCCGGCCGGCTCGTCGTTCCTGCTCTGCACGGCGCTGTGCCACGGGGGCGGGACGACGGCCGATCTGGCGCTGGCGGCGGGCGGCACGGTGGTGCTGCAGGAGGACTTCGCGGCGGGGGCGGTGCTGGCGGCCGTCGAGCGGTTCCGGGTGTCCCGGGTGTACCTGCCGCCGCACCTGCTGTACCAGGTGCTGGACCATCCGCTGCTCCCGGTGACGGACACCGGCAGCCTGCGCCGCGTCACGTACACCGGCTGCCCGCCGTCGCCGCGCCGGCTGGCGGAGGCGACCCGCCGGCTGGGGCGGGTGCTGCACCAGACGTACGGCCTGACGGAGTGCGGCCCGGTGACCAGGCTGGGCCCGGACGAGCACCTGGACCCGCGGCTGCTGACCACCGCCGGGCGCCCGTTCCCGGACACCTCGGTGCGGATCCTGGACGAGGACGGCGCGGTGCTGCCGCCGGGCCGGACCGGGGAGATCTGCGTGCGCACCCCGACGGCGATGGCGGGCTACTGGCGCGACCCGGAGCTGACGGCACGGGTGCTGCGGGACGGCTGGCTGCACACCGGCGACCTGGGCGCCCTGGACGCCTCCGGCTACCTGACGGTGGCGGGGCGGCGCGACCCGATGGCGATCGTGGCCGGGCACAACGTGTTCCCGAGGGACGTCGAGGAGCCGCTGCGCGCGCACCCGGGGGTGCGCGAGGCGGTGATGGTCGCGACGGCCGGCCCGGACGGTCTGGAGCGGGTGCACGCCGCGGTGGTCGCCGCGCCGGGTTCGGGGGTGTCGGCGGAGGGGTTGCTCCGCTGGGCGCGGGAGCGTGCCGGGGCCCGGTGCGCCCCGGACTCCGTGCTGGTCCTGCCGGGCATCCCGCTGACCGGCGCGGGGAAGCCGGACCTCGTCGCGCTCAGGGCGCTGGTGGGCGGCCCAGCTGGGCTGCCCGGAGCCCCCGTGGGGGCGCGCAGAGGCGTGTGACGCGCTCCGTCGATGCCTCGAGCGCCCGCGCGGGCGACCTCTCGCGCGGCAGACGACGGGAAGAACCGCCTGTGGACACTCGACCGTGCAGGCCGAACTGCCGATATCTCTCCCGGCGGCGTTCGTCCGCACCGTCCCCAGGGAGGCACTACTTTGACCTGGCTACGCGTCCTGACCGCCCTCGGAATCCTCGCCGTCGCGGCCAGTGCAATTCTCGTCTTCGCCCTCTGCACCGCCGCCGCCCGGGGTGAGCGCGCCGACCGGGAGGCACCCGACCTCCGGACGGATGCCGAGGACAGCGGACTCTTCCAGCGGATGGGCGGCGACGGGTAGCCCGGGCCCGCCGGCCTCCGCCCGCCCGTCGCCCCCACCACCCCGCTCCCCCCGCTCCCGCCCCCGCTCGCCCGCCCACGGCTCCCGCCCGTCAGTGCCCGCCCTCAGTGCCCGGCGATGTCGTCGGGGCGCACCTCGATGTGGTCCGCCGCGAGGTCGACCGCGACCCGGTGCTCCATCCCGAGCGCCTCCAGGAACTTGACCGGCAGCTGCACCCGCCCGGTGCGGTCCAGCATCACGTACTCGCGCTCGTTGACGGACTCCTCGCCGTGCTCGTCGGTCACGGTGCGGCGCAGCACCTCGCTGCTGGTCCGGCCGTCCCGGATGGCGACGGTGCGGCGGACCTCGCCCGCGACCATCGGGTCGTGCGTGACGATCACGACGGTGGCGCCGAGTTCCCGGTTGACGGTGCGGAAGGACTCGAAGATCACCCCCGCGGTCTCCGAGTCCAGCTCGCCGGTGGGCTCGTCGGCGAGCAGCACGGGCGGGTTGTTGGCCATCGCCACGGCGATCGCGACCCGCTGCTGCTGGCCGCCGGACAGCTGGTCGGGCCGGCGGTGGGCCAGGTCGCCGATCTCCAGCGCCTCCAGCAGCTCCGCCACCCGGGCCGCCTGGCGCCGCGTGCCGCCGGCCCCGCTCCGGCGGCCGCGCAGCTGCATCGGCAGGGCGACGTTCTCGGCGGCGGTGAGGAAGGGCAGCAGGTTGCGGGCGGTCTGCTGCCAGATGAAGCCGACCACCTCGCGGCGGTAGCGCAGCCGTTCGCGGGCGGACATCTCCAGCAGGTCGCAGCCGGCGACGGTGGCGGTGCCGGCGGTCGGCACGTCGAGTCCGGCGAGGATGGTCAGCAGGGTGGACTTGCCGCTTCCGGAGGCACCGACCAACGCCACCAGATCGCCCTGCCGGATGGTCAGTTCGAGGCCCTGCAGCGCCTGGACCTCGATCCCCTCGGCGCTGAAGATCCGGACCAGTCGGTCGCAGACGATCGCCGCGCCCTCGCCGTGGGCCCTGGGCGCCGCGGCGGCCAGCGCCCGCTCCTGGAGCTCCTGCAGGCTGGGGGCGTCGGCGGTCGGCCGCTCCTTGGGGGTGCTCTTCACCGCTCGTCTCCTGTCCTGACTGTCCCAGCCGTCCTGGCCGGCCCGGCGGTCCCGGCTGTCTCGATGGTCTCGATGGTCCTGATCGTCCCGGCCGCCCTGGTGGGCCCGGCCGCCCTGGCCGTCCCGGCGCCCGGCGCCGTCACCCGTCTCACTGGTCCCCCACCCGCAGTTCGGTGGCGATCTGGCGCCGGCCGGTGACGACCGTCTCCAGCACCACCCCGACGACCACCAGCAGCGTCAGCCCGGCCGTGGGCAGCAGCACCGGCAGCAGCGCCGTGCCGAGGCCCTCGTCGACCTTGGCGCCGACCAGCGCCGACAGGTCGACGGCCGGTCCGAGCAGTCCGGCCGCGGCGGCCGCGACCAGCCCGCCGCCGACCGCCGCCGCGAGGGTCTGCGGGATCGTCTCGGCGATGATCAGGGCCAGTCCCTGGCGGGGCCGCAGCCCCATGGTGCGCAGCCGGGCGAGCAGCGCCGCGCGGTCGGGCGCGGCCCGGAGCAGCGTCAGCATGACGGCGAGCAGGGCGAATCCGGCACCGGCGGCGATCGCGGCCCAGAACAGCCGCCCCGCGGAGCGCTGCAGCGGGTCGGCGGCCAGCTCGGCGGCCGCCTCGCGGCTGGTGCGCACCTTGTACCCGACGGGTACCCCGCCGGGGTCGTGACTGGCCGCCGTGGCCTCGTCGCGCAGGCGCTTCGCCATGCCGACCGCCTCCCCCATGCCGTGCTCGGCGAACAGCGCGCGGAGCCGGCCGGGGTCGACGTCACCGACGGCGAGCCAGTTGTTCATCCGCTTGAGTTCGGGCAGCCGGGCGGTGGCGGGGCCGGCCGGCAGCACCACGAAGGCGTTGACCGCGTCCGGGATGGCGGGGGTGTCCGTGACGGTTGCGGCGACGGTGGTGAGCAGCTCCCCGCCGTTGGGCGTGCGCAGCCGGTACGGGCCGCCGGAGAGCTGCTTGGCGAGGCCCGCGCTGAACAGCGCGGGCACCGGGGTGTCCGGGCCGCCGGGGGCGCCGGCCAGCACCGCGGGGTCGAACCGGCCGAGCCCGACGGTCCTGGCGATCTCCGCGTACGCCGCGGGTTCGACCACGACGGTGGTGGCCTGGGTGGCGCCGCGGTCGGTCCCGAGGATGAACGTCTGGTTCTCGATCCAGATCCCGGTGGCGGCGCGCACCCCGGGCAGCGCGGCGGCCGCCGTGGTGAAGGCCTCCGGCAGGGTCGTCGAGATCGGGACGCCGACCGCGGCGTCGCCGCCGACGGAGACCCGCGCGGCGCGCAGCCGCAGGTTGTCCACGCCGTCGAGCACGGTGGCGCCGAATCCTGCCGTGGTGACGGCGAGCAGCAGGGCGAGCAGGGGCAGCGCGGAGGGCCGGCGGCGCCCCGCGGTGTCGCGGGCGGCGCGGGCCAGGCCGAGGAAGCCGACCAGGCCGCGACCGCGCCCGGCGAGGGCGGCGAGCCGGCCGATCACGAGCGGCTGGATCCGGGCCAGCAGCAGCCCGCCGGTGAGTGCGAGCAGCAGCGGTGCGGTGATCAGCAGCGGGTCCAGTCCGGTGCCGGCCGGGGCCACGCCGCGGTGGCGGACCTCGGCGACGGCGGCGACGGTGACGGCCAGCACGGCGAGTTCGCCGACGACCCGGCCCCGGCCGCCCGCGCCCCGGGGGCCGGAGAGCAGCACGGCGGCGCGCACCGGGAACGCCAGCACCGCGAGCAGGGCGGCGGCCAGGGCGGCGAGCACGGCGGCTCCCCAGCGCGGGGTGGGCAGCAGCACCAGGGCGAGCGTGGTGGCGAGGACGGCGGCGGGCAGCACGGCGACGGCGCCCTCGCCGAGCAGGCGCAGCAGGATGCCGGTGCGCGAGCCGCCGCGGGCGCGCAGCAGCCTGACCTCGGCGGTGCGCCGGTCGCCGGTGAGCGCGGCGGCGAGGCACAGGACGACGGCGGCGACGCCCGCGACGCCGACCGGGCCGATCGCGGCGAGCGGGGCGGCGGCCTCGTAGCGCGCGATGGCCCAGGTGAAGACCTCGGGCATGAAGGAGACGACGTGCAGGTCGGGGCGCCCGGTGGCGGCGACGATGGAGCTGGCGCCGGGGCCGGTCATGAAGGAGCCGAGGGACTTGCGGGTCGCGGTGAGCCGGTCGGCGCGCAGGGCGTGCGGGTCGAGCGGCAGGCGCCAGAAGTCCTCCCCTCCGTTGCCCCAGGCGAGCAGGGCGGAGCGGCCGTCGCCGCCGGCGAATCCGGTGGTCCGCCAGGAGGCGGCGCCTTCGGAGTTGACGACCAGGCAGGCGCGTTCCGGGCAGTCGATCGCGTCCCAGAACCGGTCCGCGGTGTCGTCGGGCCGGTAGATCCCGACGACCTTGGTGCGGGCCTGGCCGCGCAGGCTCTCGCCGTTGTCGACGAGGTCGCCGACCTTGATGTGGATGGTCTCCGCGGCCTGCTGGCTGACCACGATCGGGAGGGGGCCGTCGCCGGGCGCGCCGGGCCAGCCGCCGTCGACGAGGGTGGCGTGTTCGGCGAGGCCCTGCAGGTAGACCAGGTTGAGCCCCGGCGGGAGCAGGTTGGGCCGGTCGTACCCGTCGTTGAGCATCGGGTGGCCGGCCTTGGCGCGGGTGCCGACCTGCTCGCCGTCCCGGGTGAGCGTGAGCTCCTGGCCGATCCGCTCGACCATCCGGTCGCGCACGGCGTCCAGGTCGGCGGCCCGCGCCTCCGGGCTCGCCTTGGTGGTGGCGTGCAGGCTCGTGACGTTGACGCCGCGGTCGTGGACGAACCGGCGCAGCGCGTCGTCGGCGCCCCGGTCGGCGGCGCGCGGGAAGGCGGCCGCGAGGAAGACCGTGACGAGGGTGAGCGCCGCCATGAGCAGGGCGGCCACCGGGGCCGAGCGCAGCCGGGTGCGGACCCAGGGCGCCGGGCGGTGGTCGGTCGACGGTTCGGGCACGCTGGTGCCGGCCTTGGTGGTCACATCTCCTCCACGTGGCGCAGTCGGGCGGCCACGTCTCGACGGCGGCGTCCCATCAGGAAGGCCGACAGCAGGGGGACGACGGCGATCGCGGCCGCGAGCAGGAGCGCCTGCCCGTACGGCAGGTCGATCAGCACCTCGGGCATCGGGCGCCGGGCGGCGGGGGTGAGCACCACGAGCGGCACGATCAGGTGGACGAGGAGCGCGCCCAGTCCCAGGCCGACGACCCCGCCGAGACCGACCAGGACGGCCTGTTCGGCGGCGACGGTCCGGGCGATCTGCCGGCGCGACGTGCCCAGCGCGAGCAGCAGCGCGGAGTCCCGGGAGCGTTCGCGGGCGGAGCCGGCCACGGCGGCGCCGAAGCCGATCGCGGCGAGGACGGCGGTGACCACCGCGATGACGGTCAGTGCGCTCTGCGGGGCGGCTCCGACCGGGTCGCCGAGGAGGTCCCCGACGGCCTCGTCGTAGAGCCGGACGTCCTGCGCGCCGGGGGCGGCGCGCAGGACGGCGGCGGCCTCGGCGGGGGTCCGGTCACCCGGTCCGTCGGCGGGCAGCCACCATTCGGCGCGGCCGGGCATCTCCCGGCCCTGGGCGGCGATCAGTCGGGAGACGGTGGCGAGGTCGACCGCCACGGCGCTGCGGCCCGAGACCGGGAGGGCGTCGACCGCCGCGGTGATCCTGACCGGGATGACGATGCCGGCGAACGGCACCTGGACGGTGTCGCCGACGGAGGCGCCCGCGGCGGTCAGGTAGTCGTGGGTGGCGACGCCGTCGACCTTCGACGGCGCGGTCGTCCCGGCCGGGGCGAGGGTGGCGCGCAGGGCCTCGCCGCGGCCGTCGGCGAAGCGGTAGCGGACGGTGAACAGCCGTTCGGCGCCGGCCGGTTCGGCGCCGACCTCGGCCGCCGGTCCGGCCTTGACCTCCGGGTTGGCGTGCACGTCGGGCGCCACGGCCGTCCAGCCGAACCCGGTCGGCACCGGCACGGCCGTCGCGGCGCCGTCGGCGGTGTCCGAGACGGCGAGGTGGCGGATGGTCAGCTCGCCGTCGGCCGAGTCGCTGAAGGAGACCAGGGCGCCCACCAGGGTCAGCGGGGCGGCGGGCGAGCCGATCGGGGCGTCGACCAGGGTGGCGAGCGAGGCCGAGGCCCTGCTCTCGCCGTCGGGCAGCACGGTGCCCAGCGGGGCCTTGTGGACGAAGCCGAAGCGGTCCCGCAGCAGCAGCCGGACCTCGGGGCGGACCACGGCCATCAGGCCGACGTGGTCCTGCTGGCGCACGGAGACGTCCGCGTCGATCCGCAGCGGCGTGCCGGGCAGCGGCAGCCCGGCCTGCGTCCCGGTGGGGGCGGGCTGGGCGAGCGGCGGGAAGAGCTCCTCGCGGGTGTGTCCGGCGAGCAGGTCGGGGCGGACCGGGACGCGGGCGGCGAAGGCTGCGGCGTCCACGGCGAGCAGCTCTCCGGCGCCGTTGGGCAGGGACTGCTCCTCGCGCACCACGGGGACGAGCCGGTCGCCGCCGGGCAGCGCGCCGTAGCGGCCGCCCTGGCCCATCAGGGAGTTGTGCGACGCGGAGATCCGCAGGCCGCCGAGCGTGCCGAAGGCGGCCTGGTCGCGCTGGGAGGCGGTCCAGGTGGCGTGCTGACCGAGCGCCAGGACACCGGTGGCCACGGCCATCACCAGCAGCAGCACCGGTCCGGTGGCGCGGGCGGGCCGGCGGGCCAGGCCCCAGCCGACCAGGGCTGGGCCGAGGCCGCGGCCGCGGGCGGCCACCCGGGCTCCGAGCCGGGCGACGTAGGGCAGCAGGCGCAGCACGACCAGGGTGCCGGCGCACAGTGCCAGGGTCGGGGTGGCCACCAGCAGCAGGTCGACGCCGAGCCGGCCGGAGGAGTCGGGGGACAACCCGCCGCCGTACTGGGTGAGTTGCTGGTACGCGAGGACGGCCAGGGCGAGGACGGCGAGGTCGCCGCCGTTGCGGGCGACGCCGGAGACGAGCGCCTGCCGGCCGCCGGCCCGGCGGCGCAGCGCGGCGCCGGCGCCGCGCACCAGGCCGGGCACGGTGGCGAGCAGGATGCAGGCGAGGGCGCAGGCTCCGGCGACCGGCCAGAGCTGCCAGTGGACACCGGTGTCCATGGTCACCGTGCGGTTGTGGCCGACCCCGGTGAAGGCGCGGACCAGGAGCGGGGTCAGCACCGGTGCGGCCAGGGCGGCGGGCAGGGCGAGGAGCAGCGACTCCACGGCGGTGAAGGCGCCCAGCCTGGCGCCGGAGGCGCCGCGCGCGGCGAGCAGGGCGTCCTCGCCCTCCTGCCGGGTCGCGATCAGGTGGACCACCAGCAGCAGGGCGGCGGCAGCGAGCACGGACAGCTGCAGTGCGCCGATCAGCAGGGTGGACCGGGCGACCACCAGGCTGTCGGACAACTCGCGTATGACGTCCGGCAGTTCGGTCCTGGCCTGGAGCCCGGCGCGGGTCCGCAGGTCGTCGGCGAGGGCCCGGGCGCGCGCGCCGGTCGCCTCGGCTGCGGACTGCGAGACGCCCGTGAAGTCGGCGTCGAGCAGCCAGCCGCGGCTGTTCTGCACGAGTCCGCCGGTGGTGAAGGCGCTCTCGTCGACCATCATCGGGCCGTAGGTGGTGAAGCCGCCGACCTCGACCTCGTGGCCGCCGACCGGGTCGGTGCGCCAGTACGGGTCGCCCGGGTCCGTGATCCGGTAGACGCCGGTGACGCGGACGGTCAGCGGTGTGCCGTCGAGCCGGTCGGCCAGCCGGACCTCGGCGGGCAGCGACTGGGCGGTGAGGCCGAGCCGGGCCAGCGTGGTCTGGGGGACGGCGACCTGCGGGGCGGCGGAGCGGACGGGGCCGGAGGCGGCGGCGGGCCAGTCGCCGCCGACCAGCCGGGTGCGGCCGCGGTCGACGGTGGCCAGCAGGGTCAGGTCGGGCTGCGCCGGGTGGCCCTGCCCGCCCGCGGCGGCACCGTCGGCTCCGGTGGCGCTGCCGGGCAGGCCGTAGGAGCGGCTGCGCAGCATGCCGTCGGTGTGCACCGGCAGGTCGCCGAAGAGCCGGCCGCGGTAGGCGGCGAGCTCCGCCTCGTCCTGCGCGCGCCGGTCCAGGCCGTGTTCGGCGGTCACCACGACGGTGGTGCGCGCGTGGCCGGGGCCCTGGAGCGCCTGCCGCAGGCCGGCCTCGCCGACGCCGCGGTCGAACGCGACCAGCGCGGTGAGCACCGCCGTGGTGATCAGCACGGTCAGCAGCACGGCGCCGGCCAGCGGCAGTCGCCCGCGCAGTCGGCGCACGACGAAGCCGAGCATCTCGTTCCTCCCCCGGTTCTTCGCCCCCGGTAGCACCCCGGCCCCGTCCACCGACCCGATCCGAACACGGACTGGTCACAGATGGACACAGAATGGGCACATCGATGAAGTGATCACCGGCATTTGATCACCGGATAGCGGACGACTCTGTCAGATTCGATCCAGGAACGGAAGGGACTTGCGCGAATCAAGTAAGTGATGAGCAAATTCCTTGCACCGGCGGGCATCCGCATCCGCGGCGGCTCTCGGTACACCATGAACACATCACAACTGCGGCCCCGCGAAGCCCCCTTGGCGGAGCGAATCCGGACTCCCGGAATCGACTTCCCGAGGGGTGAACCCCGGGCGCCGCGACATCCGTTGACACTGGACAGAGAAGCACACGGGGGGACGCCGTATGACGCAGCACCAGGCCGCCACCACCACGCCCATGGTGGAGATCACCGGCCTCCGGCGGAGCTTCGGCACCGGCGAGCGGACGGTGCACGCCCTGCGCGGCGTCACCTTCGCCGTCGGCCGCGGCGAACTCGCCGCGCTCAAGGGCCGGTCGGGCTCCGGCAAGACCACGCTGCTCAACCTGGTCGGCGGCCTGGACGCACCGACCGGCGGCACCATCGCCCTGGACGGCACCGACCTCGCCGACCTCGACGAGGACGGCCGGCTCGCCCTGCGCCGGGAACGGATCGGCTTCGTCTTCCAGTCCTTCGGCCTCATCCCGATGCTCACCGCCGCCGAGAACGTCGGCGTGCCGATGCGGCTGCGCAAGGTCCCCGCCGCCGAGCGCGAGCGGCGCGCCCACACCCTGCTGGCCCTCGTCGGCCTCGCCGACCACGCCGACCAGCGGCCCGGCGAGCTCTCCGGCGGCCAGCAGCAGCGCGTCGCCATCGCCCGCGCGCTCGCCAACGAGCCCGGACTGATCATCGCCGACGAGCCCACCGGCCAGCTCGACTCGGAGACCGGCCGCTCGATCATGCAGCTGCTGCGCGCCGTGGTGCGCAGCGAGGGCGTCACCGTGCTGGTCGCCACCCACGACCCGACGCTGATGGAACTCGCCGACCGGGTGATCGAGCTCCGGGACGGCCGGATCGTCGAGGAAGCGGCCGAGCAGGCCGCGTAGCGGGGGCCCACGGGCGGGCGGGGCGGGGCCGGACGGGGCGGGGCCGCGGGCCCGGCAGGCACGCCGTCCCGGCCGGGGGCCGCGGTCAGGCCGCCCTGAGCGCGGCCTCGCAGTCCCGGCAGCGCCGGGTGCGCTGGGACGGCGGGTACCACGGCTCGCCCGGCCCGGCCGGCCGGTACGGCTCCCGTTCCAGGCCCGCCGTGTCCACCCCGCAGAAGGTGCGCGGCCCCGGGTCCTCGGGCACCTCCGGATCGGGTGGCGCCGCGTGCACCCAGCGCACCCGGGCACCCACCTCCACCTCGCCCGCGTCCAGCACCTCGGTGGACGGCTCCAGCTCGACCAGCACGATCACTCCGCCCATGCTCCCGCCTCACTCCGCCCGGCCGGGCCGTCGTCCACGCACGCCCCTCGGCGGGGCCGCTTCGCCCGCGCCTACCTCGACCCTGCGCCCCGCCACCGGCTCGCGCATCCGGTGGCGGGCGGGCGGGGGCACCGGCGGCCCCGGGGCCGCGCCGGACGCCCCCCCTGTTCGCACCCGTACAGCAGGGCCGACCCGGGCGGGCGGGAATTCGGGGCGTCGGCGGCTCGACGGCCCCTTGTCGGTGACGCGGGCCGCATTCTCGGCGACGGCCCGGTATCGCTCCCCCGCGAGGTTCGACGACGATCCACCGCCGAATGCGCGGCACGATACTCCGGGCGCCGTTTCCCGGTCCGCCGTATTTCGCGCGGCGGCCTTCCGCGGTGCCGTGCGGAGAACACGGACGCGGTGGCCGGCGGGACCGCCGACCACCGCGTCCGCCCGCACGCGTCTACCGTGCGGGGGTGTCCACCGCTCAGACCGCCGGGAAGATCTCCGCGTCCGGCTTCAGCAGCTGGCCCGGCTGCGGCGCGGTGCCGTCCACCAGGTAGCGGGTGACGAGCGCGTTCAGGGCCTTGCTGCGGCCGACGGCGCAGTGCTCGATCGAGTCCACGCTCACCAGCACGGCGTTGCCCAGCTCCTGCTGCATCCGCTGGGCGAACTTGTACTGGGTGGCCGGGTCGTAGAGGTTCCCGATCACCATCACGGTGTTCGAGGTCTTCTTGTTCCACGGGCCGGTGAAGCGCTCGGCGTCCCGGGCCGGGGCCGGCCAGCTCGCGCAGGCCGGCGCGTCGAAGGCCTGGTAGCGGCCGAAGGTCGGCGAGGCCTTCTCCCAGGCCTTGGCCACGTTGGCGAAGGTCCGGTCGTTCGACGGGTACGGCTTGTCCTGGCAGTTGACGCCCATGTAGGAGTCGTCGGCGGTGTACTCGGAGTCCGCCGGAGCCTCCCGCAGCGCCCGCGGCGCGTTGACCGCGAGCAGGTTGGCGTCGTCGTCCGCGACGTTCGCCTTCGGCGCCACCAGGGCGGCCGCGGCCGGCTTCTGGGTCAGCTGGTAGGTCGCCTGCAGCGACTTCGCCAGCGGAGCCAGCTTGGCCTGCGAGTACAGCGCGCTGGCCACCTCGCTGGTGAAGGTGCTCAGCGTCACCTGGCTGCCGTTGGGCAGGTTGACCGGGCTGGTCCGCAGGTGGTCGCGCAGCTGGTCGAACTTGGCCCGGGTGTCGCCCTCGCCGAAGGCGCAGCGCGGGGCACCGGCCGCCTGGCAGCGCTTCAGGAACTCGTCCAGGGCCAGCTCGAAGCCGCCCGCCCGCTGCCGGTCGTACTCGAGGCCGTCGTGCAGGCGCAGGTCGGGGTCGACGTTGCCGTCGACGATGATCGCGCGCACCTTGTTCGGGTACATGTTGGCGTAGGTCGAGCCGATCAGGGTGCCGTAGGAGAAGCCGGCGAAGGTGAGCTTGGAGTCACCGACGGCGCGGCGCATCCGGTCCAGGTCGCGCACCACGTTGATGGTCGACATGTGCTCGATCAGCGGGCCGGCGTTCTTGCTGCACGCGTCGGTGTAGTCCTGGTCGGCGTCCAGCGTCTCGGCGATCTCGGCCTTGGTGACCGGCACGCCGACCATGCGGTTGTTGACCGCGTCGGCGTCCTCCTGGGTCTTGAAGCACTTGAGCGGGTTGCTCCGGGCCACACCGCGCGGGTCGAAGCCGACCAGGTCGAACCGGGACTGCACCTCGGTGCCGAAGCGCGTCGTGGTCGCCCACAGGTAACCGCTGCCGCCGGGGCCGCCGGGGTTGAGGAACAGCGAGCCGATCCGCTTCGACGGGTCGCTCGCGCGCCGCCGCATCATCGCGATGCCGACCTTCTCACCGGACGGGTTGTCGTAGTCCAGCGGCACGGGGTAGACGGCACAGTCGTAGATGCCCGGGTCCGGCTTGGTCGGATCCGGGTTGCACGGGGTCCAGTTGACAGGGTCGACCTTCGCCTCGGCCGCCGCACCGGGTATCTGGTCGATCGGTGCCGCCGACGCCGCGACGGCGGTTCCGGTGACGAGGGCGAGGGCGCAGGTGACTGCTCCGGCCAGCGTGGATATACGGGACAAGGAACCTCCTCCGTACTGAAAAGGGCGGCCCCAGCCTGTCAGTCTGAGAAGTCCGTGTGAAGACCTGGAAGCACCGCAAATCTTTTGCGCACCACCCCTTAGGGCGCCCGATTATTCTGTGAATGGCGCAACTTGACGGTTGATTGACCTGATGATGACTCAGCCGACCGACCATCAGCGATCGCCGCGGGCGGCCGCTCGGCGGAGCTCGGCCCTCCTCCCCGACGCGCCGGACGGCCGGACGCGCCCCGGCGTCCGGCCGTCCGTGGGGCGGCGCCTCCCGGGCGGCCGCCGTCCCGTCAGGTCAGGATCAGGCGAGCGTCGCCGCCAGCAGCTCGGCGGTGGCGGCGACCAGCGGTTCGTCCGCCCCCGCGGTCGCGTCGCGCTTCGTGGAGAGGACCGCCAGGACGATCGGCGCGCGGCCGGGCGGCCAGGTGAGGCCCACGTCGTTGGTGGTGCCGTAGCTGCCGGTGCCCGTCTTGTCCGCGAGGACCCAACCCGCGGGCAGCCCGGCCCCGAAGCGCTTGCCGCTGGTGGTGTTGCCCCGCAGCCACCCGGTCAGGCGCTGCCGGTCCGGCCCGTCGAGGGCGTCCCCGAGAGCGAGCCGCGCGTAGGTCCGGCCGAGCGCCCGCGGGCTCGAGGTGTCCGTCACCCGCCCCGGCTCCGCCGAGTTCAGGGCGGGCTCCCACCGGTCGAGCCGGGTCACGCCGTCCCCGATCGAGCGGCAGAAGCGGGTCACCGCGTCCGGTCCGCCGAGTTCCCGGAGCAGGAGGTTGGCCGCCGCGTTGTCGCTGTGGTCGATGGCCGCGGCGCACAGCGCGGCCACGGTCATGCCGCCGGCGAGGTTCTCGGGCAGGCCGGTCACCGGGCCGTAGCCGGAGTCCGCGACGTCCTGCGCGGTGTAGGTGATCGTCTCGGCGAGGAACTCGCCGTCGCGGTCGAGGTCCCGCAGCACCGCGGCCACCGCGACGGTCTTGAAGGTCGAGCACATCGGGAACAGCTCGTCGGCCCGGTACGACACCGTCCGGCCGGTGCCGGTGTCGTGCGCGAAGACCCCCAGCCGCGCGGAGTGCGCCTGTTCCAGGGCGCGCAGCCGCCGCCCGACCGCGTCCCCGTCCGCGTTCCCGTTCCCGTCCACGCCCCGGGCGAACGCCCGGCCGCCGGTGGGGAGGGCGACGGCGAGGGCCGCCGCGGCCGCCCCGGTGAGAACGCCGCGCCGGCTCGCACTCGAATTCATCCCTGTCTCCCGCTGTCCTCGTCGCCACCGGGCGCGGTGTCCGGGTGCCCGCAGGGCCGTTCACGCCCGTCGGCCGGGCCCGGTCCACGCCCGTTCGTCCCCTGTCGAGACGCGACGCGGCGCCGATCCGTTCCCGTACGACTCGATCCCGCTCCCCCGCACGCCGCCCGGGCCGTACGGTGAACTCCGGCGGACCGCGGTGAACTCCGGCGGACCCCAGGGGCCCGCGACGGGCTCAGGAGAGCATGGCGACCCGGTACTGCATGATCCGGTAGTTCGTCGGGTCGTACCACTGGCTGACGACGATGTGGAAGTCCCCGAACGTCGAGCCGGGGACGACGAAGCCGCCGTACGGGCTGGCGACGAGGTTGCCGACCTCCTGCCCCGGGGTACCGGGGAGGATCATGGTCTGCTCCAGCGTCCTGGTCAGGTCCGAGGTCGGGAGGGGGAAGACCATCGCCCTGATCGACAGCGGGGCCGTGTTCAGCCAGGTCAGGACGTACTTGCCGTCCATCGCGCGGAAGCACGTCTCGCCCCACCTGCGGGTGCCGAGGACGGTCGTCGGGGCGGGCGCGCCCCACCTCCACCCGCCGTCGGCGAAGCCCCACGGCTCGTAGGCGCCCGGATCGCCGAGGCCGTCCTGCCGCACCCGGTGCAGCAGCATCCCCGACTCCACCTCGCGGTTGAAGACCGTGGACAGGACGTAGCAGTAGCCGTCGTCGGCCACGGCGTACGTCTTCTGCTGGAACTGACCTCCGTACAGGTCGCCCGGCCACTGGCAGAGGTACTCCCAGGTCTCGCCGTTGTCGGTGGAGCGCCAGAAGTCGGTGTGGTGGGTGTCGTAGATGACGCCGCGCATGAGGTGCATGTACAGCACGCCGTCGACGACGAAGACGTCGGACGGGATCGCCGTGGTGAACCCGTCGCCGACGGGGTTGTGCGGCTCGTCGACGAGGCTGTTCGCGTGGCCGCCGCCGACGCTGCCGTCGATGCGCAGGTTGTTCGGGTCCGCGCTGCTGGAGCGCAGGCCGACCGGGGCCCGCCAGTCGGCCGAGCCGACCCGGTCGCCGTCGAAGGTGTCGCCGCAGACGAAGAGCATGGTGCCGTCCGGGCAGCGCACGGGGATCCCGAGGTCGGTCCACGGCGCGGCGAACGGACCGGTCTCGACGGGGCCGCTGAGGTTCTTCACCTTGACGGCGATGGTCGGGCCCGTCGGGTCGTTGGGGCCGCCGGCGAGCGCCGCGGGGGCGCCGGAGCCGAGGGCCCCAGCCCCCACCGCGACGCCGATGCCGATCTTGAGCAGCCCGCGGCGGGAGGGCCCGCCGGCCGGTGCGTCGTTGCTGTCCGAGGAGCGTGTCATTCTGTCGACGACCCTTCCGGTGCGGCGAGTTCGGGCGGCTCCGAACCGGATCGCGCAACTCGTCGCGCCGGGTCGGCACTCGAGGCTACGGCGCCCGCCCGCCACTGCGTCGCTCGGTGGACGAACCTTCACCCGAATCGGGGACGCCCCGCGGACCGGGGTCCGGAGGAGGCCGCCGCCCTTGCCTCACTCCTGCTCCGGGTCCGGTCCTCGACGGCGGTCTCCGGGGCGTTGTACGCGGTCTCCGGAGCGTTGTGCGCGGTCTCCAGAACGTTGTGCGCGGACGCGACGCGCGTACCCCACCGCCACCGCCCGCCGACCGTCCCCCATGGTGACCGATCCGACGCACCGCCGGAAGCCCTCCGTGGCGTGCCGGTGGGCCCGCCCGGCCACCGCGTCGACCGCCACCGCCTCCCCCTCGACCGGAGGTCCGGACCGGACCCGAACAGACCCTGACGGCACCGGAGTTCGCCGACGGCGGCGGCACGGGCCCTGGCGGTCTCGCACTGACCGCCGCGGCGGGCGCTGCGGTCGAGGCCGTCACCCCCGGGCTTGACCGGAGATCTGATTAGGCGCCATACTATTTTCATGACGCAGCACCCCGGCACCGGCACCGGCGCTCCCACCCTGGACCAGGCACGCCGCCAGATCGCCCGCTACGGCCTGACGGCCGACCCGCAGGCCGTCCTGGTGGCGGCCCGGCTGATGGCGGCGGGCGCCCGGATCGGCCAGGCCGGGGAGGTGCACTTCGCCCGCTTCGGGCTCTCCACCGGCCGCTACCGCCTGCTGGCCGATCTGGAGGACCACGGCGGCGAGAAGTCGCCCTCCCAGCTCGCGGCGAGCCTCGGCGTCTCCCGGGCGACCGTCACCGGCCTGGTCGACGGCCTGGAACGGGAGGGCCTGGTGGCCCGCCGCCCGTCGACCGAGGACGGCCGCGGCAACGTGGTGGTCCTCACCGCGCGCGGCGCGCAGAAGCTGCGCGACCTGGCCCCGGAGCACTTCGCCCGGATGCAGGCCCTGGTCGGCGACCTCTCGGTCGAGGAGCGCACCGTCTTCCTCGACCTGCTGGCCCGGGTGGTCGCGGGTGCCGACGCGCTGACCGCGGACTGACCGGACCGGCCACCCGGACCCGACGGACCGAACGGACCGAACCGGCCCCGGCCGCGCCGGCCCGGGCCGACCCGGCGGGCCCCCTCGGGCGGCCCGCCCTTTTCACGCCCCGATAGTTAGGCACCTAATCAACAATGGCCAGGCAGCCCATCACCCCGAGGAGTCACCCGTGAACAAGAAGGCACCCGCGAGCAAGAAGGCACCCGGCGCGCCGCCGCCGTTCACCCTGTGGCGCGAGGTCCTGGTCTCGTACGCGATGCCCGCCGTGACGGCCGGCATCGGCGGGGCCGTCTCCCGGCAGCCGGAGCTGGTGGTCGCCGCGGCCACCACGATCGGCGGCACCTCCGCCCTCGTGGCGGCCCTGGTCGGCGCCGCGCTGCGCAGGCGGCCCGCGCACTCCTGGACCCGCCGGCCGCCGCGCGCCCTGCTGGCCGCACTGTTCGCCCTGCCCGCCACCGCGCTCGCCCTGGCCGTCGGCCTGGCCGCCGCGCACTGGCTGCCCCAGCTGCCGGCGCTGGCCGACAGCCCGTGGCCCGGCCGCCTCCCGGTCGACCTGCCGCTCTCCTCGGCGATCGCGACCACCGTGATCACCTGGCGATGGCGAGGCAGCCGCCCGGCCCGACCCCCGCAGCACCGGATCCCCACCCACCCCCAGCCCGAAGGACAGACCTCATGATCGTCATCATGGGCGCCGGCGGCGCCACCGGCGGCGCCACCCTGCGCAGCCTCGCCCACCTCGGCGTGCCGACCCGCGCGCTCAGCCGCGACCCCGCCCGGCTCGCCGCCGGTCTCGACGACCGCACCCTGGCGCTCACCGAGACGGCCCACGCCGACGCCGCCGATCCGGACTCGCTGCGCGAGGCCTTCCGCGGCGCCCACCAGCTGTTCCTCACCATGGCGAACGGCCCGCTCCAGCTGGAGCACGAGCTGACCGCCATCGAGGTGGCGCTGGAGAGCGGCGTGGAGCACGTCGTCAAGGTCTCCGCACCCGCCGCCGAGCCGGACTCCCCGGTCGCGGTCTCCCGCGGCCACCACCTGGTCGAGGAGCGGCTGCGCGCCTCCGGCGCCACGGCGACCGTGCTGCGGCCCTACGCGTTCATGCAGAAGCTGCTGCTCCTGGCCCCCGGGATCGCCGCGGCCGGGGTGGTGCACGGCGCCCTCGGCCAGGCCCGCTGCAACTACGTCGACGTCCGGGACATCGGCGACGCCGCCGCCGAGGTGCTCACCCGCCCGGAGCTGGCCGGCCGGACGTACCCGCTCACCGGCGGCCGGGCGTACGGCTACCCGGAGCTCACCGCACTGCTGGGCCGCCTGCTCGACCGGCCGGTGCAGTACGTGGACCTGACCCCGGCCGGACTGTACGCCCACCTGGTCGAGCGGGGCGGGATGCCGCCCTGGCTGGCGGCCCACGTGGTGGAGATCCAGCAGCTCGCGGTGGTCCGCCCGGAGGCCCCGGACGACACCTTCGCCCGCCTGACCGGACGCCTCCCGCGTACCATGGAGGCCTTCCTCCATGAGCACCTGCACCACTTCGGCTGACCGGCCGGAGCCCACGGAGCGCCCGTCGGAAGGCCCCCCTCCGGGGCCGGCCGGCGGGCGCAGCGCGGGGCATCCACCCGAAAGGAGCAGCATTCACTGTGGTGTGGATCACGATGGAGAATTCGATCTGACGATCCGTCAATTCGACTGACGCGTCGTCACATCACTCACGGTAAGCCTCAGTTGTTGACTGACGAAGCGTCAGATTCGGCCAGTTCCAGCCCAGTTGGGTCGAGTGTCGACCCAGACGGATCGTCCGGGGCAGGACTACCATCGGTCGGGTTGTCCGCTCCGGCCCCGGAGTGGGGTCACCCGACCGGGTGAGTTCTCCCACCGCCCCCCAGGCCGGACATCGGTCGGAACGGGGCGAGGACGAGGAGCGCACGGCTGTCATGACCGCTGAACCGAACCATCCGGAGCAGTACGCCACGCCGCCCCGCACCCTGCCGGAACGAGCCGTGCTGCCGGGCCGCCCGGCCCCCGCACCGCGCACCCTGGTCGACGTCCTGGACGCCACCGTCCGGGCCCACCCCAACGAGCCGGCCCTGGACGACGGGCGCCGCGTGCTCAGCTACCGCGCCCTGGTCACCGAGGTCGAGCAGCTGCGCCGCCGGCTGGCCGCCGCCGGGATCGGCCCCGGCGACCGGGTCGGCGTGCGGGTGCCCTCCGGCACCAACGACCTGTACGTCTCCATCCTGGCCGTGCTCGCCGCCGGCGCCGCCTACGTCCCGGTGGACGCCGAGGACCCGGACGAGCGCGCCCAGCTGGTCTTCGGGGAGGCCGGGGTGGCCGCGGTGCTCGGCGCCGACCGCGCCCTCAGCGTCACCACGGAGCGCGCACCCGCCGACGACCGCCTCCCCGCCCCGGCCGACGACGCCTGGATCATCTTCACCTCCGGCTCCACCGGCCGCCCCAAGGGCGTGGCCGTCACCCACCGCAACGCCGCCGCCTTCGTCGACGCCGAGGCCGCGCTCTTCCTCCAGGACGAGCCGATCGGCCCCGGCGACCGGGTGATGGCCGGCCTGTCCGTCGCCTTCGACGCCTCCTGCGAGGAGATGTGGCTGGCCTGGCGGCACGGCGCCTGCCTGGTGCCCGTCCCGCGCTCCCAGGTGCGCAGCGGCGCCGACCTCGGCCCGTGGCTGGCCGAGCAGGAGATCACCGTCGTCTCCACCGTCCCCACCCTGGCCGCGCTCTGGCCCGCCGAGTCCCTCAACGAGGTCCGGCTGCTGATCTTCGGGGGCGAGGCCTGCCCGCCCGAACTGGTCCAGCGGCTGGTCACCGAGGGTCGCGAGGTGTGGAACACCTACGGCCCCACCGAGGCCACCGTGGTCGCCTGCGCCGCCCTGCTGACCGGTGAGGGCCCGGTGCGGATCGGCCTGCCGCTGGACGGCTGGGACCTCGCCGTGGTCGACGAGGCCGGCGAGCCGGTCGAGGCCGGCGGCACCGGCCAGCTGGTGATCGGCGGGGTCGGTCTGGCCCGCTACCTCGACCCGGAGAAGGACGCCGAGAAGTACGCCCCGCTGCCCTCGCTCGGCTGGGAGCGCGCCTACCGCAGCGGGGACCTCGTCCAGGCCGACCCGGCCGGCCTGCTCTTCCTCGGCCGCACCGACGAGCAGATCAAGCTCGGCGGACGCCGGATCGAGCTCGGCGAGGTGGACGCCGCCCTGCAGGCCCTGCCCGCCGTGGCCGGCGCGGCCGCCGCCGTGCGCACCGCGCGCGGCGGAAACCAGCTGCTGGTCGGCTACCTGGTCGTCCAGGAGGGCTTCGACCGCGAGCAGGCCGTCGAACGGCTGCGGGCCGAGCTGCCGGCGGCCCTGGTGCCGCTGCTCGCCCCGGTCGACAGCCTGCCCACCCGCACCTCCGGCAAGGTCGACCGCAACGCCCTGCCCTGGCCGCTGCCCGAGCTGGAGACCACCGGCCGGAGCGAGCAGCTGTACGGCACCGAAGCCTGGCTGGCCGAGCAGTGGTCCGAGATCCTCGGCGTGACGGTCGGCGGCCCGCGCGACGACTTCTTCGCCATCGGCGGCGGCAGCCTGGCCGCCGCCCGGCTCACCACCCTGCTGCGCACCCGGTACCCGAACGCCGCCGTGCTGGACGTCTACCAGAACCCCACGCTGCGCAAGCTCGCCCGGCACCTGGAGCGCACCGCCGCCGAGAGCGGCGAGACCCGCACCGTCACCCTGGTCCCCACCCGGGCCAAGCTGCTGCAGCTGCTCCTGCTGATCCCGCTGTTCACCGTGGTCGGCCTGCGCTGGACGGTGGCCCTGCTGGCCGCCGGGAACCTGCTCTCCCACCTCGGCGACTACCCGTGGGCCCCCACCGCCTCCTGGTGGGCGGTCGGCGCGGGCGCCCTCGCGCTGTACACCCCGGCGGGCCGGCTGGCGATCGCGGCCGGCGGCGCCCGGCTGCTGCTGCACGGGCTGCGCCCGGGCAGCTTCCCCCGCGGCGGCGGCGTCCACCTGCGGCTCTGGGCCTCCGAGCGGCTCGCCGAGCTCAGCGGCGCCACCTCGCTCTCCGGCGCGTGGCTGGTGCGCTACGCCCGCGCGCTGGGCGCCAAGGTCGCGCCCGAGGTGGACCTGCACTCGCTGCCGCCGGTCACCGGGATGCTGAAGCTGGGCCGCGGCTGCGCGGTCGAGTCCGAGGTGGACCTGTGCGGCTACTGGCTGGACGGCGACCGCCTGGAGGTCGGCCAGGTCAAGGTCGGCTCCGGCGCCGTCGTCGGCACCCGCTCGACCCTGCTGCCCGGCGCCCGGGTCGGCAAGCACGCCCAGGTCGTGGCCGGCTCCAGCGTCACCGGCCAGGTGCCCACCGGCCAGCGCTGGGGCGGCGCGCCCGCCGTCAAGCTGGGCCGCGCCGAGCGGGCCTGGCCCAAGGAGCGCCCGCACCGCCGGGCCCGCTGGGCCGCGCTGTACGGCGCCGCCGGCACCGCGGTCGGCCTGCTCCCGGTGCTGCCCGCGCTGGCCGCCCTCGCCGTCCTGTCCGGCTTCGTCCAGCAGGGCGGCGACCTCGGCACGGCCCTCGGCGACGCCCTGCTCGGCCTGCTGCCGGCCACGCTGGCCTTCGGCGCGGTGTACGCCGCGCAGCTGGTGGCCGCCGTCCGCGTGCTGAGCATCGGCCTCACCCCCGGCGTGCACCCGTTGCACGGCCGGATCGGGTGGCAGGCCTGGACCGTCACCCAGCTGATGGACCGGGCCCGGGAGGTGCTGTTCCCGCTCTACGCCGGGCTGGTCACGCCGCTGTGGCTGCGGGCGCTCGGGATGCGCGTCGGCCGCGGCGCCGAGGTCTCCACGGTGCTGGCCCTGCCCAGCCTGACCACCGTCGGCGACGGCGCGTTCCTGGCCGACGACACCCTGATCGCCCCGTACGAGCTGGGCGGCGGCTGGGTGCGGCTGGGCGAGGCGAAGATCGGCGAGCGGGCGTTCCTCGGGAACTCCGGGATGACCGCGCCCGGCCGGTCGGTGCCCAAGCGCGGCCTGGTCGGCGTGCTCTCGGCGACCCCGGCGAAGGCCAAGAAGGGGAGCTCCTACCTGGGCATGCCGCCGATGCGGCTGCCCCGGGCCGCGGACCAGTCCGACCAGAGCCTCACCTACGAGCCGCCGGCCCGGCTGCTCTGGGCGCGCGGGCTGGTCGAGCTGGGCCGGCTGCTGCCGGTGCTGGCCTCGGGGGCGCTCGGACTCGTCACCGCCGCGGCGCTGTCGCGGCTGTCCGCCGCGTGGTCGGTGGGCGCGGCCGCGCTGCTGTCCGGCCTGGTGCTGCTGGCCGCCGGCACGGTGGCCTGCCTGGTCGCGGTGGCCGCGAAGTGGCTGCTGGTCGGCCGCTTCCGGGCCGTGGAGCACCCGCTGTGGAGCGGCTTCGTCTGGCGCAACGAGCTCGCGGACACCTTCGTCGAGGTGCTGGCGGTGCCGTGGCTGGTCGGCGCGGTGCCGGGCACCCCGGTGCTCAACCTCTGGCTGCGGGCGCTCGGTGCCCGGGTCGGGCGCGGCGTGTGGTGCGAGAGCTACTGGCTGCCGGAGGCGGACCTGGTCACCCTCGGGGACGGCGTGAGCATCAACCGGGGCTGCGTGGTGCAGACCCACCTCTTCCACGACCGGATCATGCGGATGGATACTGTGGTCCTCCGCGAGGGCGCCACCCTGGGCCCGGGCGGGATCGTGCTGCCCGGCAGCACGGTCGGCGCGCGCAGCACGCTGGGCCCGGCCTCGCTGGTGATGCGCGCCGAGTCCGTCCCCGCCGACACGCGGTGGCTGGGCAACCCCATCGAGGCGTGGCAGACCACGTCGTGACCACCCGTCCCGGCCCTCAGGAAGCGCACGTCCCCGTGAAGTCCAAGCACGTCCCGGCGGCCGCCGGCACCCCGGACCCGTACTTCCCGCAGAGCGGGGACCACCGCTACCGGGTCCACCGCTACGAGCTGGCGCTGGACTACCGGCCCGGGCCGAACCGGCTGGCCGCCTCGGCCCGGCTCAGCGCCGTGGCGGACACCGGCCTCGCGGAGTTCTCGCTCGACCTCGCCGACTTCCGGATCGGCCGGGTGCTGGTGGACGGCCGGGTCGCGCGCTACACCCACCGCGGCGGCAAGCTGCGGATCCGCCCGGCCAAGGCGCTGGCGGCGGGCGCGGCGTTCACCACCGAGGTGCACTACACCGGGAACCCGCGGCCGGTGCGCAGCCCCTGGGGCGGCCTGGGCTGGGAGGAGCTGACCGAGGGCGCGCTGGTGGCCAGCCAGCCGGTCGGCGCGCCGTCCTGGTTCCCGTGCAACGACCGGCCCGCCGACAAGGCGACGTACCAGATAGCGGTCACCACGCCGTCCCCGTTCACCGTGGTGGCCGGTGGCCGGCTGCTCACCCGCACCACCCGCGCGTCCAGCACCACCTGGGTCTACGAGCAGAGCGCGCCGACCTCCACGTACCTGGTGACGGTGTCGATCGGCCACTACCGGCCGGTGCCGCTGGCCGCCCGCCCGTCCGTGCCGCAGACCGGGTACGTCCCGGACCGGCTGGTCCCCGCCTTCACCCGGGACTTCGGCCGCCAGCCGGAGATGCTGGCGTACTTCACCGAGGTGTTCGGGCCGTACCCGTTCGGCGAGTACGCGGTGGTGGTCGCGGACGAGGAGCTGGACGTCCCGGTGGAGGCGCAGGGCGTCTCCACCTTCGGGACCAACCACCTCGGCGGCGGCTGGGAGCGCGAGCGGCTGATCGCCCACGAGCTGTCCCACCAGTGGTTCGGCAACAGCGTGACCGTCGCGAACTGGCGGCACATCTGGCTCAACGAGGGCTTCGCCAAGTACGCGGAGTGGCTCTGGTCCGAGCACGCCGGCGGCCCCGTCGCCGCCACCCACGCGGCCGCCGCGCACGCCCTGCTGGCCGGGCTCCCGCAGGACCTCAGGCTGGCCGACCCGGGCCGCCGGCTGATGTTCGACGACCGGCTCTACCAGCGCGGCGGCCTCGCCGTGCACGCGCTGCGGCGGGCCCTCGGCGACGGACCGTTCTTCGCGATGCTCCGGGACTGGACCAGCGTCAACCGGCACGGCGTCGTCGGCACCGCGGACCTGCTGGCCCACGCGTCCCGGTACACCACCGACCCGCTCGGGCCGCTCTTCGAGGCCTGGCTGCAGCGGCCCGAGCTCCCGCCGCTGCCGGACTGACCGGCCCACCGGGGCGTCCCCGGCCGCCACCCCGATAACGAGTGGATCCCCCCGGGCGGCGTGACTAGGTTGGCTCCGTCCGGCCCGGGCCGATTCCCTCGCCCCGGGCCGGCCGCCGTCCGACCGCCCTCCGCGCCGAGACCCAGGGGACCAGATGACCGACCAGCCCGACGAGCTGCTGCCGACCACCCGGCGCGCCCTCCTGCACCACATCGCCGTCGCCCAGGCCGAGGGCCGCACGCCCTCCCTGGTCGCCGGAGTGGTCCGGGACGGCCGGCTGGTGTGGAGCGGCGCCCGCAGCATGGTCGACGGGCACGCGCCGACCCCGGACGTCCAGTTCCGGATCGGCTCGATCAGCAAGACCTTCGTCGCCGTCCTGGTGCTGCGGCTGCGCGACGAGGGCCTGCTCGACCTCGCCGACCCGCTCGGCCGTCACCTGCCGGGCACCCCCGCCGACGGCGCCACCGTCGCCCAGCTGCTCGCGCACTCCGCCGGGATCGCCGCCGAGACCCCCGCCCCCTGGTGGGAGCGGACCGACGGCGCGCTGCGCCCCGCCCTCGGCGACCTGCTGGAGCCCGACGGCGCCCACAAGCACCCGGCCGGGCGCCGGTTCCACTACTCCAACCCCGGGTACGCGCTGCTCGGCGCCCTGGTCGAGCGGCTGCGCGGCGAGCCCTGGGGCGAGGTGCTCCGTCGCGAGGTGCTGGAACCGCTCGGCATGGACCGCACCACCCTGCTGCCGGAGCACCCGCACGCCGGGGGCTTCGCCGTCCACCCCTGGGCCGACGTCATGCTGCCGGAGCCGCTCACCGACACCGGGCTGATGGGCCCGGCCGGCCAGCTCTGGTCCACCCTCACCGACCTGGCCCGCTGGGCCGCCTTCCTCGCCGCCGGCGACGACAAGGTGCTCGCCGCCGCCACCGTCGCCGAGATGCGCCGGCCCGCCGTCGGCCCCGACGACGCCGACTGGACGTACTCCTACGGCCTCGGCCTGCAACTGCGCCGCCACGAGGGCCGGGTGCTGTACGGCCACTCCGGCTCGATGCCCGGCTTCACCGCCGGACTCTGGGTCAGCGAGGAGGACGCCCTGGCCGGGATCGCGCTGTCCAACGCCACCACTGGCGCCGCCACCACCCTGATCGCCTCACAGCTGATCACCCTCACCGCCGCGCACGAGCCCCGGCTGCCCGAGCCCTGGCGCCCGCTGTCCGAGGTCGACGAGGAGCTGCTGGCGCTCACCGGCCCGTGGTACTGGGGGACCTCGCCGCAGATCCTCCGGCTGCGCGCCGACCGCGCCCTGGAACTGGCCCCGGCCACCGGCGACGGCCGCGGCTCCCGCTTCCGCGCCGAGGCCGACGGCACCTGGACCGGCCTGGACAACTACTACGCGGGCGAGACCCTCCGGGTGGTCCGCGCGGCCGACGGCACCGTCAGCCACCTCGACCTCGGCTCCTTCGTCCTCACCCGCGCGCCCTACGGCCCCGCGGACGCCGTCCCGGGCGGGGTCGACCCGGCGGGCTGGCAGGCGTACTAGGACGGGTCGTGGACAGCCCCGGGGCACCGCGCCCCGGGGCTGTCCACCCATGCCCGGCGAGCGCCCGGTGCCCGGCAGATGACCGGGAGACGACGGGTGGTCCCATTCAGCAGCTGCACATCTGCGCTCCGCCACGCCGCAACGTGGATGCCAACCGGCTCGGAGAGACATACGGGGACCGGTTCGCGTGCAAGCCCAGCGCCCGCGAACCGGCCCGCGCCCTGGCGACCCAGGGCGCCGCCGATCGTGCTGCCCTGGAGGGTCCGCCATGACCACCGTCCCCACGTACGCTCCGACCGCAGTCGCCCCCACCCACGATGCCCCGGCCGTGCCCGCCCCCCGCAACCGCCCGGCCCCGGCCACCGGCTACACCGTCTCCCTCGCCCGCGACGCCGACGACGTACGGGCCGCCCAGCGGCTGCGCCACCAGGTCTTCGCCGCCGAGCTCGGCGCCGTCCTGCACAGCCCGGTCGCCGGTCTGGACATCGACCCCTTCGACGAGTACTGCGACCACCTCCTGGTGCGCGAGGGCGAGCACGGCGCCGTCGTCGGCACCTACCGGCTGCTGCGCCCCGAGGCCGCCCGCCGGGCCGGCCGGCTCTACTCCGACGGCGAGTTCGACCTCTCCGGCCTGGCGCCCGTCCGCCCGGGCCTGGTCGAGCTCGGCCGGTCCTGCATCCGCCCCGACCACCGCGGCAACGGCGCCGTCATCAACCTGATGTGGGGCGGCATCGCCCGCTACCTCGCCGACACCGGCAACACCTGGGTGGGCGGCTGCTGCTCCATCGGGCTGGAGGACGGCGGCGCCACGGCGGCCCGGGTCTGGGACACCGTCAGCGCCAAGCACCTGGCCCCGGAGCAGTACCGGGTCACGCCGCGCCGCCGCTGGGACGCCACCGGCGTGCCGCGCGCCGAGCGGGGCGCGCTGCCGGCCCTGCTCCGCGGCTACCTGCGGCTGGGGGCCTGGGTCTGCGGCGAGCCGGCGTACGACCCGGACTTCGACTGCGTCGACCTGTACGTGCTGCTGTCGCTGGAGCGGACCGACCCGCGGTACCTGCGGCACTTCCTGTCCGGGGCGTCGGGCCTGTCCGGGGCGAGCCGGTCCGGCGTCGGCCTCTCCGGGGCCGGGCTGTCCGGGGCCGGCGGTGTCTCCGGGGCGGCGGGCCCGTCCGGGGCCGGTGTCTCCCCGCTGGCGCCCTCACCACTCGGCGCGTCGGCATGAGCGTCTGGCTGCCGACGGCCACCTGCCGGCCCGAGACCTGCCTGGCCGACCCCGCGCCGGCCGTGGCCCACCCCCGGCGGGTGCTGCGGCTGACGGCCTGTCTGGTGACGGTGCTGGCCGGGGTCGTGCTCAGCCTTCCGGTCCGGCTGCTCCCGCAGGACACCCGCGACCGGCTCACCCGGTGCTGGTCGCGCCTCGTGCTGCGCGCCCTCGGGGTCACCGTGCACCTCGGGACGCCGGGCGGCGGCGTCCACCCGGGGAGCGCGGTCGGCGGCGGGACGCTCGTGGTCGCCAACCACGTGTCCTGGCTGGACATCCCGCTGATCGCGGCCGGACGGCCGGGCCGCTCGCTGGCCAAGACCGAGGTCCGGCGCTGGCCGGTGCTCGGACCGCTGGTCGCCTGGGGCGGCACCGTGTTCCTGGACCGCGACCGGCTGCGCACCCTGCCGGACACCGTGACGGCGGTGGCCGAGGTGCTGCGCTCCGGCCACCCGGTGATCGTCTTCCCGGAGGGGTCCACCTGGTGCGGGCGGGAGAGCGGCCGGTTCCGGCCCGCGCTGTTCCAGGCCGCGGTGGAGGCGGGCGCCTTCGTCCAACCGGTGACGATCCGCTACCGGCTCGCCGACGGCCGGCCGACCAGCGTGCCCGCCTTCGTCGGCGACGACGGGCTGCTCACCTCGCTCGCCCGGGTGGTCGCGGTGCGCGGCCTGGTCGCGGAGGTGACGTTCCTGCCTCCGATCCCGCCGCCGGCCGCGCCGGGGGCCGGGCTGTCGGGGGCCGGGCTGTCGGGCACCGGGCGGTCGGGGGCCGGACAGGCGGCCACCGGACGGTCGGGGGCACGGCGGGAGCTGGCCCGTGCCGCGCAGGCGGCGGTCGAGGGCGTCCGCTGACGGCGGGGGCCCGCGCCGGTGCGGCCGGCCGGTGTTGCCGGGCGGTGCGACCGGACTGGCTTCACGGGCCGGTCCGGCCGCCCCGGCCCGGGCGGCACCCGTGCCCTGGCCCGTGGCCCGCGTCCCCGTCCGCTCGCGTCAGGTCCGCTCCCGACCGGTCGACTCCCGCCGGGACGGCGGCGTCGGGGCCCGGGCCTTCCCGCGTCACGGCCGTCAGGCCCGAGCGGCCTCGGCCGGCGCCTCCGCCTGCGCAAGCCCGCTCCCGGCCGGGGCGACCGTGCGGGCCCGGCCCAGCAGGACGGCCACCAGGACGGCGGTGACGGCGAGCGCCGCCGAACCGCAGCGCACGGCGAGGTGGATGCCGTCGATGAACGCCCCGTCCACGGCCTCCTGGACCGGGCCGGGCAGCGCCACCGCCGGACCCCCGGCGCCTCCGCCCGCCGCCCCGGCGGGTGCGTCGGCGATGGAGCCGACCGCGCCCGGCGGGACTCCGAGCCGGTGCAGGGCCGCGGTCAGGGTGTCGGTCATCCGGTTCGTCAGCACCGCGCCGAGCACGGCGATCCCGAGGACCCCGCCCAGCTCGCGCAGCGTGTTGATGGTCGCCGAGGCCATCCCGGTCTGGGCCGGGGAGACCCGCTGGAGCACCGCGATCGACACCGGGGTGAAGGTCATCCCCATCCCGAGGCCCATCGCGAACAGGGTCCACAGGTACTCCGGGTAGCGGGCGTGCTCGCCGTACAGCGACAGTCCGCCGAGGCCCGCCGCGCACAGCAGGAGGCCCAGCACCAGCGGCGGCCGCGGCCCGTGGCGGGCGGTCAGCCGGCCGGAGAGCGGGGCGGCCAGGACGATCATGCCGGTCATCGGCAGTCCGGCGTAGCCGGCGTCGGCCGGGGACCAGCCGAGCGGGCCCTGCATCAGCAGCGGCAGGAAGAACAGCGCGCCGAAGATGCCGAAGCTGACCATGAACCCGCTGAGCAGCGCGCCGCCCAGGGCTCCGTCGCGGAACAGCCTCAGCTCCAGCATCGGCTCGGCGAGGCGCAGTTCGAGCACCAGGAAGGCGACGAGCAGCAGGGCGGCCGCGGCGCCGCAGAGCAGCACCCGGGGGTCCGTCCAGCCGCGCGACGGCCCCTCGATCAGCGCGTAGACCAGCAGGCCCAGGCCCGTCGCGGAGAGGGCGAGGCCGCCGAGGTCGATCCGGCGGGCGCGCGGCGGGATGTCCGGCAGGACGCGTGCGGCGAGCACCAGGCCGAGCACGCCGATCGGCACATTGATCCAGAAGACGCTGGCCCAGCCGAGGTGTTCGACCATCGGCCCGCCGACCACGGGCCCGATGGAGAGCCCGAGCGCCGAGACGCCGGACCACAGGCCGATGGCCTTGGCGCGCTCGCGCTCGTCGGTGAAGACGTGGCGCAGCAGGGCCAGGCTGCCCGGGGTGAGCAGCGCGGCTCCGACGCCCTGGACCATCCGGGCGCCGACCAGCGTGCCGATCGTCCCGGCGAGGGCGGCCAGCGCGGAGCCGACCGTGAAGAGCGCGAGGCCCAGCCGGAAGACCCGGGTGCGGCCGTGGCGGTCGCCCAGCGCACCGCCGGTCAGCACGAGTGCGGCGTAGACGAGGCTGTATCCCTCGGCCACCCACTGGAGGCCGCTGATCCCGGCGTCCAGGTCCTGCCCGATGCGCGGCAGGGCGTTGTTGACGATGACGTTGTCCAGCATGGACATGAACATGGTGACGCAGAGCGTCAGTAGCGCGAGCCGTTTGCGCCGGGCGCTCGACTCCTCCATGAGACCCTCCCGATCCTCGAAACCCGACAGCCGGCCCCGGCCCCGGCGCTCCGACAGCACCCGCGGCGACACCCCTAACAGTGTTAGGGGCAGGCGCGACAGGCACAGGGTGCCCCTAACGGTGTTAGATTGCAAGCGGGATTCCTGAGAGCACGGGAGGCATCCGCACCGCCATGCCGGACAACGACGACACGACACCCCCGCTGACCAGGGAGGCGCTCACCCGGGCCGCCCTACGGGTCCTCGAACGGGACGGCCTCGCCGGACTGTCGATGCGCAAGGTCGCCAGCGAGGTCGGCGTCAAGGCCGCCTCGCTCTACTGGCACGTCCGCAACAAGCAGGAACTGCTGGACCTGCTCACCGACGCCCTGATGGCCTCCGCCGAACCCCCGCCCCGCGAAGGCAGCTGGCGCGAGCAGTTCCACGAGTACTGCCGTCGCTACCGCCGCCTCCTGCTCGACAACCGCGACGCCGCCAAGGTCGTCTCCGGCCGCCTCGCCCCCGGCCCCCACCTGCTCGCCCTGATGGAGGACCAGCTCGACCGCCTCCGCACGGCCGGCTTCTCCGACGCCGACGCGGCCATGGCCACCTACCTGCTCGGCGCCTTCGTCCAGGGCTTCGTGCTCCAGGAACAGTCCCCGATCTCCGCCGCCGAGGTCCTCGGCACCAGCCGCCGCACCATCGTCGACGCCGCCGGGGACCGCTTCCGCGCCCTGCCCGCCGAGGACTTCCCCAACCTGGTCGCCCTGGCCGGCGACCTCACCGAACCCGGCATGGACGCCCGCTTCGACTTCGGCGTCCACCGCATCATCGACGGCCTCGCCACCCTGCTGCCGCCCGAACGGGCCTGACCCGACGACGGCCCGCCCGCCCACGGAGGAGCCCGCCATGCCCGGACCGCGCCCCCGCCCGGAGCCGCACCCGCACCCGCGCTCGGAGCCCTACCCGCCCTACCAGCCCTACGCGCAGGGACTGCTGGACGTCGGCGACGGCCAGCAGATCCACTGGAACGCCTCCGGCAACCCCGCCGGCCGGCCCGCCGCGGTGGTGCACGGCGGGCCCGGCTCCGGCCACCAGCCCGGCGCCCGGCGGTACTTCGACCCCGAGCGCTACCACGTCGTCCAGTTCGACCAGCGCGGCTGCGGCCGCAGCCGACCGCACGCCGCCGACCCGGCGACCGGTCTGGAGCACAACACCACCGACCGGCTGATCGCCGACATGGAGCGGCTGCGCGAACACCTCGGCATCGAGAAGTGGCTGCTGTACGGCGGCTCCTGGGGCTCCACGCTGATCCTCGCGTACGCCCAGACCCACCCCGAACGGGTCTCCGCGATCGTCATCTGCGGCGTCACCACGACCCGCCCGGAGGAGACCGACTGGCTCTACCGGGGCGTCGCCCGCTTCCTGCCCGGCCCGTGGCAGGCCTTCCGCGCGCACCTCCCCGCCGAGGACCGGGACGGTGACCTCGTCGCCGCCTACAGCCGGCTCCTCAACAGCCCCGACGAGACCGTCCGGCGCGCCGCCGCCAACGCCTGGGCCACCTGGGAGGACGCCGTCATCGCCCACGAGGCGCTCGGCAAGCCGAACGCCTACACCGACCGGCCCGACGACGACCTGATGGCCTTCACCCGCATCACCGCCCACTACTTCGCCCACGACGCCTTCCTCGCCGACGGGCAACTGCTGCGCGACGCCGGCCGCCTGGCCGGCATCCCGGGCGAGCTGATCCACGGACGCCTCGACCTCGGCTCGCCGCTCGACACCGCCTGGGAGCTCGCCCGGGCCTGGCCCGACGCCAGCCTCACCGTCGTCGACGAGTCCGGGCACACCGGCAGCCCCGCCATGCGCACGGCCGTCCTCGCCGCCCTCGAACGCTTCGCCGCCCAGGAGGACTGAGCGACGGGCCACCCGCGACCGGCCTGCCGGCTTACGGTACGCCGGGGACGACGGCGGGGGCCGGGGCCTTCGCCGCTGCGGCCCCGGCCCGGACGGCCGCCGCCACGGCGACCATCCGGTGCATCACGGCTTCCGGCACGGCCGGGTTCCCGGCCGCCTCCTCGGCGGTCCGCTCGTCCAGGAGCAGCGGCACCAGGCACGCGGTCGGCAGCGCCGGGTGCCGACGGGCCAAGGCCCGGACCGAGGCGTCGGCGTCGTCGAGCAGCCCGGCCACGGTCTCCGGCGACAACCGCGGATCCTGCGCCGCCCGGGCGCGCACCTCCCGATCGGGATCGCGGCAGAACCGCTCGGCCAGGGCCGCGGTCGAGGACGGGTCGTCGAGGGCCAGCAGGCGCAGCCTCGGCTCGGGGGCGTCCGCGAAGCGCAGCAGGTCGTGGCGCGGGAAGTTGGGGTGGTTGCGCGGCCGCCCCGGGAACGAGAACGAACCCGACCACCAGCACCACACGTCGAGCAGCACCTCCGCCGGCGCGTCCTCGCAGGACTCGCTGAGGAACAGCCGCACGGCCCGGTCCTCGTCCCGGGCCAGCCGTTCCAGCACGTCCGGTGGCAGCCGCCGTGCCCGGGCCACGCTGCGGCGGACCCAGAGCTTCGGCGAGGACGCCAACTGCCGCATGGCGTCCGGATCCTCGTGCAGCGCCGCCACCCACCACAGTGCGTACGTCCGGTGCCCGGGCTCGATCGCGGGCACGGCCTCCGCCATCGCGGCGATTTCCTCCGGCGTCGCGGGCGGCCGCGACCCGGCGCTCGGCGGCCGCTCGATCCCGACCCCGACCCGGGCCCGCCACAGCCGGTCCGCGCGCAGGTCGGCCGCCACCTCCGCCAGGGTCTCGCGGAGTGCCCCCGGAGGTCTCGCGGCCAGCAGCCGCTCCCACTGCGCGTCCGAGAGTCGACCCGAGTCCGCCGCCATGCCCCAGACCCGGCGCAGCGGATGGTCGACCGCGGCGTCCAGCACGCCCGCGGGCAGGTTCGTCCGCAGCAGGAACGCCGACGTGCCCGTGTCCAGCAGCGAGAGCAGCACCGCCTCCGGTGCCCCGGTGTTGAAGCCCAGCCCCCGCAACCACGCCCCGGCCACGCACGCCGACGGCTCCGCCCGGAACAGGCCGGCCCAGCCCCCGTCCGCGGCCGTGTCACCGACGCCACCCCCGACGGCACCCGCCGCCCGCACACCACTCATCCCCGTAGCGTAGCCACCGCGCCCGACCGCACCGGCCGCGCCGGCGGGAGGCACCTCACGGGCCTCACGGGCCATCGCCGGGAGGGCCGTTCGAGGTCTCCGGCCGGGTGGGAACGGGGGGACCCTACGATACGAGGCATGATCGCCTATGCCCCAGCAGCCCTGTTCTTCCTGCTCTTCGGGATCGGGGTACTGCGCGACCGCCGCAGGTTCAGCAACGCCGTCCTGCTCGGGATCGCCGTGACACTGCTCTGCCTCACCCTGCTCGCCGAGCTGCGCAGGGCACCGACCCTGGTGGCGGAGGTGGCAGCCGTGGCGATCATCCTGCTCCCGGCGCTGGGCACCGTGGCACTGGTCTGGTTCCTGATCTCGAACGGCCTGACCATGATCCGCAAGGAGGGGACGCGGCCCGCCAACCTGCTGTCGCTGCTCGCCGGGGTGGGCATCCTCGGCGTCATCGCCCTGCTGGTCGCGGCCGTGGCCACCAAGTCCCCCCGTGTGGGGATCATGGCGGGAACCGCCGTACTTGTCGTCGGCTACGTCTCCTTCCTGTTCCTCTGCTTCGTCGGGTACGCGTTCCTGTACGGCCACCACCGACCGCGCCGGGACGTGGACTTCGTCGTGGTGCTGGGCTCCGGTCTGATCGGCGGCGAGCGCGTCCCGCCGCTGCTGGCCAGCCGGCTCGACCGCGGCCGTGAGGTCTACGACAAGCAGGCGGCGCGCGGGAACCCGCCCGTCCTCATCACCTCGGGCGGGCAGGGCCCGGACGAGAAGCTCCCGGAGTCCCACGCGATGGCCGACTACCTGGTCGAACGCGGTTTCCCGGCCGAGCACATCGAGCGCGAGGACCGCTCGCGCACCACCGAGGAGAACCTGCTGTTCAGCAGGGCCATCATGGAGCAGGCCAAGCCGGACTACCACTGCGTAGTGGTCACCAACAACTTCCACGCGTTCCGCGCCGCGCTGACCGCCCGCAAGACGGGCGTCAACGGGCACGTGTTCGGGTCGCCGACCGCCGCCTACTACTGGCCGAGCGCGACGATCCGGGAGTTCGCCGCCGTCTTCCTCGCCCACAAGCTGGTCAACTTCGGCATCTGCGGCCTCCTCGCGCTCTGCGGGGTCCTCGCCGCGCTCTGAACCGGCGCCGCGGTCCCGAGTGCCGTGGCCCGGAGCACCGTGGCCCCGAGCACCGTGGCCCGGAGCACCCGAGTCCCGGGCACCGAAGTCCCGCCCGTCGCCGTCCGGAGCACCGCGGTCCGGGCCGGCCGGGTGCGGGCCATGGCGGTCGGTGCCATGACGGGGCAGTGGAGGCCGGGTGGCCGTCACATGGCGTCGCGGCGGGTGGCACGGCACGCTGCACGGCGGCCGCTCCCACTCCTCCCCCACCCAGGAGCCACCATGCGCCTCCGACCCGTCCTCGCCGGGCTGTTGACGGCCGTCGCATTCACCGTCGGCGCCCCGGCGCCCGCCCCGGCCGGCGCCGACACCGCGAGCGGGACCTTCCAGCAGGTCACCGGCTTCGGCGCCAACCCCGGCAATCTGGCGATGTACTCCTACACCCCGGCCGGTCTGCCCACCGGCGCACCGCTGGTGGTCGCCCTGCACGGGTGCCTGCAGAGCGCCGCCGACTACTACCGCGACTCCGGTTGGACCACGTTCGCGGACCGCTACGGCTTCGCGGTCGTCTTCCCCCAGACCGGAAGCGCCAACAACAGCCTCTCCTGCTTCAGCTGGTTCGACGCCGCCAAGGACGCCCGGGGCGTCGGCGAGGCGGAGTCCGTCGCCGAGATGGTCGCCAGGGCGAAGTCCCTCTACGGCTCGGACGGCAACCGGGTGTTCGTCACCGGCCTGTCCGCCGGCGGCGGGATGGCCGCCGACCTGCTGGCCGACTACCCGGACCTGTTCGCCGGCGGGGCGATCGACTCCGGCCTGCCCGCCCGGTGCGCCACCACCCAGGCCGCCGCCTCCGGCTGCCAGAACTCCGACCAGGGGCTCACCCCGGCCCAGTGGGGCGACAGGGCCCGGGCCGGCTACCCGGGCTACTCCGGGCCGTGGCCCAGGGTCGCGATCTGGCAGGGCAGCGCCGACACCGTGGTGAAACCGGTCAACGCGACCGAGCTTCGCGACCAGTGGACGGACGTCCAGGGCGTCGGTCGACGCCCGACCGGCACCCGGAGCCTGCCGGGCGGCACCACCGAGGACGACTACGCCGACGCGGCGGGCCGGCCCGTCGTCGCGGTGTTCACCGTCGCCGGCATGGGTCACGGACTCGCCGTCGACCCCGGGTCCGCGGCGGACCAGTGCGGGGCGACGGGCGCCTACTTCCTCGACGCGATCTGCTCCAGCTACCACACCGCACGGTTCTGGGGCCTGGACGGCGGCGGACCCACCACGCCCGGCCTGCCCGCGCCGTCGGGACTGACCGCCGCCCCCGCCGGGGCGAGCTCGATCACCCTGGCCTGGCAGGCCGTCAGCGGTGCGGCCTCCTACCGGGTCTACCGGGACGGGGCCGTCGTCGGCAGCACCACCGGCCCGTCCTTCACCGACGGCGGGCTCGCCCCCGGGACGGCGTACGGCTACGCCGTCGCAGCGGTCGACGCCGCCGGGGCGGTGGGCGCCCGCTCGGCCACCGTGACCGGAACCACCGGCGGCGGCGCACCCCCCTGCTTCACCGACGACAACTACGACCACGTGCGGGCCGGCCGGGCCACCCAGAGCGGCGGCCAGACCTACGCGCTCGGCTCGGGCCAGGGCATGGGGCTCTGGAACACCTTCGTCACCCACACGTTGCGGCAGACCGCGCCGGGCTACTTCGTGCTCGCGGACGGCCAATGCTGATCCTCCCCTCCTGAACGGATCCCAGCGAAGAGGTCGGTCTCGACCGCTCCGCCCACCGGTGGGCCCCCGACCGAGCCGGAGGGACCACGCCCGCCCCCACCGGGCAGCAGGCTCCGGGCGAGGTGGTAGTCCTCCGTCGGCCAGACCTCGCGCTCGACGTCCCGCGGGTGGGCCATGAAGGCCACCCCGGGCTCGACCTGGGTGGCGTGCGCCAGCATCGCGGCGTCCCGCACGGCGAACCGGTCGGCGCACGCTATCCGGGTGGTGGTGGAGAGGGCGGGCGGGGTGTCCGGCCAGTCGGCCAGCAGGCCGCCCATCCCGGACGGCATGCCCCTCGCCGTCAGGGCGTCGTGGAGGGTCTGGAACCAGGCCCGGGACAGGGCCAGGTGGTAGTAGAGCTTCACTGCCTGCCAGGGCTCCCCCGCCTCCGGGTGGCGGCCCGGATCCGCGGCCGCCTCGAAGGCCTCGACCGTGACCCGGTGGGTCATCACGTGGTCCGGGTGCGGGTACCCGCCGGTCTCGTCGTAGGTGACCACCACGTGCGGACGGAACTCCCGGATCAGCGCGATCAGCGGGGCCGCCGCGACCGCCACCGGGAGGGCCGCGAAGCAGCCCTCCGGCAGCGGCTCGCCGGGCCCGGGCAGGCCGGCGTCGACGAAGCCGAGGAAGCGCTGCCGGACCCCGAGGACCTCCCGGGCCGCGGCCATCTCCTCCCGTCTGATCCTGGCGAGGTCGGCCCGGACCTCCGGGCGGTCCAGTGCCGGGTTGAGCACGGACCCGCGCTCGCCGCCGGTGCAGGTGGCGACCAGGACGTCGACCCCCTCCGCCGCGTAGCGGGCCAGGGTGGCGGCGCCCTTGCTGGACTCGTCGTCGGGGTGGGCGTGGACGGTGAGCAGGCGCAGACCGCCGGGGTGCTGGGTGAACAAGGGCCCTCCCGGGCGGTGGTCGACGGGATCGTGCGCGCCGGAACGGCGGTCGATCCCCCGGTGGACGAGCGGCCGGGCGGCCCCCCGGGAAGAACTTAGGACGGACCCATCGAATGGGTCAAGCCTAATTACTGTGCCCGACCCAGCGAACCGCGCTAGGCTGCCGCCATGACCGAGACCCGGGCGACCCCGAACCTGCGCGAGCTCAACAAGCGCCGCACCCGCGAGGCGATCTCGCACGCCGCGACGAGGCTCTTCATCGACCAGGGCTTCGAGCGCACCACCATCGCGGAGGTCGCGGCCGCCGCCGGGGTCGCCAAGATGACCGTCACCAACCACTTCCCGCGCAAGGAGGACCTGCTCCTCGACCTGCACGAGGAGCTGGTCGGCCGGCTCGCCCGGGCGGTCGACGAGCGGGCGCCCGGCGAGTCCGCCCTCGCCGCCCTGCGCCGCGACTGCCTGGGCGGGCTCGACCGGCACGACCCCCGGCTCGGCTTCTCCGGCCGGGCCTTCGCCCGCACCATCACCGACAGCCCGGCCCTGGTCGCCCGGCTGCGCGAGCTGCACGAGCAGGGCGAGGCCGCCCTCGCCGAGGCGCTGGCGGCGGCCGGCGCCGCCGGAAGCGGCACCGCCGACGGCGACAGCACCGGCAGCACCGGGAGTCACGCCACCGGGGCCGCCACCGACTCGACCGCGATACCGGGCAGCGCCCCGGTCGACTTCGAGAGCCGGGTCGCCGCCGGGCTGCTCGCCGCGGTCGACCGCACGGTGTTCACCGAGGTGTTCCACCGCGTGCTGGCCGGCGAGGAGGCCGGTGCGATCGCGGCCGCGGTGCGCCCCTCCGCCGTCCGGGCCTTCGACCGCCTGGAGGGCGCCCTGGGCACCTTCGCCGTCCGCCCCGGCCCCTGACCTGCCCGGGAGCACCCGCCCGCCGCCGGTCCACACTTGACGAAAGGTTGACCTGCTCACGGCAGAAGGTTGGTGATGCCCACCCCTATCGTCGGCCCATGCCCTCACAGCCCATCAGGCCCACCACCCTGCCGGTCCTGCCCTACCGCAAGCCCACCCGCGGCCGGGACTACTGGGTCCTGGACAACGTCCTCACGGACCCGGACGCCGTCCGCGAGCGCGTCCTGTCCCGCGGCGACTGGACCGAGGGCTATCCGCACCGCCCCGAGACCTGGCCCGGCCTGCGCACCATGCCCGGGCTGGAGCCGGACGAACTGGCCCGCGTCGAGGCACTGGTCCGCAAGGCCACCGGCGCCCCCCGGCTCTGGGTCCAGAGCACCCCGGGCGGGGGCACGCTCAACCACAACTGCGTGCAGGTGGTCGGCGCCGGGGAGTCGGAGTCCCGCCCGCACACCGACTCCCGCGCGCTCTGCCGCTACGCCGCCGTGCTCTACCTCAGCCCCGGCGCACCCAAGGACGCCGGCACCAGCTTCTACCGGCAGCAGTTCCCCGGCGGCCGGCTCGGCGGGAACCACGTCAACGCCCCGCACAACAACCTGGTGGAGGCGCTCGGTACCCGGCACGTGCCCGCCGACCACTTCACCGAGGACGTCCGCGTCCCCAACCGGTACAACCAGCTGCTCCTCTACCACGCCAACCTGATCCACAGCGCGACCACCTACTACGGCACCGAGCTGCCGGAACGGCGGATGACGGCCGTCTTCTTCTGGATGGCCTGACGGCGCCCGACCGCACGCCGGAGCCCGCCCGATGACCCGACCGCACGTCCTGCTGCTGGACGCCGCCCCCGGAGAACTGCTGCACCGCGAGCTGGAGCGCCTGCTCGGCCACGGCCTCGACGTCACCCTCAACCTGCGCCGGGTCGACGACCGGGCGGGCGCCCATGCGGCCTGGGGCGGCCGGGTCGGGTTCACCGACCTCGACGCCTTCGACGAGGCCGCCCTGGTCGAGGAGTTCCGGCGGGGCGCCGGCTACCACGCCGTCAAGTCGCGCGGCGGTGTGCCCCTGCGCGCCGCCGTCCTCGCCGCGGCGACCGACCCGGGCCGGCCCGCCCGCCTGCGGGTGATCGGCCGGGCCGGGGCCGGTACCGACCACGTCGACCTCGCCGCCGCGGCCCGGCACGGCGTCACCGTCACCCACACCCCCGGCTCCAACGCCGCCGCCGTGGCCGAGTTCGTACTCGCCCAGCTCCTCACCCTCACCCGCGGCCTCCCCGCCCATGACCGGGCCACCCACCAGGGCCGCTGGGGCGCCCCCACCACCCCACCGCGCGAACTCTCGGAGCTCACCCTCGGCATCGTCGGCCTCGGTCGCACCGGCCGGGCACTCGCAGCCCGGGCCGGCGCACTCGGCATGGCCGTGCAGGCCCACTCCCGCCGACCGCCAGCCCCGCCGGTGCGGTCGGCCGCCTCCCTCGACGCCCTCCTCGCCGGCAGCGACGTCGTGTCGTTGCACGTGCCGCTCACCCCGCAGACCCGCGGCCTGCTCGGCCGCCGCGAACTCGCCCTCCTGCGGCCGGGATCGATCCTGCTGAACACCGCGCGCGGCGGCATCGTGGACGAGCGGGCCCTGGCCGAGGCCCTGCGCGACCCGGCGCACCCGCTCGCGGCCGCCGCGGTCGACACCTTCGAACGGGAACACGCCGCGTTCGACTCCCCGCTCCTCGGGCTGCCGAACGCCCTGCTCACCCCGCACGTCGCCGGGATGACCCGGACGGCGATGGCCGAGGCCGCCGTCCGCTGCGCCGACCACCTCGCCGCACTCCTCTCCGGCCGACCGGAGGGCATCCCGGTGGCCACCCCTTCGGCCACCCCTTCGCTCGCACCTTCGGCCACCCCGGCCGCGCCTCCGGCGCAGGCCGACAGCTGAAGCAGCCCACCCGCTGCCCCGGACGGTCAGAGAGACGGCGGTGGCGTCCAGCCGAGACCGCTCCGGTCGACCTGGCGAAGGATCCAGGCCCGCCGCTCGGGACCGCTGACGTTCCAGATGTGACTCATCGGTCGCTCGGTCAACGCCCGCTCACGCGGGCTGCGGAGGTCCCCCAACCGCCGCCGCCGGCGTGTTCCGGAAGCCGCCAGCAGCTCGGTGCAGAACTTCGCCCAGGCGTCGATCTAATCGACGACCCCGGCGGCAGGTGCTTCGTCCGGGTGCCGGGCTGCACGAACGGCGAGCGAACGGATCTCGAACAGGGCTTCCCCCGCAAGACGGGCCGCGAGCTCCCTGTCCTCGTTGCCCGCCGCCCGCAGGCGCCATCGCGACATCAGCATGCGCGGAGTCTGCCACGAGGCCACCCGCCGGCCGGCGAGGGCACCTCCGCTGCAGGAGGACCACCGGGCAACGTGCCACCGGTGGGAAGCCTGAGCAGTCCTCACCCATGCGGGGGAGGCCGGTGGAGGCATCGACCAGCACCCATCGCGGGCGTCCTCGTCCGGGGGCGCCCGGTGGGGAGCGGGCGACGGGCCGGCCGCCCTCCTCCCGGGTGCCGGGCCGGATTGGCCGTCGTCGCCCCCGGGGACGCTGGCAGGCATGAACCAGAACGCCGTGCCGCCCACCGAGACGATCCGCGCCGACTGGGCCGGGATCGACCGGCTGCCGACCGTGGACCTGCTACACCTGATGAACACCGAGGACCGGACCGTCCCCGCCGCGGTGGCCGGGGAGCTGGACCGGATCGCCGCCGTGGTGGACGCGGCGGCGGCCCGCATGGCGGACGGCGGGCGGCTCGTGTACGCGGGGGCGGGGTCGGCCGGGCGCCTCGGGGTGCTGGACGCCGCCGAGTGCCCACCGACCTTCGGCACCGAACCGGCCCTGGTGGTCGGGCTGGTCGCCGGCGGGCCGGCCGCCGTGACCGCGGCGGTCGAGGGCGCCGAGGACCGCCCGGAGCTGGCGGAGGCCGATCTGGCCGGGCTCGGCCTGACCCCCGCCGACACCGTGGTGGGCGTCTCCGCCTCCGGTCGCACGCCGTACGCGGTCGCGGCCGTACGCACCGCGCGGGCGGCCGGGGCGCTGACCGTCGGTCTGGCCTGCAACCGGGGCTCGGCACTGGTGGCGGCGGCGGAGCTGGGGATCGAGGTCGAGGTCGGCCCGGAGGTCCTGGCCGGATCGACCCGGCTGAAGGCCGGCACCGCGCAGAAGCTCGTGCTCAACATGCTGTCGACCGCGGTGATGGTCCGTCTGGGCCGGACGTACGGAAATCTGATGGTCGACGTCCGCGCCACCAACGCCAAGCTCCGGGAGCGGGCCCACCGGATCGTCACCGAGGCCACCGGCGCCGACGAGGCGGCGGTCCGGCGCGCGCTCGCCGCCACCGGAGGCCGCGCCAAGGACGCGATCCTGGTCCTGCTCGCGGACGTCGACGCCCCGACCGCCGCCCGACGCCTCACCGCCTCCGGCGGGCGGCTGCGCGAGGCCCTGCACGCGCACCGCCCCTGAGCGTGCTCCAGGAGGCGGGACAGAGCCCGGGCCCGCGGTGTGAGGAGATCCGCGACCCGGCCGTCAGGACACCAGCCCGAGAGTCACGCCCACCGCGCCGAGTGCGGCTTGACACGCTCCGATGCGCTTCATCGTCCGCAGCGTCACATCGGCGCCGCGGTACTGGTGGTTGATCAGCTGCCACCACTTGGCGGCATGACGGACGTCGAAGGCGGTGGCGAGCCCGTTGAGGGCGAGCGCCGCCCCGGGGACGATCAACTCGGTGGTCACAGCGCGAGCATAGGGCTGCGTCCGGCGCGCCACCAGAGAGATCCGGGCCCGCGGGAGTCGAGCGTGTCACGGGGGCTCCGACCGCCCGTCAGCCGAACGTCACCTCCGCCAGCCCGACCACCTCGCCGAGGCGCGGGAAGTCCAGTTCGACCGAGGCCCGGTGCTCCTGCGCGGTGAGCGCGCTCATCGCGTCCTCGACGAAGACCAGCCGGTAGCCGTGGTCGTCGGCCGCACGCGCGGTCGACTCCACGCCGAGGTTGGTCGCGATGCCGCCCAGCACCAGGGTGTCCACGCCGCGCTGCCGGAGCAGTTCGTGCAGGCCGGTGCCGTGGAAGGCGCCGATCGTGCGCTTGACCACCACCTCGTCGGCGACCGCCTCGACCTCGGTGACGAGCGCACTGCCGGGCGGCTGCTCGGCGACGTTCGGCCGTTCGACGCGCACCGCGACGACGGGGGCGCCCGCGGCACGGAACGCCTCGGCGAGCTGCAGGGAGGCCGCGACGACCTCCGAACCCGGGCGCGGGCCCAGGGGGTTGGCGACGATCCGGTCCATCAGGTCGATCAGGACGAGCGCCGTCCGAGCGGGGTCGAGTGTGGTCATGCGGCCCACGCTAGTGGATGCGCCGAGGCGGTCTCCTGACCCGCTGCCGGTCACCCGCTGCCGGTCACCCGCCGCCGGCTCCGGATCCGCCGTCCGCCGACTCGCGCGCGATCTCGGCGCGGAAGCCCTCGATCAGGACGCGCAGTCCGTACTCGAAGTCGGCGTCGTGGTCGGTCATCCGCAGCACCTCGGCCGCCTCGCGGAGCAGCGGCAGGCCGCGGAGCGCCTCGTCGGTGAACGCCGGTCGGGCCCGGTCGGCGGCGTCCTGCCGCCAGGCCTGTTCCTCGGTGACCCAGCCCATCAGGTAGCGGTCGACGGTCAGCAGGAGCCGCAGCGCGGTGCGGGGCCGCAGGCCGGCCTGGCAGAGGGATCCCAGCTGTGCTTCGACGGCGGGGAGTTCGGCCTCGGTGGGCAGGGTGCCGGCGTGCACCCGGGCGCCGTCGCGGTAGGCGAGCAGGGCGGTCCTCTTGGCGCGGGCGTCGGCGGCGATCCAGTCCGGCCAGTGCTCCGGGTCGGGGGTGCGGTCCGGCGGCAGGGCCTCGGCGAGCATGGCCTCCGCCATCAGGTCGAGCAGTTCCCGCTTGTTCTTGAAGTGCCAGTACAGCGCCGGTGACTGGACGCCGAGTTCGCGGGCGAGCCGCCGGGTGGTGACCCCGTCGATGCCCTCCTCGCCGAGCAGGCGCAGCGCGGTGCGCACCACGTCGTCGCGTTGCAGCGCCATGCCCGCCGCCCTTCCGCTCGATTCCGTCGGCCGCGCCGGCGGACGGCCCGCCCGTCCCACCAGAGGGGCCGTAAACCGCTTGCCCAGGCCACCTTATCGCCGATAAGTTCCGGAACCGGAATTTATCAGTGATAAGGACGGTCGTCGCCGGCGCGCACGCGGCCGTCGCCGCCGACCGCCCCGCGAAGGGACCCGACCCCGCCCATGACCACCGGAACGGACCCCACGACCACCGGAACGGACCCCACGACGACCGGGACGGACCGCCCCCGGTCCCGACTGCTGCCGAACACCGCACCCTGGCGCTCCTCGCGCGACTTCCGCCTCACCTGGACGGCCGGCACGGTCACCCTGCTCGGCTCCGTCCTCACCATGACGGCGATCCCGCTGCAGATCGCCGACCTCACCGGCTCACCGCTGGCGGTGGGCGCGGTCGGCGCGGTCGAGCTCGCCCCGACCATCGTCTTCGGCCTCTACGGCGGCGTCCTCGCCGACCGCGCGGACCGCCGCTCCGTCGCCCTGGCCACCGAGCTCGCGCTCGCCGCCCTCACCGCACTGCTGCTGGTCAACGCCCTGCTCGGCAGCCCGGCGCTCTGGCCGCTGTACGCCGCCGCCGGGCTCGCGGCGGCGCTGCAGGGCCTCCAGCAGCCCTCCGCGGAGGCGATGGTCCCCCGGCTGGTGCCGCACGAGCAGCTGGTCGCGGCGGGATCCCTGCTCTCGCTGCGCTGGAGCATCGCCGGACTGGCCGGGCCCGCGACCGCAGGCGCGCTGATCGCGACGGCCGGCGTCCCGGCGGCCTACCTGGTGGACCTGGCCACCTTCCTGGTGTCGGTCCTCCTGCTCATCCGGGTCAGGCCGGTCCCCTCACTGCGGGACGCCGAGGCGCCACGGCTGCGGGAGTTCACCGCGGGCGCCCGGTACGCGGCCCGCCGGCCGGACCTGGTGGGGACCTACCTGGCCGACCTCGCGGCGACCGCCTGCGCCCTGCCGACGGCACTGTTCCCCTTCCTCGTCACCGAGCTTGACGCGGTGTGGGCGCTCGGCCTGCTCTACTCCGCCTCCGCCACGGGCGCCCTGCTCGCCGCGGCGACGGGCGGCTGGACGGAGCGCGTGCACCGCCACGGACGGCTCGTGCTGTGCTCCGCCGCACTCGTCGGCGCCGCGACGGCGGCCGCCGCCCTCGCGCCGGGGTTGTGGGGCGTCCTGCTCTGTCTGCTGGTCGCGGGCGGCGCCCACCAGATCGGCGACACCTTCCGCAGCACCATCTGGAACCAGTCCGTTCCGGACGAACTCCGCGGCCGGACGGCCGGGTTGGAGATGCTGATCGGCTCCGCCGGGCCCGCCCTCGGGGACCTGCGGGCGGGCGGCCTGGCCGCCCACCAGGGCGTCCGCGCCGCGCTGCGCATCGGCGGGCTGCTCTGCCTCGGCGGCACCGCCGTGCTGGCGGCGGCGCTGCCGGCGCTCTGGCGCTACGACCGGCGCACCACGGAACAGCCGCCCACCCCGCCGCAGCCCTCCCCGGATCCCGGCGAGGACCGCGCCCCTCGCCGGATCCCACCCCGGACCCCGCACCGTGAGCCGCGCCCCCGTGAACCCCGCCGGCAGCAGGGCGCGCACCTGCCCCGCCCGCCCGCTCCCCGCCCGGTGACGCGAATCCGCCGCTGCCGCCGCCGCACCCGTTGACCGCGGACGCCGGCGACGGTTGGCTCGGCCGGAGCCGGCCATCCAGCCGGCCGCCGGTGCGCCCGACGGGGAGGTCGACGCGAGCCGGCGCGATCCCAGGGGAGGGACGACAGATGACCCGAACGACCTCCGTGCCGCGCCTGCTGCGCGCGGCCTGCGTCCTGGCGGCAGCCGCGCTGGCCGCCGTCACCGCCGCGACGCCCGCCGGGGCCGACCCGTCCCGCGGCCGCACCGAGCGGGTGTCGGTTGGTTTCGGCCAGTCCGCGCCCGGTGGCGCCGCCCAGCCCGACGGCGCCTCGTACGCCGCCGGGCTGAGCGCCGACGGCCGCTTCGCCGTCTTCACGTCGGAGGCCACCAACCTGGTGCCGGGCGACTCCAACGGCAAGTCCGACGTCTTCGTCCGCGACGCGTGGAGCGGCCGCACCGAGCGGGTCAACACCGGCCCGGGCGGGGCGCAGGCCGGCGACCACTCCTACGACGCCGCGATCAGCGGCGACGGCCGCTACGTGGCGTTCAGCTCCTACGCGACCAACCTCGCCCCCGGCGGGAACCTCGGCTTCGAGGACGTCTACGTCCACGACCGCTGGACCGGGAGCACCGAGCTGGTCTCCACCGGCCACGGCCCGGCGGTGCCGCAGACCGACCGCCAGTCCGGCCACCCGTCGATCAGCTGGGACGGCCGGTACGTCGCCTACCAGTCCAACCGCTCCGACCTGGCGCCCGGCACCGTCACCTGGACCGGCGGCAACATCTACGTCACCGACCGCTGGACCGGCCGAACCAGGGTGGTCAGCCTCGGCGCGGACGGCGCCGAGGCGAACGCCTCCTCCGCCGAACCGGTGATCAGCGCCGACGGCGGATCGGTCGGTTTCGTCTCCAAGGCGACCAACATCATCGGCCAGGGCCGGCCCGGCGCCCTCGCCGCCGAGGCCACCGCCCGGCTCGACGCCGTCTCCGACGAGGAGTTCGTCCGCGACTCCTTCCGGCACGACCGGGGGGCGGCGATCCTGAAGCCGCGCCTCTACCCCCTGTACGTGCGCGACCTCCGCGCCGAGCAGACCGTCCTGGCCAGCCCCGACGGCGCGGGCGGCTACCGGGGCGCGGCCCGGCCCGCGCTCGGCGCGGACGGCCGGTACGCCGTCTTCTCCACCCTGGTCAACGACGGTGGCGACCCCTGGGCGCGCCACTACGAGGTCTATGCGCGCGACCTGAAGCGCGGCACCGAGACCCTCGTCAGCGCCGGGCTCCCCGGCACGACGACCACCGCCGACTCCCTCGGCGCGCAGATCACCGCGGACGCCCACTGGGTCTACTTCGGCTCCGCCGCGGAGAACCTGGTGCCCGGCGACACCAACAACACCCGGGACGTCTTCCGGCGCGACCTCTGGACGGGCCGCACCGAGCGGGTCAGCGTGGCGGGCGACGGCTCGCAGACCGCAGGCGCCTCGGACGACCCCTTCGTCGACGCCCTCGGCACCACGGTGCTGTTCACCTCGGAGGACGGCACGCTCGCCCCGGGCGACACCAACGGCGTGACGGACGTCTTCCTGCGCCGGCTCCCGCTGTTCTGACGCCGCTCGGCGCTCACCGGACGCCGGACGCCGCCCCGCCCGTACCGGGTGGGGCGGCGTCCGGCGTCCGTCCTCACCACCCGTCGGGACCGGAGCCACCCACCCGTTCACCGCCCGTCGAGCCGCGCGCCACCCGGCCGACCGCCGCCCGTCCACCCGGGCCGACCGGCGCCGCGCGGGCACCGCACTGCCCTGCCCCGTCAAGCCAAGAACACCCAAAGGATCATTGACTGACGCTTGGTCAAATATTCACCACTTCCGGTCTACCCGCATAGACCGACGGGTGATGGCATGGACACACCGCTTGGCCGACCGAGCCGAGCCCCTTCAGGGAGCCCCCATGCCTCGCCCCCACCGTCTCGCCCCCGCCCTGGCCACCGCCGTGCTCGCCGCGGCCGCCCTCGCCACCGGCGGCACCGCACACGCCGCCCCCGCGGCCCACACCGCCGGACGCGCCGCCACGGCCGCCACCTGCTCGCAGGCCTACCTGCCGCTGCCCGACCCGGCCTGTACGCCCGGCGCCACCAACCCCGACGTCACCCAGGACACGATCGACGACACCATCTGCGTCGGCGGCTACAGCACCTCGATCCGCCCCTCGACCAGTTACACCAACCGGCTGAAGGTCCAGCAGATCGCCCAGTACGGCTACGCCGACACCAGCACCGCCGACTACGAGGAGGACCACTTCATCCCGCTGTCGCTCGGCGGCCACCCGACCGACCCGCGCAACCTGTGGCCCGAGCCGCACTACGCCACCGGCTCCGGCGACGGGACGTCCCTCGACAAGGACTCCGTCGAGTACAAGCTCTACCGGGCCGTCTGCAACCACCAGGTGGACCTGGTGCCCGCCCAGCGGGCGATCGCCACCGACTGGACCACCGCCCTGTCCGTCCTCGGCCTCGCCTGAGCCGCGCGGCGGCCCGCTCCTACGGCCCCGCGCCACTCCGAAGCCCCCAGCCGGTGCCGGTCCCGGCCCGGTGCACCGCACCGGGCCGGGTGGCCCGACGACCGGAGGGACGGCGGTCGCACCTCAGGACGCGGCCGCGAGGGAGGCGGCGGGCTGCCAGGCGAACCCGTCGGGGTCGGTGAACGACGTGCCGGAGCTGCCGATCACGAGGCCGTGCGGCCCGTCGCCCTCCGGGGAGACGCCCGCGTCCTTGGCGAGCGCGCGACGCCGGTACAGCGCGAGCTTGACCGCGCCCCCGCCGCCGTCGAACTCCACGTACATCTTGCTGAAGCTCTTCGCGACGGTGAGCCCCTGCTCGACGTAGAAGCGCTTGCTCGCGCCCACGTCCGCGACGCCGATCAGGATCACGAACTGGTCGATCTTCCGGGTGACCGGGCCGGTGTCCTTCTTGGCCGAGGTCGCGATCTTCCAGATCGCCCCGTCCGGGGCCTGGAGGACGGCGCCGTAGCCCCAGAGGGACTTCGCGGCGGGCTTCAGGGCGGTGGCGCCGTTCTCCAGGGCGGAGCCGACGAGGCTGTCGACGTCGCCCGGCTGGGCCACCGTGAGCGAGAGCGTGAACCCACGGTAACCGTCGGTCGGGGCCTGGATGCCCTGCACCCGCAGCTGCGCGTCCAGGCCGAAGGCGGTGGTGTAGAAGTGCTTGGCGGCCGTGGGGTCGGCGGCCTCGAGGATGATGCTTTCGATGGAGGTCATGTCCATCAAGCTAGTTGCAGCCCGCTGACCGGCGCTTCTCGATTCCTGACCGGTCTCGCCGACTGCGCGGGCAGCCGTACCGGCCCCTGCGCCGCGCCGCCCGACGTGCGTCGGAGGTAGGCGCCGGGGGACATCCCGACCAGCTCGGTGAAGCGCGCGCTGAAGCTGGCCGGCGACGAGCAGCCGACCGCGGAGCAGACCTCGGTGACGCTGAGCTCACCACGCCGCAGCAACGCCGCGGCACGCTCGATCCGGCGCGCCATCAGGTACCCGTACGGCGATTCGCCGTACGCGAGCCGGAACGCGCTGCTCAGGTTCCCGGTCGACATCCCGGCGCCTCGGGCGAGCGCCTCGACGTCCAGGGGCTGTGCGTACTCCCGATCGATCCGGTCACGGACGCGGCGCAGCAGCGCCAGGTCGTTCAGGCGCTGCGCCGCGGCGCGGGCGCGCCCCCACCCGGGGTGACACATGACAGAACTCCTCTCGTCGACGTCGACACGTGCCTGGGGTGACTTCCTGCTCGGCGGCGGGGTGCCCGCCGGTCCGCGCCGGTGTCGGGCTCAGCGCACCTCCTGGATCCGGATCATGTTGCCGGCGGGGTCGCGGAACGCGCAGTCGCGGACCCCGTAGGGCTGGTCGGTCGGCTCCTGGACCACCTCGGCCCGGCTGGCCCGCACCTTCTCGAAGGTGGCGTCGAGGTCGGGGGTGGCCAGCTGGATCCAGCCGTAGGTGCCCTTGGCCATCATCTCGGCGATGGTGCGGCGCTCGTCCTCGGTGATCCCGGGGTCGGCGGCCGGCGGCGCCAGCAGGACGGACGTGCCGGGCTGGTTGACGGGGCCGACGGTGATCCACCGCATCCTGCCGTGTCCGACGTCGCTGCGGACCTCGAACCCCAGGGTGTCGCGGTAGAAGAGCAGCGACGCGTCGGGGTCGTCGTGCGGGAGGACGGTCGTGAAGATGGTGATGTCCATACTGCCCATGCTAGGGGCAGCCGCGGGGCGGGCGCTTCTCCGCGTCTGCCCGTTTCGGCACCGTTCTCCGGCCACCGCGGGGCCGTGCCGTGCCACCCCGGCCGCGGCGTCAAGTGGCCGACGGGCCCGGGCCGGTGGACTGACCGGCGGGAGCCCGCGGCCGGCGCGCCGGCCGTGCTCGTCCGGCCGGAACACACCGGCCATCCGGAACACACCCGGAACGACGACGCCGGGGGTGCCGTGGCGGCACCCCCGGCGTGCGTCGAGGGCGAGGAAAGCGAACGGACTAGTTCAAGTGGAGTGAGAAGGAAGCCCGTTCATGGCCTCACCGAGGTCCACCGTAGCAGTCAGGCGGGGATCAGGTCGCGCAGGTTTTCCGGCGTGACCACCACGGAGTCGGGGTGCAGCCCCTCCGGCCGCGCCAGACCGACGTAGGTGACGGGGCCGGGCGGCACCGCCCCGCCGTCCCAGAGCGTGGTGGACGCGGCCCGCTCGCCCAGCAGGCCCGCGAGATGACGGACCGTCAGGAAGTCCCGTTCGACGATGCCGCGCAGCAGTGTGGCCACCGACACCCGGTTCCCCTCGACCTGGTTGGCGCTCGGGGTGCCCCGGAGGTACAGGTGCAGCCACTTGGCGTGCCAGCGGCCGTCCCCGTCGCGCAGGAACGCCAGCGGCAGCGCGACCCGGCCCGGGCCGCGCAACTCCGACTTCATCCGGACGGTGCGCGCCTCGAACGGCATGCCCTGCTGCTCGGACTCCCGCAGCATGAAGCCGAAGAAGGACTCCTCGACCTCCTCGAAGCCCTCACCGTCGTAGATGTTGACCTGCGGCACGATGAAGGAGCCGCGCACCGCGCCCAGGCGCAGGTTGATGAACTCCGAGGCGCCGTGGGTGGCGTCCGTGATGTCGCCGGAGTGCTCGCCCTCGACCTGGGTGAGCGTGGTGTACGACAGCCAGCAGACCGTCCGGTAGGCGCCGTCCAGCATCAGCGCGGACAGGTCGAAGTCGGTGCTCTTCCTGGTCTGCTTCCAGTACACGAAGAACCGCAGCAGCTCACCGTCGACCGGGGAGAGCGAGCCGCGCGGCAGCACGCCGAGGCCGCCGGTCGTCGCCCGGCCACTGAGCGGCAGCGCGACGTCGAGGACGGCGGGGTCGACGAGCAGGTGCCCCGGGGCGGGCAGCCGGCGGCCGGTCTCCGCGTCCAGCGCCTCGATCAGCCGCTTGCGCTCGGGCTCGGGCAGCGGCACGCGGGTGTCCGCGGCGGCCCAGGCGCGGCCGAGCCGGTTCACGAAGAGCCGGCGCCCGTCCGTCGCCCCGGTGCGGTTCTGCAGGTGTTCCCGGAGCGAGAGGAGGACCCGGCCGGAGACCTGCGGGGCGGCCCGCTCGACGGCGGCGACCACGGCGTCCCGCTCGTCCCGGGTGCGGCAGGCGCGCAGCAGGTGGTCCAGGGCGCGGAACAGCCGGCCGGGGGCGGCGGCCAGCAGTCGCACCGCTCCGGTGACGTCGCCCGCGCCGAGCAGCTCCTGGACCAGGCTGTCGAGGGAGCGGGCCGCCCGCTCGCCCCGGGCGACGGCGAACACCTCGGCGGCGTGCGGCCAGCGCGGGTGCTCGTGCGGGTGCAGGCGCTCGCCGAGCCGCTTGAACGCCTCGCGGTGCGCGGTGACGTCGGCGAGCTTGGCGGGTGCCGCGGCGACCACCGCGTCCAGGCCGGCCAGCAGCGCGCGGCGGACGGGGCGGGGCATCGACCGGAACCTGGTCGGCTCGACCAGGGTGACGTCGCCCCCGGACAGCGCGCAGGCCAGCCGGAGCACGTCGGTGACGGTGTCCAGCAGGAGGTCCGCGCCGGCGTCGAGGCGCACGCGGTTGACGACGGCGCGGTTCTCCCGCACCGGTATCTCCGCGGGCTGCGGGCCGGCGACGCAGTGCCCGGCGAGCACGCCGAGGTCGCGCAGGTGCTCCTCGCCGAGCGGGCTGGCGCTGCCGGCCAGGGCCAGGTAGAGCGCCGTCACCTCGTCGTCCGGGGCGCCACCGAGGTGCAGGACCGTCAGCCGGTCGCCGGCGGCGGCGATCAGCTCGTCGTGGGCGGCGAGCACGTCGGCGTACGCGTGCCCGTAGACGCCGTACCCGGGGAGGGTCAGCAGGTCGACCGTGCCGGTGCTCAGTTGCGCGAGCACGCCCTCGCGTGACGCGTGGTCGTCGAGCGCGCCGACGATGCACCGCATCCAGAAGTCGAGGGTGTCCGGCACGTGGCTCGGGAAGTCGACGAAGTAGACGTTGTGCGCGACGTGGTCGCCCACCATGGCGCGGACGGTCGCCAGGGTGCGCACGGCGGTCTCGCGGACAGCCTCCTCGGCCGTCCCGGACAGCCGTTCCAGCAGCTCCGCCGACAGCTTGAAGCCCACGGACATCAGTGCGGAGTCGAACTGCCGCGCCGCGGCGGCACCTTCGCCCGCCGGGCCGGGCGGCACCGGGACGCGGTGCGTGTGACGGAGGACCATGGCCTCCAGGAGCTGGGACATCCCGGCATGGTCCCAGACCGGCGCGGGCCGCCGCACCCCGGTTTCCCGCACCCGCGCCCGGACCCTGACGCGGCGGGGGCGAGGACGCGGACAGGGCGAGCGCGCGGACGGCCCGCGCCCGGCTCAGTGCGCGGCGAGCGGGTAGTGGTCGGAGAGGTCGGTGTAGGTGTAGCTCTTGCCCCAGCTGCTCACCGTCCACGGCGCGCTGTGGGTGCGCACGACCTGGTTGGTGTACTGCTGCGGCCGGGCGTGGTCGGCCCGGTAGAGCACGTAGTCCAGGTCCTCCTTGGGCTCGCCCGGGTAGCGGTAGGCGGCGATGGAGTTGTCCGCGGTGTCGAAGGAGTACGGCCAGCCGGTGCGGGCGGAGGCCGGGGCGAGGTTCCCGTTGTCGAGCAGGGCCTGGTACTCGGAGCCGTGCGAGTCGATGTTGAGGTCGCCGGCGAGCAGCACCGGCTCGTCCGCCGGGATCCGCTTCGCGTCCAGGAAGTCCCGCATGGCGGTGAGCTGCTTGGCCCGGACGTCGGCCGGCTGGCCGCTGGAGCAACCGGAGTCGGTGGACTGCAGGTGGGTGCCGACCACGTGGGTGCGCAGCCCGTTGACGTTCAGCACGGCGTAGACGAAGCCCTTGTTGGACCACCAGTCGGATCCGCAGGCGTCCTTGAAGACGTACTGCTCCTTGCGCAGGATCGGCCACTTGCTGAGCAGCGTGACGCCGCCGTCCTCGGGGGTGGTGGAGCTGTAGCTGCCGGAGGTGGCGTCCCATCCGCCGGTGGAGCGGCCCACCACGGGCGTGTGGTACGGGTACGCGGCCGAGGCCCCGGCGGTCAGCGCGTCGGAGGCCGCGTTGTCGAAGGCCTCCTCGAGCACGACCACGTCGTGGCCCTGGAAGAAGTCCGCGGCGGCGATCGCCTGGGCGCGGTGGTCCTGACCCCAGTTCGGGTAGAGGGACTTGCTCATCAGGAACACGTTGTACGTGAGGACGTCCAGGGCGGGCGCGGTGACCGGGGCGCTCCCGGCCGCCACGCCGGTGGCGGCCGTGGCGGGGGCGGCGGCGACGGTGCCGAGCACGGCGGCGGCCGCGCAGACCGCGGCGGCCTTGCGGGTGGCGTGGCGGACGGACGACAGGGGCATCGGGGCTCCGTGACAGGTGACGTGAACGCGACGGACGGCGGAATGTCGTCCATCCAACGTCGCCGCCCGCACACCGCACAAGACGTCGGGCGAGCATTCGGTGAACGCACCTGGAACAGTGCGCTCGCGCCATCCTGAACGGGCTGGTCAGCGTGCTGGTGGGACGGCGGCGTGAGCGGACCCGTGGTCGCGGTCGTTCTTCCGGTCCGGCCCCTGTCGTCCGCCCCTGCCGTCCGCCCTACCGTCGGCGCGGCACGAGTCCGGTGTCGAAGGCGATGATCGCCAGGTGGACGCGGTCCCGGGCTTCGAGCTTGGCGAACAGCCGCGCGACATGGGTCTTCGCGGTCGCCGCGCTGATCACCAGCCGCTCCGCTATCTCGGTGTTCGACAGTCCCTGTCCGACCAGTGCCAGCACCTCGCGCTCCCGGTCGGTGATCCCCGCGAGGGGACTCGGGTCCACGGCGGGCCCGGCGTCCGGTCCGGGGGCCGCGGGGCCGGACGTTCCGGCGAAGTCCGCGATCAGCCGTCTGGTCACGCTCGGCGCGATCAGCGCGTCGCCCGCGGCCACCACGCGGATCGCTTCCAGGATCGCGTCCAGGGCCATGCTCTTGAGCAGGAATCCGCTGGCCCCGGCGCGCAGTGCGCCGTAGACGTACTCGTCGTGGTCGAAGGTCGTCAGCACCAGGACCTTGGGCGGGTCCGGCTCGGCGGTCGCCTGCCGGGTCGCCTCGATCCCGTCCACGCCCGGCATCCGGATGTCCATCACCACGACGTCCGGCCGCAGTTCGCGCACCAGGCGCACCGCCTCGCGGCCGTCGCCGGCCTGGCCGACCACTTCCAGGTCGTCGGTGTCGCCGATCAGGATCCCGAGCCCGACCAGCATCAGCGGCTGGTCGTCGGCCAGCAGTACCCGCACGCTCATGCCGGGAGCCTCGCCGTCACCCGGAATCCGCCCTCCGGGCGCTGGCCGGCGCTGAACTGGCCGGACAGCAGCGTCACCCGTTCGCGCATGCCGAGCAGGCCGAAGCCGCTCCCGCCGGCCGCGGAGGGCCTCGGACGGCCCGGCCCCCCGAGACCGTCGTCCCCGTCGTCCACCACCTCGATCGTCACCCCTTCCGGCTCGTAGCCGACCGCGACCCGGCACATCCGCGCCCTGGAATGCCGCACCACGTTCGTCACCGACTCCTGGATGATCCGGAACGCCGACAGTTCGATCTCCGGCGGCAGTTGACGCCGCTCACCCCGCCAGGTCACCTGAACCCGCACCCCGGCGCCGGCCGTGCGTTCGGCGAGCTGCGGGACGTCGGCCAGGCTGCCGGCCGGCGCCAGCGGAGCGGCCTGCGGCGTGGCGTCGTCCGGCTCGGCGCGGCGGAGCGCCCCGAGCATGCGCTGCAGCTCCAGCAGCGTCTCCCGGCTGGTGGTCTCGATGCCGGTCAGCGCCTGCCGCGTCTGCTCGGGCTTGGTCTCCACGACCCGCGCCGCCGCTCCCGACAGCACCGTGATGATCCCGATGCTGTGCGCGACGCTGTCGTGCAGCTCGCGGGCGATCCGCAGCCGCTCGGCCATGACGACGCGGGCCGCGGTCTGCTCCTGCAGGGCTTCGAGGTATTCACCGCGTTTGCGGTAGACCCCGCCGAAGACCCACGCGACGGCGAACCACAACGCGAACTGCCCGGCCCACTGGGACGCGTCGCCGACGGTCTGCTCGCGGCCGTGGAGACAGTTCAGGAACGCGGCCGCGACGGCCGCGACGGAGCCGAGGGCGGCAGCCTTCGGCCGCCGGACGGCGAGGTACCAGCCCAGACCGACGAGCAGGACGAACACGATCAAGGGCCGCGCGCCGAAGAGATCGCCGAGGACCGCTTCGCCCAGGACCGCGGCGAAGACCGCCGCCGGCAGACGGCGCACCAGGAGCACCGGCAGGGCGAGCACGACGCAGAGACCGAGCATCTGGAAGGGCTCGATGTCGGGGAACCGGAACAGGCCGTCGTAGTGCGCCCAGTCGGTGGGCAGCATCGTCAGGGCGAGGATCAGCGCGTACAGGCATGCGGTGGCCAGCACCGCGGCCTGCGACATCAGCCAGGTCACGCGCTTCGATGTCGACAGACGCTGGAGAAGCTGTTCCATGCGGAGATCGTATTCAGTGGCCCCGGCTCCTCGCGTCGCCCCGGGGATGTACGCCGGGTACGCCCCCGGGCCGATGGCCCGGAAGAGGTGACATCCGCCGGCCGACGCGGTGGATCGCGGTCCGTTCCTAGGTTCGTGGCCATGACGAACGCACCGATGATCGATCTTCGCGACACGACGAAGACGTACGACGACGGCCCGCCCGCACTGGCCGGCGTCACCCTGTCCGTGGCGGCCGGTGAGTGCGTGGCGATCCTCGGCCATTCCGGCAGCGGCAAGTCCACGCTGCTGAACCTGATCGCGGGTCTGGACAAGCCTTCCAGTGGCACCGTGACCGTCGACGGCACCCGCGTCGACCAGCTCGGCGAGGCCGATTCGGCGAAGTACCGCCGGGCCTCCATCGGCATGGTCTTCCAGTTCTTCAACCTGCTGGACGACCTGACCGTGCTGGACAACGTCATGGTTCCGGCGCAGCTGGCCGGGATGGGCAGGCGCGAGGCGCGGCGGCGGGCCGTCGAGCTGCTCGGCTCGCTGGACATCGACCGGCACGCCCAGGCCTATCCGCAGCGGCTGTCCGGCGGACAACGGCAGCGGGTGGCGGTGGCCAGGGCCCTGATGAACGAGCCGGCGCTGCTGCTGGCCGACGAGCCGACCGGCGCTCTGGACTCGAGCTCGGCCGAGGACGTGCGCCGGCTGCTGCTGGAGCTGAACGCCGACGGCCAGACCATCCTGCTGGTCACCCACGACGTGCAGCTGGCCGCGAGCACCGCGCGCCGCACGATCGAGTTGGTGGACGGCGCGGTCGAGCGGGACGTCGTCGACGACGGCATCGGTACCGGCCAGGCCGCCCGCACGCCGCGGACCCGTCCGGCGGGAGCGGTCGGATGACGCTGCGCAAGCCGCCGATGCCTCGGCGCGTCTCCGGGGTCGGTTTCCGGGCCGTGGCCCGCCCGCTGCCGGCGGTGAGCCGGTGAGCGCTCTGGGCAAGGTCGTACGTTCCGGCGTGGGCCGCCGTCGGGTCCAGTCCCTCGTCATCGCTCTGACGACGTTCGCCGCGGTGACGTCCTCCGTGCTCTCCCTCGGTCTGCTGGCTGTCGTGCAGGCCCCGTTCCAGCACGCCTTCAGCGCTCGGAACGGGGCGCACCTGGCGGTCCAGTTCGACGCTTCGAAGGTCACGGCCGCACAGGCCGCCGCCACGGCTCACGCCGCCGGCGTCACCGAGGCGGCCGGGCCGTACCCGGTAGCCGCCGCCCTGGACACGACCGTCGGCACGGACTGCCCCGAGAACGACCTCGCCGGTACGGAGAACCATCCGATCACCGTCACCACCCGGCCCGACCTGGGCAGCACCTCCGGGATGGACCAGCTGGCGCTGACCCGGGGGCGCTGGCCGACCGGCCCGGGCGAGATCGCCCTGCCGTGGCAGCACTATGCCGTCGCCTGCTTCGGCAGTTCGGTGGTGTTCTCCTCCCTGCCGGGCAAGCCGTCGTTCAAGGTCGTCGGCTTCGGCGGCTCGGTGACCGACAGCGCGACCGCCTTCGCCACCGCCGACGGTTTCGCGCGGCTCACCGCCGCCGGTGCCAGGTCCGACGAGCAGATGCTCTACCGGTTCGCCCAGGCCGGGACCGCCGCCGACATCGCCGTCGACAAGCAGGCGGTGGCCGCCGCCGCGCCGGCCGGCGCGGTCGAGGCCGGACAGTCGTACCTGACCGCGGAGCAGCAGGCGACCGGCAACGCCAAGGCGTACGTGCCGTTCCTGGTCGCCTTCGGGATCCTCGGCCTGCTCATGTCGGTGCTGATCATCTCGATCGTGGTCGGCGGGGCCGCGGCCTCGGGAACCCGGCGCATCGGGATCCTGAAGTCCTTGGGCTTCACCCCGTCGCAGGTGGCCCGCGCCTACACCGCGCAGGCCGTGATCCCGGCGACACTCGGCCTGGTGCTCGGCACGGTCTCCGGCAACCTCCTGGCCGTACCGATCCTGGACGGGGCCACGAAGCAGCTCGGCGCGGCCAGTGCCACGATCCCGTGGTGGGTCAGTGCCGTGGTGCCGCTGGGCACCCTGCTGATCGTCGGCGTCACGGCCTCGATCCCGGCACTGCGGGCCGGCCGGATGCCGACGGTCCGGGCCCTGGTGGTCGGCCGCGCCCCCGAGGCCGGCGGCGGTCGGGCGGCGCAGCGTCTGGCCTCGCGGCTGCCGCTGCCCCGGGCCGTGTCGTTGGGGCTGGCCCAGCCGTTCGCCAAGCCGGTCCGGGCCGTACTGGTCGGTGCGGCGGTGCTGTTCGGCGTGGTGAGTGCCACGTTCGCGGCGGGTCTGGAGACCGGGTTCAACAAGTACCTGGACGCCAGCACCGCAGGCTTCAACGTCGGGTCGGAGTTCGTGATCCCCACGGCCGCCGTGGGCGTCCCGTGGGACCTCTACGGCCCCGACGACCCGCGCCACCCGTACCTGGATGCCGACGAGGTGGCCGCCGCGCTCGCCGGGATCCCGGGCACGAAGGCCGCGTTCGGCTGGGGCGAAAGCGGCGCGACCATGGTCGGCGCCCCGCCCGGCGGCGAACCGCCGAGGGTGTTCACGGTCACCGGCGACTTCTCCTGGACGCGCATGGAGCTGCTGTCCGGCCGCTGGTACACGGCGCCCGGCGAGGCCGTGGTCGGCGACAAGCTGGCCTCGGCGGCGGGGATCCACGTCGGTGACGACGTCGCCGTGGTGCAGCACAACGAGCACCTGTCGCTGAAGGTCGTCGGCATCAACTTCGACACCAACCAGGGCGACTACACGGTCATGACGGATGCGGCCACCTTCACCGCCGCCGGTCTGACCCCGCGCATCGACCAGTTCAACGTCGAGCTGGCCGACGACGTCGACGGACCGGACTGGTCCGCCTCGGCCGCCGCCGCGCTGACCCCGCTGAACGCCTCGGTCCAGCCGAACTCGGACGGGGGCAAGAACATCGTGGTGATCACCATGGGCGCCCTGGTGGTCGCGCTCACGCTGATGATGATCGCGGTCGCCGCGCTCGGGGTGCTGAGCGTGGTGGTGCAGGACACCCGGGAGCGGAGCCATGACCTGGGGATCCTCAAGGCCCTCGGGATGACGCCCGGGCAGACCGTCGCGATGGTCCTGACCTCGGTGACGCTCACCGGCCTGGTCGCCGGGCTGATCGGGGTCCCGCTCGGGGTCGCGGTGGAGAGGGCAACGCTGACCCCGATGGGGAGCGCGATCGGCCGGCACCTGCCGCCGAGCGTGTCCCACGTCTACACCGCCGGGCTGCTCGTCCCCCTGCTGGCCGGCGGGATCGTGATCGCCCTGCTCGGGGCACTGCTGCCGGCCGGCCGGGCGGCCCGGTCGCGGACCGCCACCGCGCTGCGGACCGAGTAGGGCCGAACAGGGCAGAGTAGGGCCGGACAGCGCCGCTGGTCGCCGCGGCAGAAGCGGTGCTGCGCCGGTCCCGCCCGCGCCACCGACCTCCCGCGCACCCTGACGGACCGTCGGTCACAGGACGAGGGAGCGGGCCGAGGCTCGGATCGGGGCGGGCAGTTCGGTGGCACCGCGCAGGTAGCGGTCGACGGCGGCGGCGGTGGACCGCCCCTCGGCGATCGCCCAGACCAGCAGGGACTGGCCGCGGCCGGCGTCGCCGGCGACGAAGACGCCCGGGGCGGGCGCCGCGAAGTCGTCGTCCCGGGCCAGGGTGCCGTCCGGGGCGGTGGTCAGGCCGAGTTGGGCGGCGAGCGGCTGGTCCGGGTCCGGTCCGGTGAAGCCGAGGGCGAGGAGGACCATTTGGGCCGGAAGGGTCCGCCCGGTGCCGGCCCGGGGCGTTCGGTCGGGCGGCTCGGCCTCGGCGACGTGGACGGCCGCCAGCCGGCCGTCGGGACCGGGCCGGAAGCCGAGCGTGGTCGTCGCGAAGATCCGGCCGCCCTCCTCCGCCGTGCCGGACTCCTCGTGCGAGGTGGTCTCCCGGTACAGCTTGGGGTGGGTCGGCCAGGGCTGGCCGGGGGCGCGGTGCGCGGGCGGGCGGACGTTGATGTCGAGTTGGGTGACGGAGGCCGCGCCCTGGCGCAGGGCCGTGCCCAGGCAGTCCGAGGCGGTGTCGCCGCCCCCGACGATCACCACCTGCCGGCCCTCGGCGGAGAGCGGCGGGGCCGGGAGGTCCCCCTCGTCCACCCGGTTCGCCCAGGTCAGGTAGTCGATGGCCTGGTGCACCCCGGGCAGCGCGCGGCCGGGGGCGGGCAGCTCGCGGCAGGCCGTCGCGCCGACCGCGACCACCAGCGCGTCGCAGTCGGCCCGCAGCCGGTCCGCCGGGACGTCCCGGCCGACCAGCACCCCGGTGCGGAAGACGGTGCCCTCGGCCCGCATCTGTTCCAGGCGGCGGTCCAGCCGGTGCTTCTCCAGCCGGAACGGCGGGATGCCGTAGCGCAGCAGCCCGCCCAGGCGGTCGGCCCGCTCGTACACCGTGGTGGCGTGGCCGGCCCGGGTGAGCTGCTGGGCGGCGGCCAGCCCGGCCGGGCCCGAGCCGACCACCGCGACCCGGTGGCCGCTGGCGCGCTCGGCCGGCTGCGGGCAGTCCCAGCCCTCCTCCCAGGCCCGGTCGGCGATCGCCAGCTCGATGTTCTTGATCGTCACCGCGGCGGCGTCGATCGCCAGCACGCAGGCGCTCTCGCAGGGCGCCGGGCAGAGCCGGCCGGTGAACTCGGGGAAGTTGTTGGTGGCCAGCAGCCGGGCCGCGGCGGCCCGCCAGTCCGCCTCCGCCACCAGCCGGTTCCACTCCGGGACGAGGTTGCCGAGCGGGCAGGCGCTGTGGCAGAACGGCAGCCCGCAGTCCATGCACCGGGCCGCCTGCCCGCCCACCACCGGCAGCAGCGCCCCGGGCCGGTAGACCTCCCGGCGGTCCCCCAGCCGCTCCCGCGCGTCCCGCCGCTCCCGCTCCGCGCGCGGGGTGGTCAGGAAGGCCATCCGGTCCGCCATCACGGCCTCCGGCGGTGCGTGCCGACTCGAACCCGGCGGCACGGGCGGCCCGGGCGGTCGCGGAGGGCACCGGCCGGACGCCGGGACGCGCACCGCGGCCGCGTCCGACGGACGCGCCACCGTGTGGCCACCGTACGCCCCCGAACGAGCGCGCGGAAGCTCCCGACGGCGGCCGGCCCGCGCTCCGCGGTCTGGACGCCGCACCGGCGCCGCTGGCATCGTGCGTCGGTGAGGTCCGGCCGTCTGCTGCGCGCCCCGGCCGGCGGCCGGACGACCGCCCGGCCGCCGCCGTCCGCCGTGCCCGCGGCCACGCCCGCCCGTGCCCCCGGCCCCGCCGACCGCCCGCCCGTGCCGGGCCCGTCCGGGCACCCGCGGCACCCCGGGGGCGGCCGGCCCCGCGGGCCCGACCCGCCCGAAACCGTCGTGAGCACGCCAGGGAGAATCGGCCCCATGACCCACACCGTGCTGATCGCCGAGGACGATCGGGCCATCCGCGACTCCCTCACCCGCGCCCTCCAACTCGAGGGCTACCGGGTGAGCACCGCCGCGGACGGCGCGCAGACCCTCGCCGCACTCGCCGCACAGCGCCCGGACGTGCTGGTGCTGGACGTGATGATGCCCGGACCGGACGGCCTGGAGGTCTGCCGACGACTGCGCGCGGACGGCGACCGCACCCCGGTGCTGATGCTCACCGCCCGGGTGGACGTCCCGCACCGGATCGCCGGCCTCGACGCCGGGGCCGACGACTACCTGGTCAAGCCCTTCGACGTGGGCGAGCTGTTCGCCCGACTGCGCGCCCTGCTGCGCCGCAACCCGCCCGGGCCGGAGGAGGACGTCCTCGCCGTGGCCGACCTGCGGGTCGAGCCGCACGCCCGGCGCGCCTGGCGGGACGGCCACGAGCTGGAGCTCTCCCGCACCGAGTTCGACCTGCTGGAACTGCTGGTCCGGCACGCCGGCGCGGTGCTCGACCAGGCCACGGTGTACGAGCAGATCTGGGGCTACGACTTCGGCCCCGGCTCGAAGAACCTCGCGGTGTTCATCGGCTACCTGCGCCGCAAGCTCGACCGGCCCGGGCTGGCACCGCTGATCCACACCGTCCGCGGCGTCGGCTACACGCTGCGCGCCTCGTGACCGGCCGGTTCCGGCCGCGGCTGCGGTGGCCGGGCCCGGGGCTGCGGCGGCCGGGCCCGGGGCTGCGCACCACCATCTCGCTGGCGTTCGCCGCGATGGCCGCGCTGGTCGCGGTGCTGATCGGCATGCTCGGCTACCACGCCGCCGCGCGGCTGATCCGGAACGACGAGGGGGCGGACTTCACCGCGGCGCTGCAGGCGGTGCACCAGCAGGTCGGCCGGCAGAAGCTGTTCCCCGGCGACTTCAACGGCTCGGACGGGCTCAGCCCGGATCTCCTGCGCCCGATCCGGGTGACCCCGCAGGCGCTCGGCCCCGACGGCGGGGTGCTGCCCGGCACCGCCCGGATCGACCTCCCGCCCGTCCCGGACGACCGCGAGCTCGCCCGCGCCGACGACCCCGGCCGGACCGCCACGGGACTGCGGCGTGCGGACGGCGACACCTACCGGGTGGCCGTCGTCTCCCTCGGCGGAGGCCGCGGTGCGGTCCAGATCGCCCAGCAACTCGGCCCGACCGAGCATCTGTTGGGGGTCCTGCGGGCCCGCACGGTGCTGTCGGTGGCGGTGGTCGCGGTGCTCGCCGGAGCGGCCGGAGGGCTGCTGGCCCGGCGGGTGACCCGCCGGCTGGTCCGGCTCACCGAGGTGGCCGAACTGGTCGCCGCCAGCGGCCGGTTGGACGTCCCGGTGCCGGCCGCCGGGACGGACGAGATCGGCCGCCTCGGCCGGGCCTTCGACCGGATGCTGGACCGGCTGGCCGCGGCCCGGGAGAACCAGCGCCGGCTCGTCCAGGACGCCGGGCACGAGCTGCGCACCCCGCTGACCAGCCTGCGCACCAACCTCGCGGTGCTGCCCAGCCTGGACCGCCTGCCGGCCGCCGAGCGGTCCGCGCTGATGAACGACCTGGCCGAGGAGGCCAGGGAGTTGACGCTGCTGGTGGAGGAGCTGGTGGCGCTCGCCGCGGAGCAGAAGGCGGACGAGCAGCCGACCGTCCTGGTGCTGGCCGAGGTCGTCCGCGAGGCCGTCGCGCAGGCCCGGCGGCGCAGCGGACGGCTGATCACCGTGGACGCCGACGACACCTCGGTGACCGCCCGGGCCGACGCGCTGGCCCGCGCGGTGGGGAACCTGCTGGACAACGCCGCCAAGTTCGACCCGGGCGGCACCGCCCCGATCGAGGTGGTGGTGCGCGGTCCCCGGGTCGAGGTGCTGGACCGCGGGCCGGGCATCGCCGAGGCCGACCTCGGCCGGGTCTTCGACCGCTTCTACCGCGCCACCGCCACCCGCAGCCTGCCCGGGTCGGGGCTGGGCCTGGCCATCGTGCACGAGGTGGCCCTCTCGCACGGCGGCACCGCCTTCGCCGCCAACCGGGACGGCGGCGGCGCGGCGATCGGCTTCACCCTCGGTTCCTGACGGACCGGCCGCCCGCCGTCACCCCGCGGCGAGCAGCCCGCGCCCGAGCCAGTCGGCCTCGTCCCGCACGCCCGGCAGGACGAAGAAGTAGCCGCCGCCGGTCGGTGAGATGTAGTCCACCAGCGGCTCGTCGACGAGCCGGGTCTGGGTGGCCTCGAACTGCCGCACCACGTCCTGCTGGTAGCAGCAGAACACCAGGCCCATGTCCAGGTTGCCGGCCTTGTCGACGCCCCGGTCGTAGTTGTAGCCGCGGCGCAGGATGCGGGTGGCGTCGGTGTCGGCGGTGCGCGGGTTGGCGAGCCGGATGTGCGCGGTGAGCGGGATCGCCTTGCCCTCCGGGTCCTTGCCGTAGTCCGGTGCGTCGGTCTCCTGGTGGCCGTCCAGCGGGGCGCCGGTGTCGCGGCGGCGGCCGAACATCTTCTCCTGCTCGGCGAGCGTGACGCGGTCCCAGAACTCGATCAGCATCCGGATGATCCGGATCACCTGGTAGCTGCCGCCGGTCGCCCACGCGGGCTCGCCCGCCCCGTCGGTGACCCAGACCAGGCGGTCCATCTCCCGGGCGGAGCGGGTGTCCGGGTTGACGATGCCGTCCTTGAAGCCCAGCAGGTTGCGCTGCGCGCCGTCCGGGCGGGACTGGTTCTGGAAGCCGTCGATCCGCCAGAGGATCTGCAGGGCGCCGCGGGTGTGCCGGGTGATGTCGCGCAGCGCGTGCAGCACGGTGTCCTGGCGGTCGGCGCAGATCTGCAGGGAGAGGTCGCCGTGGAGTTCGGCGGCCTGCAGGTTGTCGTTGGGGAAGGTCTTCATCGGGGCGAGCCGGGCCGGTTTGGCCTTGGCCAGGCCGTACCGGTCGTCGAAGAGGGAGGCGCCGACGCCGACGGTGACGGTCAGGTCGTCGGTGGGCACGGTGGGGCCGAGGACGCCGCTGTCGGAGGGCGGCGCACCGACGCCGAGGTCGGGCGGGGTGCCGCCGGTGGTGAGGAAACGGATCCGCGCGGTCAGCGTCCTGAGGAGGTCCTCCAGTGCCTTGCGGTCCTGGGCGATCACCTGGCACGACAGGAAGGCCGCGTAGCCGGGGGCCGGGGTGGTGACGCCGGCCTGGTGGTCGCCGTGGAAGGGGACGGCGCCGGCCCCGGCCCGGTGGGTGTCCCCGGCGGCGGCCTGGCCGCCGGCCTGGGTGAGGGCGCCGCCGGCGAGCACCGCGGCGCCGGCCCCGGCGCCGAGGGCGGCCCGCACGAAGCTGCGCCGGGCCGGGCCGGCCGGGCAGCCGCCGGGCTCGGCCGCGGCCAGTGGCCCGACGGCCGGCCGGGCGGGGGTCACGGCGGGCGTCGCGGCGGGGGCCTGGGCGGCGGTCGGGAACGGGCAGGTGCCTCCGGCGGCGGCGGGGTGGTCGGTCATCAGGCGGCCTTCCGGATCTCGAGCAGGGCGGGGACGGGGGCGAGGTCCTCGAGCAGCTGGCCGGTGGCGCCGTCGAGCTGTCGGCGGGTGTCGGCGGGGAGCCGGTCGAGCGGGGTCCAGCCCTCGGGCCGGTGGGCGGCGGCGAGGAGGTCGCCGACCCGCTTCATCCCGGCGCCGACGCGGGTGAGCAGCTGCGGGTCGCGCTCGTCGAGCAGCGGCTGCAGGACGGCCAGGAGTTCCTGGGTGCCGGTCAGGTTGGCCTGGGCGGTGGCGAGGTTGGTGCCGCTGCCCTGGTCGGTGTCGCCGGTGAGCTCGAACTGGAGGGTGTTTTCCAGGATCTCGTGGGCGCGCAGCGGGAGGTCGGCCGGGTCGAAGTCCTGGCCGGGGAAGTCCTGCCCGAGCTTGGCGACGTCGGCGGCCAGCTGGTCGGCGACGGGCGTCAGGTCGGCGGCGGACTCGCCGTGCCAGAGGCCGTGCTCCAGGCGAAGGAAGCCGGTGAAGTCCTTGTCCCCGGCCTTGTCGGGGAGGCCGTCGGGGCGTCCGTCGATCTTGCCGTCGAGCTCGGCGAAGGTGCCGTAGGCGGCACCCAGCGAGGCGTACCGGAGGTGGGCGGTCAGCCAGTCGGCCCTGGCCGCGGCGAGGTCGCCGCCGTGCACGTCGGCCTGGAGCTGCGCGGTCTCGGTCTGCAGGGCGGCGAGGCCCGCGGTCACGTACTGCCTGTAGGCGTCGAGCGGGCCCTTGAGGTCGTCCTCGCCGACCGGCTTGACGGCCCTGACCTCGGTGCCGCCGGTCACGTGGACGGCGCCGGAGGTGACGGCCCGGCCGCCGGTGGGGACGCAGCGCCAGGCGTAGTCGCCGGAGCCGATGGTGGCGGTCAGCGCGCGGGTGGTGCCCGGGGCCAGGCCCTCGATCTCGCCGTAGACGGCGCCGCTGGCCGGATCGACCAGGTAGACCTCGGCGACCTTGTCACCGGTGTTGTGCATCTGGAACACCTGCTGGCCGGGCAGCGGGGTGCCGAAGCCGCGGCCGCAGTCCCGCTCGGACACGGCGACGGTGGCGGAGCCGCCCTGCTTGCCGTCGCTGACCGCGATGACGGTGCCGGCGGCCACGACGGGCACCGCGACCAGCGCGGCGGGCAGCACCCACCGCGGCCGGCCGGACCGCGCCGGGGAGGCGGCCGCGGCCGGCTGCTGCGCGCCCGCCGTCCCGCCCCCGCCCGGGCCCTTCCCCGGCGCCGCGCCTGCCGCGCCTGCCGGGGCCGTTGTGCCGGCGTGGGCCGCCGCGCCGCCCCGGACGCCCTCGACGAACAGCGTCATGACGATGCACAGGTAGGCGACGTACCCGACGACCTGCAGGACCGTCATGGTGACGGTCAGGTTCAGGGTGCCCTGGACCAGCGTGGCGTACCAGGAGGAGGCGTCCAGGTGGGCGCTCAGGTCGAAGGCATAGGTGGCGCCGCCGCCGAGCAGTCCGGACTCCTGCAGGTCGCGCAGTCCGTAGCCGAGCACACCGGCCGCGACGACGATCAGACCGGCGCCGGTGATGGTGAAGAACCGGGTGAGGTTCATCCTCAGGGCCCGCCGGTACAGCCCCCAGCAGAGGGCGGTGGAGAGCAGCAGGCCGACGGCCGCGCCGATCAGCGGGCCGGTGGACTCCCCGGCGGTGCGCACGTTGGTCCACAGGAAGAGCGAGGTCTCCAGGCCCTCCCGGGCGACGGCGAGGAAGCTGGTGAGCACCAGCGCCCCGGCGCCCAGCGCCAGCGAGGCCTGGACCTTCTCCTTCAGCTCCGCGGAGAGGGTGCGGGCCGAGCGGCGCATCCAGAACACCATGGCGGTGACGAACGCGACGGCGATCAGGCTCAGCACCCCGCCGAACGCCTCCTGGGCGTGGCCGGAGAGGTTGGCGGCGGTGAAGGTGAGCACTGCGCCGAAGCTGAGGCTGAGCGCGACGGCCGCCGCGACGCCCGTCCACACCTGCGGCAGCCGGGACTTCTGGTCGAAGCGGACGAGCGTGGCGACCAGGATCGACACGATCAGCCCGGCCTCGAGGCCTTCGCGCAGTCCGATCAGGAAGCTGGGAAACGCCTCGTCCCACATGCGGCGGGCTCCTCCCCCGGGCGGCCCGGGTGGTAGCTGTCCTGAGCGGCCCGCCGCGGGTGGCGGCGGCGCGGCACAGCCGAACGCCCCGGACACGGGGCCCAGGGCGTTTCCGCTTAGCTTAGGCAAACCTTAGATCCGCCACGGTCAACCGCGCCTCCCGATCGGGTAAGGGTTCGGTATGAGGGGGCCGAACGGCCCAACGCCGCCCCGCCCGTCCGCGTTCACCCCCACCACTGCTCGGGAACCCCCTCCGCCTCCGCCGGCACCGTCACCGGCACGGCGGCCGGGGTGACCAGCAGCTCGCCGTCGCCGGTCTCGGCCACCAGGTAGCCGCACTCGCGCAGCACGACCGCGGCCGCGCCGCCGACCGCCTCGCGCGCCTCCCGGGAGGGCGGCCCGTCCGCCCCCTCCCCCGGTGACCAGCCGACCACCACGCCCTGGGGGCAGTGGCCGATCCGCAGCCCGGACGGGCCTGACGCGGTGTCGAACCCGGCGCGGGCGAGGGCCGCGGCGACGTCCTCGAAGAGTTCACGGTGATCCACCATTGGCGCAGCGTAGGCCCGCCCCCGCGGGAGGCCCGGACGCGGCGCGCGCCGAAACGGTTCAGCGGCACCCGACCGCAGCATCGCCCCCGTCCGAGCGGCCGATCGGACGTCAGAACCCCCCGTCCGGCCCGACACGAGCCGCCGGACGGGCCGATGGACGTGCACAGTCGGCCCCCTGCCGACAGCATGACAGAGTAAGCGCTTCATCACCCTGAGCAACGGGCCCAGCGGGTCGACCCGCTTCGCGCGCCGGTGCGACCGGCGGGCCCGTATCGAGAGGTCCCATGATCACAACACTTCGCCGGCCGGCGTTCCCGCCGGCGGGCCTCCAGCACGGTACGCCGAGGACGCCGGGGAGCCCGTCGTGAGAACCGACCAGCAGTCGCAGCCGGGACCGGTGACCAGCACACGCGCCAAGCCGGCGAACAAGGCCGAGGCGCTCGCCGACTGGGCCGACGGCCGACTCGGCGTCTACTCCCTGGCCAAGGCCAACCTCCGCAAGATCTTCCCGGACCACTGGTCCTTCATGCTGGGCGAGATCTGCCTGTACACCTTCGTCATCATCATCCTGACCGGCGTCTGGCTGACGCTGTTCTTCAAGCCGAGCATGGCCGAGGTGATCTACGAGGGCTCGTACGTCCCGCTCAGGGGCATCGAGATGTCGGAGGCCTACGCCTCGACCCTCGACATCAGCTTCGACCTGCGCGGCGGCCTGCTGATCCGCCAGATCCACCACTGGTCGGCCATCGTGTTCGTGGCCGCCATGCTCACGCACATGATGCGCGTCTTCTTCACCGGCGCGTTCCGCAAGCCGCGCGAGCTCAACTGGATCTTCGGCGCCGTCCTGCTGTTCCTCGGCATGTTCGACGGCTTCATGGGCTACTCCCTGCCGGACGACCTGCTGTCCGGGACGGGCATCCGGTTCATGGAGGGCGCGATCCTCGCGGTCCCCATCATCGGCACGTACATCCAGTTCTTCGTCTTCGCCGGGCAGTTCCCGGGCATCCTGATCGTGCCCCGGCTGTTCACCGTGCACATCCTGCTGATCCCCGGCATCATGCTGGGCCTCCTGGTGGCCCACCTGATCCTGGTCTTCTACCACAAGCACACCCAGTTCGCGGGCCCCGGACGGACCAACGACAACGTCGTCGGCATGCCCCTGATGCCGGTCTACATGGCGAAGGCCGGCGGGTTCTTCTTCCTGGTCTTCGGCGTCGTCTCGGTGATGGCGGCGATCGCGACGGTCAACCCGATCTGGGCGTACGGGCCGTACCGGCCCGACCAGGTCTCCACCGACGCCCAGCCGGACTGGTACATGGGCTTCTCCGAGGGCCTGATCCGGGTGATGCCAGGCTGGGAGATCAGCGTCTGGGGCGGTCACACGCTGAACCTCGGGGTGTTCGTCCCGCTGATCGTCTTCCCGCTGGTGCTGGTGGCCGTCTGGGGCTACCCGTTCATCGAGGCCTGGGTCACCGGGGACCGCGGCGAGCACCACATGGCCGACCGGCCGCGCAACGCACCGGTGCGCACCGCCTACGGCGCGGCCTGGATCAGCCTGTACCTGGTCCTGCTCGCCGGCGGCGGCAACGACCTGCTCGCCACCCACTTCCACCTGTCGATCAACGCGATCACCTACGCGGTGCGGGTCTGCTTCTTCGCCCTCCCGATCGTCGTCTTCGTGATCACCAAGCGCTGGTGCCTGGGCCTGCAGCGGCGCGACAAGGAGAAGGTGCTGCACGGCCGCGAGACCGGCGTCATCAACCGGCTCCAGCACGGCGAGTTCGTCGAGGTGCACGCCCCGCTCCCGCAGGGCCGGCTGTACACCCTCACCTCGCACGACCAGCCGCAGCCCTCGACCCTGCCGCCCGCGGTGGACGAGAACGGCGTGGCCCGCAAGGCCGGGCTGTTCACCCGCGCCCGGGTGAAGCTGTCCCGCGGCTTCTTCGGCGAGGGCAGCCAGATCGCCAAGCCCACGGCCGAGGAGCACGAGGAGATCACCAGCGGCCACGGCCACCACTGAGCACCGCGGACACCGCAGGGGCCCGCTGCGCCGTCACCGGCGCGGCGGGCCCCCGTCGTTCCACGGGCCGGGCTCAGCCCCGCAACGCCGCGGGGACGACCGCGAACAGCGCCGCCGCCATGGTGACGGAGAGGCAGAGCGCGGCCCAGCGGGTGCAGATCCGGCGGCACTCGGCGCGGTAGCGGGCGGCCAGCCGGCGGCAGCGGTCCACCGCGCGGTCGACGACCTCCTCCGCGTAGCGCAGCCGGTCGGCGGTGTAGGCCTGTTCCAGCCCCTCGCGCTCCGCGGCGGGCAGCCACGGGAACTGTCCGGCGAAGGCCCGGGCGTCCCGTTCGGCCGCCGCCACCTCCGCCTCCCAGGCCAGGTAGCCCTCCAGCCGGGCGATCTCCACCCGGGCGTTCACCCGGCCGCCGCCCGGGGCCCCGCTCCGCCGAGGGGTCCGCGCTCCCGGCGGACGCCGTCTGCCACCCATGACCGCTCCTCATGTCCTGTCGGGCCGTCCGGTGCGGACGGCCGGCCGGGCCGCCACAGCGCACCCCGGCCGGCCGTCGGCCGGATCGTCACGCGGAGATCGCTCCGCGACCAGGCCACTACTACCAGTGACGAAACGGGGGTGCGGGGCGACTCGCCGAACCTCCGGCCGACCCACGGCGGCCACGGCGCCGGCCCCGCACCGCACCGCCCCGCACCGCACCGGGTCCGGGTCCGGGGCGCAACACCCCCGGCGGGCGCCCGACGACCGCGGCGTGGTCCACGTACCGCACGGTGATCGCCGACTGAGGCCGGGTCAACTAGGGTCGTCGCCGGGCCGCCCCGCCGTGGGGCGGCCGCTGAGGTCGCACGAGACGGGTGGAGAAGCAAGTGCGCATCGGAATCATCGGCACGGGTGTGGTCGGCCGGACGCTGGGGAGCAAGCTGGTCTCGCTCGGCCACCAGGTGACGCTGGGCTCGCGGAGCAAGGACAACGAGAACGCGGTGGCCTGGGCCGAGCAGGCGGGCGCCGACGGCCACGCCGGCACCTTCGCCGAGGCGGCGGCCTTCGGCGAGGTCGTCCTGAACGCCACCGGCGGGACGGTCGCGGTCGAGGCGCTGCGCGCCGCCGGGGCCGAACACCTGGCCGGGAAGCTGCTGGTCGACGTCTCCAACCCGCTGGTCTTCGGCCCCGACGGCGGGTTGACCCTCGACCCGGTCAACACCGACAGCGTCGGCGAGCGGATCCAGCGCGAGTTCCCCGAGGCCCGGGTGGTCAAGACGCTCAACACCGTGAACTGCGCCGTGATGGTCGACCCGGGGCGCCTCGCCGGCGAGCACAACGTCTTCGTCGCCGGCGACGACGCCGACGCCAAGGCCGAGACGGTCGCGCTGCTGGGCGAGTTCGGCTGGCCGGCCGGGTGGGTCATCGACCTCGGCGACATCACCGGCGCCCGCGCGACCGAGATGATGATGCCGCTCTGGATCCGGATGTACGGGATCCTCGGCACCGGCGACTTCAACTACGCGTTCCAGCGCGCGAAGTGACCTCCCCGGGCTCGCCCCCGCGGCCCTGCGCGGGGGCGAGCCCGGCGTTCGCCGAGCGGCCCGGACGCCGAACGCGCGCCTCGGCTAGCTCCGCGCGGACGGGCTCGCGGACGCCCGGCCCCGGCCGCTGCCCGGCGTCCGGGTCGACCCGCCCGGCGCCGCCGGGTCCGGCGGCAGGAACTCCCCGGCGTTGTGCCGCCCCGCCGGGACGAACACCGGCCCGTCCAGCCCCGGCAGCCGGAAGGTGCCGATCCGGGCCTGCGTCCGCGGCTGCAGCAGGTAGTCCTGGAAGGCCTTCGCCCCGGCCTCGTTGACCCCCGCGACCTTCGCCGGGTCCACCACCGCCGTCACCATCACCCGCTGCAGCAGCGGGTCGTCCAGCACCAGCGGCACCAGGTCGACCGGGTGCTCGCGCAGGTACTCCCGGAACGGGGTGAGCCCCCAGAGCGTGTACCCGCCGGAGGCGGCGGCCTCGTCCACGGCCGCGCCGGTCGCCAGCCCGCGGTCGCTGAAGACCGACTCGCCCAGGCCGGCCTCGGCCGCCACCGTCCGCATCAGGTAGCGCACGCCGTCGATGTCGTTGACCACCAAGGGCCGGCCGGCCGCGGCGATCCGGCGGAACGCCTCGGCGAGGTCGGCCAGCCCGCGCACCCCGGCCGGGTCCGCCGCCGGCCCGGCCAGGCACATCAGGTTGGCGAGGACCGTCCGCGGCCACTGCACCAGCCCGTCGGTGACCAGCCCGGTGACGTCGCGGTGCCCGAAGTGCGAGAGCACCACGTCGGCCTGCCCGGCCCGGGCCGCGGCGCCGACCTCCTCGGTGACGGTGAGCCGGACCTTCAGGCCGCTCTGCGCCTCGAACTCGGGCAGCAGCACGTCGTACAGCCCGCCGTCGCGCACGGTGGTGACGCTCGTCAGCCGGACGGTGCCGCGATCGGCCGGGGGCGCAGCGGACCGCGTCGAGGCGGTCGGCACGGCCGTGGCCGACCGGTCCGCGCCCTGCTCGGGACGCCGGTCGCGGGAACAGCCCGCCAGCGCCGCCATCGGGAGGGCGAGGACCGCCCCCAGCCGCAGGAAACCCCGTCTGCCGTCCGTGCCCGTGCCGCCGGTGCCCATGCGCCGCCCCGCTCCCGCGGCGCACCGGTGGGACCGCCCGGCGTGCGCCGCCGACCGGCCGGGAACACGCCGAATCCTCGCGGACGGGCCGGACGCCGCGGAAGTGGTCGATCACCCGACGCGGCCGGCCCCGGCCTGGTCGGTCCACCGGTTGCGGCCCGCGGACGGCCCCCATGCCGGACGCCCGCCGGGAGGGGAGAGAATGGACCGCATGTCCCGACGTCGCCCCGCGCCCCGCGCCGCCTCCGCCGCGCCCCGGCTGCTGCCCTCCTCCCCCTGCCCGTGCGGCCTGACCGCCGCCTACGGCGACTGCTGCGGCCGGCTGCACCGCGGCCTGGCGGCGGCCGGCACCGCCGAGGCGCTGATGCGCTCGAGGTTCAGCGCCTTCGTCGCCCAGGACGAGGCGTACCTGCTGCGCACCTGGCACCCGGACACCCGCCCCGCCGAGGTGGAGTTCGATCCGGGGCTGCGCTGGACCGGGCTGGAGGTGGTCTCCACCACCGACGGCGGCGCCTTCCATGCCGAGGGCACCGTCGCGTTCCGCGCGCACTGGACGGAGGGGCGCGAGCAGGGCGTGCTCACCGAGCACAGCCGGTTCGTCCGGCACGAGGGCGCCTGGGTGTACCTGGACGCCCTCTCGCTCGGCTAGGTCCGGACCGGGCCCGGACCTCCGCTACAGGTAGTCGTCGAGGCGGCCGAGGGAGAAGCCCTCGGCGGTGACGTCGTTGACGACCTTGCGCAGCAGGTCCGTCATGGAGGCCTTCCAGATGTCGGGGCCCCGGAAGTGCGTGAGGATGATGTCGCCCGGGTGGAGCCTGCGGTCCGAGTAGCGCCATTCCATGTGGTCGGGGAAGGCCTCCTCGTTCCACATCGGCACCGCCTCGACCCCGCAGGACGCCGCCGCGCGCAGGGTGTCGTCGTTGTACTCGCCGTACGGGGGGCGGAACAGCCGGGGCCGGACGCCGATCTGCTGCTCCAGCTGGTCCTGCTGGCGGCAGATCTCACCGCGCTGGGTCTCGTAGTCGAGGACCTTCAGGTTGCGGTGGTTGATGGTGTGGTTGTTGATCTCCACTCCCTGGGCGTGCAGGTCGCGGAAGTAGCCGTAGTTCTCGCGCGCGAGGTAGTCGGAGACGTAGGTGCTGAGCGGGATGCCGAGCTCCGCGGCCATCCGGGAGAACTCCGGGTCCTTCTCGGCACCGTCGTCGACGGTCAGGAAGACCACCTTGTCGTCGGTCGGCACCCGGTACACCACCGGCGGCCGCCCGTCCTTGAGCTTCACGCCCTGCACGGGGGTGAGGACCGCCCTGGTCGCCGGGCGCGGGGGCGTCTTCAGCGGCGGGCGCTCCAGGCCCCAGCGGTGCGCGGTCTCCAGGGCCGCCTGCTGGGCCGCCGCCTGGCGGGCCACCGCCTCGCCGTGGGCCTCCTCCTCGGCGCGGGCCAGGCCCGGCAGCACCGCGGGTGCGACCGCGCGGGCGGCCTTCGCGCCGTTGGCGCCGGCGGGCGCGGCGTCCGGTCGGGCGGGGCTCGTGGGCCCGGCGCAGCCGGCGGCGACGGCGGAGAGGCAGACGGTGGCCAGCAGGCCGGTCCGTACGACCCTGGTGCCGCTCCCCCGCTGATTCCCCCTCAAACCCCCATTAATGTGACGATCTGATGGTCTGTTCATAGACGCACTGCTCCCCAGCAGTGCACCCCCGCCAATCCCCCCGTCACCCGTGCGGGGCAACGACCCGCCGCACTCCTTGCCCGCCCTTTGCCGAACCGCGGGTCCCCAGGGGGCCGCACCGGGCGAAACCCCGTTGCCGCGGACGCGCGCGACCACCGATCATGCGCCCATGACGACGACCACGCCCCCCGCCACCGACCTCTGGACCGTCACCACGGCCGACGTGTCCGCACCCGAGGCCCTGGACCTGCTGCGCGACTACTACCACGACGTCGCCAACCGCTACTACCGCCTCCACTTCGACCGCGAGGGCACCCCCGAGGAACTGGCCTCCGGCCTCGCCGGCTCCCCCAGCGACGACCTCGCCGCGCCGGACGGCGCCTTCCTGATCGGCCGTCACGAGGGCACCGCCCACGCCTGCGCCGGACTGCGCCGGCTCGACGCCGACACCGTCGAACTGACCCGCGTCTACGTCCGGCCCGCGCTGCGCGGCACCGGCGGTGGCGCCCGGCTGCTCGCCGCCGTCGAGGACGCCGCCCGCGCCCTCGGCGCCCGCCGCATCGTCCTCGACACCCGCACCGACCTGATCGAGGCCCGCTCGCTCTACCTCCGGCACGGGTACCACGAGATCCCGGCCTACAGCAGCGGCCCGTACGCCCAGGTCTGGTACGGCAAGGAGCTCGCCGGGTAGGCCCCGCCGGGCCCGGGTGCGGCGGGCGGGTCCTGTGGATCTCGTCGGACGGGCTGCCTAGGACGCGGCGGCGAGGGCGGCGGCGAGTTCGGCGGCCGTGGGCGGGTTGGCGCCGGGGCGGGCGACGGTGAGGGCCGCGGCGGTGACGGCCCGGGTGAGGCAGCCCGCGAGGTCCGCGCCGGCCGCGCGGGCGTGCAGCAGCGCCGCCATGAACGCGTCCCCGGCGCCGACGGTGTCGGCGACCACCACCGGTACGGCCCCCGCCCGGACCAGTCCGCCACCGGGGGCCAGCGCGAAGGCCCCGTCGGCTCCGAGGGTCACCGCGACCACCGACGGGCCGAGCGCGAGCCAGCGCTCCGCCACCGCCTCCGCGGCCTCGCCCGGATAGAGCCAGGCCAGGTCCTCGTCACTCGCCTTGACCACGTCGCTCAGCGCCACCCAGCGCTCCACCCGCCGCACGGCCCGCTCCCGCCCGCCCATCAGCGCGGGGCGCACGTTCGGGTCGTAGCTGATCTGCGCCCGGCCGTGCCACCGCTCGACCAGGTCGAGCACGGCGGCGGCGCCCGGGTCGGTGACCGCGGCGATCGACCCGAGGTGGATCGCCGCCGGGGGGTCGGCCGGCTCGGTGGGCGGCAGCGTCCAGCCGATGTCGAAGGTGTACCGGGCCCGCCCCCGACCGTCGAGCCGCACCACGGCCGACGGCGTCCGGGCCACCTCGGCGGCCCGCACCCGCACCCCGGCCGACTCCAGGTGAGCCCGGATCAGCCGACCGTTGGCGTCCGCCCCGAGTTCGGTGAGCAGGGTGGCCGGGTGCCCCAGCCTGGCCAGCCCGTAGGCGACGTTCGCCGGGCTACCACCGGGGTGGACCACGTCCGGGGCGCCGTCCGAACGGACGACGTCGGCGACGCACTCGCCGATCACCAGGACGTGCGGATCGGGGGTGGTCACGGCGGCTCCTGGCATCCGGTACGCGGGCGGCGTCTCGCTCGCCAGCCTACGGGCTGCACGCGGGCACGAGGAACGGCCGCCGGACCTGGCCAGGTTCTCCGACGGCCGTGGCCCCGTCCGTCAGGGGACGAAGCACTTCGAACGCTATCCGGCCCGCGACGGGGCCGCCAGCACGGTGGGCCGTCCGGGGGACGACCGCGTGTCGTCGGCCCTCCGGGAAAGCCGCCCGGACGGCGCCCCCGGTCCACTAGGGTCTGTGCCCGGTGCGTCGCACACGCACCGCGGCCCGGGGGCGGGGGGCCGCACGACCACCCCACCGCACGACGCCTCGACCGCGCCGGCGGATCCCCGCGCCCGGCCCCGCTGCCAGGTCTCCCGGCACCAGCACCCGGAAGTACGGTGATCACCCTGCCCAGGCCCCGCGCCGGTCTCCTCGTGGCGCTCGCGTTCAGTGCGTCGCTGCTCTCCGCCAGCGTCCCGACGGCCACCGCGGCGGACGGCCTGGGCGATCCGGTCTTCCCCTCCCTGGGCAACACCGGCTACGACGCGCTCGCCTACGACCTCTCGTTCGACTACCGGGCCGACACCCGCACCGTGGACGCCACCGCGGTGATCACCGCCCGACCGTCCCGCACCCTGCGGAGCCTGCGGCTGGACGCGCTCGGCCTGACGGTGCGCGCCGTCCGGGTCGACGGGCGCCCGGCCGGGTTCACCGTCCGCGACGCCAAGCTGACGGTCGCTCCGCCGCGGCCGCTGCACCCCGGCACGGCCGTGCAGGTGGCGGTGGACTACTCCGCCGACCCGCACGCCCGGCGCCCGCACAGCGGCTGGGTCCCCACCGCGAACGGCTTCGCGGTGGCCGGCCAGCCGGACGGCGCGCACACCGTCTTCCCGTGCAACGACCACCCGAGCGACAAGGCCCGCTTCACCGTCGCCGTCACCGCACCCGACCCCCTGCTGGGCGTCGCCAACGGGGAGTTGACGGAGACCGAACGGCTCGGCGACGGCCGGACCACCCGCCGGTACGTCTCCCGCGAGCCGATGGCCACCGAACTCCTCCAGGTCTCGGTCGGCGACTACACGGTGCGCGAACGCCCCGGCCCGGGCGGCCTGCCGCTGCGCGACGTCGTCCCGACCGCCCGCGCCGCCGAGCTCGAACCGGCCCTCGCGCTCACCGCCGACCAGCTCGCCTGGGCCGAGCGGCACCTCGGGGCGTTCCCGTTCGAGAGCTACGGACTGCTGCCCGCCGACACCGACGACCCGGCCGCCTTCGGCTTCACCGGTCTGGAGACCCAGACGCTCACCCTCTACAAGCCGGACTTCCTGCGCCGGCCGGAGTCCGCGATCGGCTCGCACATGATGCACGAGCTGGTGCACTCCTGGTACGGCGACAGCGTCTCCCCGGCCACCTGGGCGGACCTCTGGCTCAACGAGGGGCACGCCGACTTCTACGCGCTGACGTACCGCTACGAGCGCGGCTGGCCCGACGCCTCGGGCCACACCACCCTGGTCGACCGGATGCGCGAGGTCTACGGCCTCGGCGACCAGTGGCGCCACGACTCCGGCCCGGTCGCCGCACCCGGCGCCGACGACCTCTTCGACAGCCAGCGCTACACCGGCGGCGCCCTGGTCCTGTTCGCGCTGCGCGAGCGGGTCGGCGCCGAGACCTTCGACCGGATCGAGCGCACCTTCCTGCGCGAGCACCGCCACGCCACCGCCTCCACCCGCGACTACCTGCGGACCGCCTCCGAGGTCTCCGGGCAGGACCTCACCGGCTTCCTCACCGACTGGCTGTACGGGCGGCGCACCCCGCCGATGCCCGGTCACCCCGACTGGACCGTCGCCCCGGTGGGCCAGGCGCCGTCCGCCGCCCACGGGCTCCCCGGCGGGGTGCCGCAGGGCTCGGGGACGCTCTGACGCCCTCCCCCGCACGCCCTCGCTCCCGGTCGCGCCGCGACGTGCCCCCGGGCGCCCGGTGCGCGCCCTTGGTCCCCCGGGCGGGGCGGGCCATCGTGGTGGCACGGCCCGCCCGCCGCCCGGCCGAGTCCCGGCCGGCTCGCGGGCCGTCCAGCTCCCCGGGCCAGGACCGGTCGTCGTCCCCCGTCATCGGACCCGGGCGCCGCGCACGCACGGACCCGGGCGCGCCGCGCCACCGTTCCGGGCCGTGTACCGCGGGCCGGACCGGACCGCCGGAAAATTCTCCGCGCCGACGGGCAACCGAAAGCGCCGCCCATCGCGTTCAGCAGCCGTGAGAAGCACACCACGACCGCGGCCCGCCGGGCCGCCACGACCGACGGGAACGGCGCGGACACCATGGCGGGGACGGCACGATGAGCGATGCGAATCCGGACTTCGAGGAGTTCGTCGCCGCCTGCGGCCCGAAGCTGCTCCGGGTGGCCTGGCTGCTGACCGGCGACCCGCACCAGGCCGAGGACCTGCTGCAGACCGCGTTCGCCCGGGTCTGGCCCAAGTGGGACCGGGTCGCCATCGACCGGCCCGAGGCCTACACCCGCAAGGTGCTGGTCAACTGCCACGTCTCGTGGTGGCGCCGGCGCTGGACCGGCGAGCTGCCGCACGGCGAGCTGCCGGAGCCCGTCCCGACGGGCGGGGACCCGTACGAGGAGGTCGTGGTCGAGCAGGTGGTCGCCCAGGCCGTCCGGGCGCTGCCGCCGCGTCAGCGGGCGGTCGTGGTGCTGCGCTACTTCGAGGACCTCAGCGTGGAGGAGACCGCCGAGGTGCTCCGCTGCAGCACCGGCACGGTCAAGAGTCAGACGCACCGGGCGCTGTCCGTGCTGCGCGGCCGGCTGCCCAGCCGGGAACTGCTGCTCACCGGGGGACCTCGTGACCGGTACTGACCCGCTCGACGCGTACGGCCGCGCGGGCGGCGAGGACGACTGGGGCGACCGCGACGGGGCCGCGGAGGAGGAACTGCGGATCCTGCTCCAGCGGGCCGTACCGGCGCTGGACGACCCGGCGGACCGGATGGAGCGGATCCGGGCCCGGGCCGCCCGGGTCCGGCGCAGGCGGCGGGCCGCCGCGCTCGCGGCCGGGCTGACCGGCGGGCTGCTCGTCGCGGCGCTGGTGGCCGCGCCGGCGATCGCTCCCGCACCGGACCGGGGGGCGGCGCTGCGGCCTGCCGGGCCGGTGTCGGCACCCGCCTCGGCCACGCCCTCCGACGGCCCGACCGTCCCGGACGAGCTCGTCGGGATCACCATCGGCCTGCGGGAGTGGAACGTCGTCGCCCGCGTCCCGCAGGGCTGGTTCTCCCAGGCCTCCGACGCCGACGACCCGGAGGGCGGCGTCCTGCTGACCGATCCGCCGGGCCAGTCGCCGCAGGCCACCGCGCAGTCCGGCCCCCCGACACCCTGCCCGACGACGGAGTCCGACGCGTGCCGGCTGCCGAAGCTGCTCCCGGTCGACGGGGCCGTGCTGTCCTTCCTGAAGGTGGACGACCCGGGCCTGGTCGGGAAGGTCGCCGCCGAGCCGGCCACCGCCCGCGAGCGGGCGCCGGAGAAGCCGTGCCTGGTGCGGGGCGGCAACCGGGAGTTCGTCGGCCACAAGCTCATCACCCGGCCGGGCGCGCGGGCAGCCCTCATCGAGCTGACGGTGTGCCTGCGGCAGCCGTCCGACGCCACCGTGGGGTTGGTCCAGCCGGTGCTGGACTCGATCCAGGCCGTCGGGGGGGCGACCCCGTCGCGGGGAACCCCCACCCCCCTCGGCTGACCCGGCCGTCCGCCGGGGCTTCACGGTCCCTGCCGGGACCGGCCGGCGCCCGCCGGGGACGGATTGTCAGTGGGCCCTGCTAGCGTCCTGAACACAATCGGAGAACGAACGGGGGTCTTCTCATGGGTGCGGAGCTGCGGGGGGTCGGAGCCGGTGTCTACGACCGGTGGACGGCGCTGTGGAACGGCGAGCTGCGGCTCGCCGCGGAGATCATGGCACCCGAGTTCACGCTGCGGTACGCGCAGGCGGGGACGGAGGTGTTCGACGAGGTGCGGACGCCGGAGCGGCTGGCCGAGGTGATCGCTCAGTGGCGTGCCATGCGCGGTCCGGGGCTGCGCTTCGAGGCCGAGGGCGTCGCGGTGGCCGACCTCGAACCGGCCGGCGGCACGGTCTCCGGCCTGGTGGCCCGGCCTTACCGGGCGAGTTTCGTCGACGCGGACGGCGCGGTGGTGGCCAGGAGCGGTACGGACACCCTGCGGATCACCGACGGGCTGATAACCGAGGTGTGGTCCGTCTCCTCCGGTGCCGCCGGGCGGACGTTCTACCCGGGCTGACCGGGCTGGCCGGGCCGCCGGTGTGACACGGCCGTGCGGGCCCCGACGTGTCGGGGCCCGCACCACGGGGCCGCGTCGGCGCCAGCCGACGGTGGTGGCCGGAGGCCGGGCGGGTCGGTGCCGGGAGGGTCAGTACCGCAGGACGGCGGCGATGCGGCCGCGGGACGCGAGGTCGCCGGTGGGGACGAACTGCACCTTGGCCCCGGTGTCGAGAGCACGCTCGACGATCTCGTCGACCATGTCCTCGCGGACGTCGGGCTCACCGGCGGGCGCCGGGACGAGGTGGTTGTCCGTCACCCGGACGGGCTCCCAGTAGTCCTCCTCGACCGCGACCACGGCGGCCCGGCCCTCGCTGACGGACTGCCAGACCTCGTCCATGCCGGCGGCCAGGCCCTTCACGCCCTGGGCCTGGTCCAGGCGCTCCTGCAGCTCGGTCACCGCCCTGCGGCCCTGCTCGGCGACGGCGGCCCGGACGGCCTCCGCCACCGCGGCGGCGGAGGCGTGGCCGAGGCCGCCGCGGGAGACCTGGGCGGCGGCCCGCTTGGCGGCGCCGCCGACCTCGTCGAGCAGCGAGAGCGCCGCCGCCTCGCCGAGCACGAAGAGCGGCCGGTTGTCCGCCTCCAGCACGGCGGCCAGCGCGGTGTCGGCCGAGCGCAGGAAGCGGCGGGTCTCCTCGTCGCGGAAGGTGCTCGGCACGTCCCCGATCCGTTCCTGGCGCTCGACGTCCCAGTCGGGCCGGACGTGGTCGACGGGGAAGCCTCCCCCGGTGTGCTCGACCAGGGTCGTCCCGCTCCCCCCGAACAGGGCGGCGCGGTCGGCGGCCACGGTCAGCACCCAGAAGGGCGCACCCCCGGCGTGGGCGGCGACCAGGTTGCGGGTCAGGAAGGTGTCCGACACCACGACCCGGGCCGGCACCGGGCGCGGCAGGGACCACACCTGGTACTCGCCGGGCGCCGCGAAGATCACCAGGCCGTCCTCGGCGTGCACGAGGTCGACCTCGGTGAGCGCGCGGTCCAGCTGGTCGACGACGTCCAGCCGGTCGGCCCGGCTGACGGCCTCGTCGGCGTGCAACCGGTTCTTCGCCTCGGCGACGAGGTTGCGCAGACGGACCGGGTCCTGGCTGTTTTCGGGCTCGCTGCGGTGGGTGGGCAGCAGGACGGAGACGGCCGGGTAGCGCCGGGGGCGGCGCAGCTCGGCGAGGACGGCCGGGGAGAGCTCGGCTGCGTGCATCGGTTGCCCTTCGTGTCGCGGTGGAGGTCCTGACAGGTCCTGGCGGCGACTCCGACACACGGCGAATCGACCGATTTGCCGGAATCATTCCCGACCCCTCCCCATCCCACCGCCCTCCCATACCTCCCGCCACCGGAAAGGTCGCCCGGCGTCGGCCCCGACCCGTAACCCGGGCGGCCCAGTCTCGTTGGGCCTGCCATGAAGAAGCGCAGCATGCTTGCCGTTGCCTCGCTCGCCGTGGGCTTCGTCGCCTCGCTGACCGCGCCGAGCGCGCACGCCAGCGCCGTCGGGGGGCAGGACGGTACGCCCGGGCCGTCGACGAGCGCGCCCGACGCGCTGCCCGGGCAGGTCGGGGACGCCGGGGGCGTCGTCGGCGAGGCCACCGGGTTCGTGACCGGCTCCGCGGACGGCCTGGTCGGGGTCACCCCCGCCTAGCGAGGCCGCCCGCCGCCCCGGCCCCCTCCGGCCCCGGCCCCCTCCGGCCCCGGCCCCCTCCGGCCGCGACCCCTCCGACCACAGCGACTCCGGCCAGGGGCTTTCCGACCACGGCGGGCCCGACCGGGCCCGCCCCGGCCCGGCCGGTCGGGGCGTCAGCTCAGCGGCGCGCCCAGGTCCTGGGTCCAGTAGCCGCCGGCCGGGCCGGTGGCCACGCCGACGCCGACGTCCTTGAAGCCGCAGTCCAGCATGTTGGACTGGTGGATGCCGCCGTCCATCCAGCGCGTGAACACCACGGCGGGCGCGGTCGGCCCCCGGTCGAGGTTCTCGCCCCACTGGGACCAGCGGTAGCCGGCCGCGGTGATCCTGGCGTCGGTGCGGACCCCGTCGGGGTTGACGTGGTCGAAGAACCCGCGCGCGACCATGTCCTCGGCGTGCTTCTGGGCGGCGGCGTGCAGCCGGGTGTCGATCCGCAGCGGGGCGCAGCCGACCTTGGCGCGCTCGGCGTTGACCAGGTCGACGAGCTGCCGCTCCGGGCTGGGCGGCGGGGCCGCGACCGACCGGGTGGCGGTGGGCGTCGCGCTGGGCGTGGGCGTGCCGGCGGGAGTGTCGGTGGGCGTCGGCGCGGGCGCCGGGGTGGCGGCGAGGGTGACCGGGGCGGCGACCGGGGTGGCGGTGGCCGTCGGGGTGTCCACCACCGGGGTGTCGAGGGCGGCGGCCGGGGTGGTGGGCTCGGGAGCCGCCTCGACCGGGGTCTCGGCGGGGCGCGACCAAACCAGGGCGAGGGTGGTGACGGCCACCACCGCGACCGCCCCGCTCGCCAGGACGGCCTTGCGGGCGGCCGTCCCGGCCCAGCCGCCGTGGGCGCCCGCGGCGCCGTGGCCGGCGGCGGAGCCCTGGGCGCCGGCGACGGTGGCGGCGGTGTGCTGGAAGTGCAGCAGTGCGGGCGAGTCGAACGGGATCGGGACGAGGGCGAGGCCGGCCAGCAGTCCTTCGGCGGGGAAGAGGTCGCGGCCGAGCCGGTCGCAGGTGACGCAGCTGCGGATGTGGCGGGCGATGCGCTTGCGCCACACGGAGTTCGGGGTGCCGTCGAACCCGACGGTGACCTCGGCGAGTTCGGGGCATCGGGGGTAGGCGCCGAGGGCGCGGACGACGACCCGGCCGGCTTCGAGCTGCTTCTTCATCCGCTGGACCCGGACGGCGGTGTGCTGCGGGCTCAGGTCGAGGGATTCGGCGAGCTCGGCGCGGGTGAGCTCGCCGCTGGCCTCCAGCCACCAGAGGGAGAGCAGTTCGCGGTCGTCGGGGTCGAGCCAGCGGGTGGCCTCGGCGACCTCCCGGCGCTGGCCGGAGAGGCCGAGGCGCAGGATGGTGAGGTCGGTGAAGTCGGCCCGCGGGTCCGGGACCTCCCAGGTCTCGTCGAGGCCGCCGACGGTGGGCTGCTGCTGCCCGGCGGCGTGGCGCCGGCGGACCTGGTTCATGGTGATGGCGACCAACCAGGACCGGAAGCAGTCCGGGTCGCGCAGCCCGTCGAGGCCGTCCAGGGCGCGGATCATCGTCTCCTGGGCGACGTCGTCGACGTCGGCGTGGCCGCCGAGGGCGCGGCCGGCCACGTTGTAGACGAGCGGCAGCCAGGCGGCGACCAGCGCCTCCTGCGCCTGCCGGTCGCCCGCCTGGGCCGCGCGTACCAGGGTGGTCCCGGTCCTGTTCTGCACGTCAGCGTTCATGGTCCGCACTCCGTCTTGCCGTGTTCCGTCCGCCGATGCCTCCTCGGAGACCCGTGGGGAGTGATCAGATAACAACAATGTTCGCGGAATCGGAAAATCGGCCTGGACCAATGGGCTGGACCGGAGGCTGGACCAAGGGGGCCGATCAGGCCGGGGCGGCGAAGACCTGGGTCCACCACGGACCGCCGGACCCGGTCCGCACGCCCACCCCGAGCTGCTTGAACGCGCAGTTCAGGATGTTCGCGCGGTGGCCCGGGCTGTTCATCCAGGCGTCCATCACCGCGGCCGGGTCCTGCTGGCCGCGGGCGATGTTCTCGCCCCAGGTGCTCCAGCGGTAGCCGACCGCCTCGATCCGGTGGTCGGCGTGGTACCCCTCGGGGCTGGCGTGGTCGAAGTAGTTGCGGTTCGCCATGTCGTCGCTGTGCGACTGGGCGGCGCTGGCCAGCCGGGACTCGGCGGTGACCGGGCCGCAACCGGCCTTGGCGCGTTCGGCGTTGACCAGGTCGACGACCTGCTGGGCGTACGAGGGGGAGGCGCCGCCGCCCACCGGAGCGGGCGCGGCGGTGCTCGCGGCGGCGGACCCGCCGCTGCGCGGCGTGCCGGTCGGGGTGCCGGTGGACTTGGCGGTGGCGGTCGGGCTCGGCTTCGTGGTGGCGGTCGGGCTCGTGGTGGCGGTCGCGGTGGCGGTGGGCGAGGGCGTGGCGGTCGCGGTCGGGGAGGCCGGGGCGGTGGAGCCGGTCGGGGTCGGCGCCGGCTCGGTGGCGGACATGTTGACCGGGGCCCCGGACGCGCCGAAGTCGGCTCCCCCGGCGCCCGGCACCTGGATGCCGTCGTGCGTGCCGGCCTCCGCGGCGATCAGCGCGGCCGCCACCGCCTCCTGGCCCGCCTGGTCGCGGTCGGTCTGCTTGCCGCCGTACGCCGCGTAGCCGGCCCCGGCGATGGCGGCGAGCAGCCCGGTGCCCGCCACCGCGGCGACGACCGCGGTGACCGGTCCGAGCGGGCCGCGCCTCCGGCCCCTTCGGCTCCGGCCTCCGTGGTGTTCCGCGTGCCGCTGGGCGGCCCGGCGGGCGGAGCGTCCGGGCGCTCCGCCCCGCACGCCCCCCTCGGCGCCGTTCGCCGGGAGGATGGTCGTCCTGTCGTCGCTGTTCACGTGGCCACGCTTTCTGTCCGGGTCGGCCGTCGGGTGCCGACACCTGGGAGACCCTCCGGCGGCGCGCGGATAACAGAAAGTCCGAACGAATGTCCGGCGGAGTCGTCACGGGCCCGGTCCCGCCGCGGTCCGCGGCGGCGCGGGCGCCCGGTGACACGCCGCCGCGGTGACACGCCGCCGCGGTGGACCGGCGGCCGGTGGGGCCGGCGGATCAGGGCTGGTCGGGGGCCATGTCGTAGGTCACGAACATCGTCCGGGTGGCCACCTGGTCGTACTTGCTGCGGGCCCGGTGGTTGTCGTCCGCGGTGATCCAGCGGACGGTGGTCCAGCCGCGCTCGGCGGCGATCTCCCGCAGGCGCGCCAGCAGCTCGTCCACCGCACCGCCGCCGCGCACCCCGGGGGCGACGAACAGGTCGTCCAGGAAACCGCCGACGGCGCCGTGCAGGGGGCGCGAGAACGGGCGGTAGTGGGCCAGGCCGACCGGCGTCCCCCCGGCGTCGCGGACCAGCAGGCCCGACAGCTCGTGCTCCGGGTCGGTGAGCCAGGACCAGACCAGTTCGGCCTTCTGCTCCGGCATCGGCACCCGGTAGAACGCGCAGTAGCCGCGGAAGAGTTCGCGCCAGGCGGGGTAGTCGGCGGCTTCCGGCGCGCCGACGGTCCAGCGGGTGGTGGTGGTCAACTCGGGCTCCTCGGTCGGGCGGGCCCGGGATCGCCGGGCCGCGTGTGGCGCCAGCATGACGGCCCGTCGGCCCCGCGCCGATCTCCGCCGCGGACAGGACCGACCGTCCGCGTACTCCACTCCGGCGGTGTACCGGATGCGCGCCGCCGTGCGGGGCCCGCCGCGGTCGCCGATCCTGGACCAGGCCGCCCGGATCCGTCGGCGGCCGCACCGGGACGACCCGAGGAGCGCCTCATGCGGCTGCGGCACCTGGCCCTCACCTCCCGCGCCGTGGCGGCCGAACCCGGACGGCGGGCCAAGACCACGCTGCTCGCGGACTGCCTGCGCGAGCTGGGCCCGGCCGAGGCCCCGTCGGCGGTGGCTCTGCTCTCGGGCGAGTCGCAGCGGCTGCGCACCGGGATCGGCCCGGCCGGCCTGCGCGACCTGCCATCGCCCGCCGCCGGGGCCTCCCTCGGCGTGCGGGAGACCGAACGGGAGCTGGAGCGGATCGCCGCGGTGCACGGGACGGGCGCGCAGGCCGAGCGGCGGCGGCTGCTCACCGGGCTCTTCGCGCGGGCGACGGAGGTCGAGCAGGCGTTCCTGCGCGCGGTGCTGGTCGGCGACCTGCGCCAGGGCGCGCTGGACGCGGTGGTCGGCGACGCCGTCGCACTGGCCGCCGGGGTGCCGGCGGCGGAGGTGCGGCGGGCGCTGATGTTCCGCGGCTCGGCCCGCGCGGTGGCCGAGGCCGCGCTGAGCGGCGGGGTGCCCGCGCTGGCGGCGTTCCGGCTGGAGGTCGGCCGGGCCGTGCGGCCGATGCTCGCCGCCTCCGCGCCGGACGTGGTCTCGGCCCTGGAGCGCACCGGGCCGGCCGCCCTGGAGTGGAAGCTGGACGGCGTCCGGATCCAGGTGCACCGGGACGGCGGGGAGGTCGCGGTGTTCACCCGCGGCCTGGACGACATCACCGCGCGCGTCCCCGAGGTGGTCGAGGCCGCGCTCGCCCTGCCGCTGCGCTCCGCGGTGCTGGACGGCGAGGCGATCGCGCTCGGGCCCGACGGACGGCCGCGCCCGTTCCAGGAGACCGCCGCGCGCACCGCGTCCCGCCGGGATCCGGACCGGCTGCGGGCCGAGGTCCCGCTCCACGCCTACTTCTTCGACCTGCTGCACCGGGACGGCGAGGACCTGGTGGACCGACCGGGCCGGGAGCGCTGGGCGGCGCTCGCCGAGGCGGTCCCGGACGGCCTGCGGGTGGCCAGGACGGAGACCGGCGACACCGAGCGGGCCCTGGCGTTCTTCCGCGACACCCTGGCGCTCGGCCACGAGGGCGTGCTGGTCAAGGACCAGGCGGCCGGCTACGCCGCCGGGCGCCGCGGGGCAGGATGGATCAAGGTGAAGCCCCGGCACACCCTGGACCTGGTGGTGCTGGCCGCCGAGTGGGGCAGCGGGCGGCGGCGCGGGTTCCTCAGCAACCTGCACCTGGGCGCCCGGGCGGCGGACGAACCCGGGGCCGCCCCCTGGGTGATGCTCGGCAAGACCTTCAAGGGGCTCACCGACGAGGTGCTCGCCTGGCAGACCGCCGAACTCCTGGCCCGCGAGACGGACCGGGACGACTGGACGGTTCGGGTCCGACCGGAACTGGTCGTGGAGATCGCCTTCGACGGCGTCCAGCGCAGCCCCCGCTACCCGGCCGGGCTGGCCCTGCGGTTCGCCCGGGTGGTGCGCTACCGGCCGGACAAGACCGCGGCCGAGGCCGACACCCTCGCCGCCGTCCGGGAAATCGCGGCCGCCGAGGGGCTGTGAACCGTACGTTGACGGAGTAACGTCAATTCAAACCTCCGGTACCGCGGTCGAGTTCCGAACCCGTACCGAATCGGCCAATCTGGACGATCCCGGCACCGCACCCTCCGTGGACGCAGGACTGGCAGTTAGGTTGGCAATGACAACGAGAGGCGGCCGCCGGACGCCCGGCGCCGCCCTGGCGAGAGGTGCCCACCCATGCAGGTGAGCGTCGACCGGGACCGCTGCTGCAGCTCCGGCATGTGCGTCATGAACGCCCCCGAGATCTTCGACCAGGACGACCGGGACGGCCTGGTGAGGCTCCGTCAGACCGAGTTCCGGCCCGAGCAGTTCGCGGTGCTGAGACTCGCAGCCCAGCTCTGCCCCGGCGGCGCGATCAGCGTCGTCGAGCCCGCGCCGGGGACCGGGTCCGACCACGCGGCGGAGGCCGAGCCGCAGCCGGCCGCGGACGCGGGCTGACCGCGGGCGCCGGCCCGCCGGCGCCCAGGACCGCCGCCGGACCACGACATCACTCCCGACACCGATTCCCCCACCGAGGACACGCGACGCAAGGAGACCCCACCTTGACGAGCACACCCACCACCCGGGCCGTGCCGATGCCGGCCCCGCGCGACACCGGCTGCCCGTTCAGCCCGCCGCCCGCCTACACCGAGGCCGCCGCGACCGCGGCCGTCACCCGCGCCGACCTGCCGGGCGGCGAGTCCTGCTGGCTCGCCACCGGCTACGCCGAGGTCCGCACCGTGCTGTCCGACCGCCGGTTCAGCGCGGACATCCGCCACCCGGCCTTCCCGATGCTGGTGGCCGGCCGCCGGGAGCTGATCCTCGCCAGTCCCCCCAGCTTCCTGCGGCTCGACGACCCCGAGCACGCCCGGCAGCGCCGGATGGTCACCGGCGACTTCCTGGTCAAGCGGGTCGAGGCGATGCGCCCCGACATCCAGCGGATCGTCGACGAGGCGCTCGACCGGATGACCGGGGGCAGGGACGGGGCCGACCTCGTCGCCGACTTCGCCCTGCCCGTCCCCTCGCTGGTGATCTGCCTGCTGCTGGGCGTCCCGTACCAGGACCGGGACCGCTTCCAGGGCCTCAGCCGGACGCTGCTCAGCAAGCACAGCACGGTCGAGGAGGTCTCCGCCGCCCAGGACGAGCTGCTGGACTACCTCGGCGACCTCACCTCCCGCAAGCGGGAGGAGCCGGGCGAGGACATCCTCAGCCGGCTCGCCGTCCGGGACGACCTCACCCCGCGCGAGGTCGCCGCCACCGGCCTGCTGCTGCTGATCGCGGGGCACGAGACGACCGCGAACATGATCGCGCTGTCCACCGCCCTGCTGCTCGAACAGCCCGACCAGATCCCCCGGCTCGCCGATCCCGCCGCACTGCCCGGCGCGGTGGAGGAGCTGCTGCGCCACCTCACCATCGTGGACAGCGGACTGCCCCGGGTGGCGCTGGAGGACGTCGAGCTCGGCGGCACCCTGATCCGGGCCGGGGAGGGCGTGATCGCGCTGCTCTCCACCGCCAACCAGGACGAGGAGCTCTTCGGCGGCGCCGACCGACGACCGGTCCACGAGCTCGACCTGGACCGGGACGCCAGGCGGCACATGGCCTTCGGCTTCGGCGTGCACCAGTGCCTCGGACAGCCGCTGGCCCGCGCGGAGCTCCAGATCGCCCTGGCCACGCTCTTCCGCCGGCTGCCCGGCCTGCGGCTGTCGGCCCCGCGGGAGGAGCTGGAGTTCCGCTCCGAGGCGCTCATCTACGGGATGCGGTCCCTGCCCGTCACCTGGTGACGCTCGCGGCGGACGGCGGGGCACCGCACGGCCGGGCACCGCACCGACGGTCGGCGCTCCGCCGGGCCGCCGAGTCCGACCGGACGGCGCCCCCGCCGGGCCGCGGACCGGTCACCCGGCTGGCCCCGGCGGCGGGGTGGAGGCACGCTGGAGGGGAGGGACAGACCCGGCCGGGTCACGCCTGCGGTCAGGCGCGCCCGGGCCGGCCGATCGGACGGAGCCCGCGATGACCGACATGAGCGAACGGTTCGAGGTGAGCACCGACCGCGACGAGGACGTCCGCGCCGCGGATCCCGAGGAGGGCGTCACCTCGATGCAGAACCTGCACGCGCAGGAGACCTCCCAGGCGGAGGGCGAGCCCACTCCGGACGAGTGGGGCGTGGACGGCTGAACATCCGTGAGCAGCGGCCGCCCGGCGGGACCGGGCGGCCTTCGTGACCGCAGGTGTCGCTGCCCCGGCGGCGACCCACCGGCGGGGGAGGATAAGCGCATGACCGAACACGATCAAACCAGCGGGCAGACCCGACCGCCCGTCGACCCGCACACCACGTGGGCGACCTGGACCACCCAGTCGATCATCAGCGGGCCCGGCGGGGTCACCACCGCCGAGGTCGGCCCGATCTCCGGCGACCTCACCGTGCACACCACCTGGGTGGACGGCGAGGCCCGGCTGACCGTGCAGTACACCGGCGCACTGGACTGGTACACGGTGGCGGGAAGCCCGGTGGCGGCCGCCGACGAGATCACCGCCCGGGCGATCCACCAGGCCATGGTCAACGCCGTCAAGGCCGGCCGCGGCGCGGGCGCCCCGGGACCACCGGGGACCTGAGCCCGGCCCCTCTCCGGCCCACGCCCCCTCTCCGGCCCGGGCGTGGGCCGGCCTCCGCCCCGGGGCCCGCCGCTCCCCCGGCTCCCGCCTCACCGGCCCCGCCGGCCCGTCCGTCCGAGCCGTCGACGCCGTGGCCGTCAGCCCCCGTCGACCGCCTCGCCCTTGACCACCGGCGCCGCGGCGGCCCAGTAGCCGCGCTCCACCGGGCGGCGCGCGCGCAGGTCCGCGCGGACCTCGTCGGCCAGTCGGCGGGTGTCGCGCCGGTTCATGGTGGCGCCGATCCCGGCCCCCACCAGCAGCGGGGTCACCGACGGCAGCCGGCGCAACGAGCTGCGGGTCAGCCGGCGGCTGACCTGCTGGCGGACCTCCGCACCGACCGCCAGGGCGGCGAAGCCGGCCGGCCGGGCCAGCACCCCGGCGTCCACGCCCCGCCGGTTGGCCCAGGCCCCCAGGTAGGCCCCGGCGCGCTGCGCCCCGGAACCCGGCGCCCGGGCGCCGTAGACCTCGTGCAGCTCCGCGATCAGCTTGATCTCCACGGCCGCCACCGCGAGCGTCTCGGCCGCGATCTCCAGCGCCATCGCGGGCGGCACCGGCAGCATCGCCATCGCGCCCACGCCCGCCCCGAGCGCGCTGGAGGCCCGGACCGCACCGCTCACCAGCAGGTCGGCGAGCGCCTCGGGGTGGGCCGCATCGGGGTGCTGGGCCCGCAGGGTGGCGAGGTCGCGTACCGGGAGCCGGGGCGCCGTCTGCACCAGCTGCTCGGTGAGCGCCCGGCCGCCCAGCGTTGCGCCCTTGGCCGCCGCCCTGCCGCCGCTCCCGAGCCGGCGCGCCGTCCTGGCCAGCAGGGCACGGGCGCGGCCGCGCTCGGCCCGGTACTCGGCGACCTGCCAGTCCCCGAGGGGCCGCTCGGCGCCCTCGACCAGTTCGGCGAGCTCGCCCGCCAGGGCGCCCTCGGGAACGGCGTCCGGCCCCGGGACGGCGGGAGCGGCGGCCGGCTCGGGCTCCGAACGTCCGTTCTTTCGGAAGAGTGCCATGGGGGTCGGGTACCCCCTCCGCCCCACCGGTACGCGCTACTCGCTGATCTCCACCCCTCGCCAGAAGGCCACCCGGTCGCGCACCTGCTCGGCCTCCGGCTTCGGATCCGCGTAGAACCAGGCCGCGTCGGGGTTGGTCAGGCCGTCCACCTCCAGCGTGTAGTAGCCGGCCGTGCCCTTCCAGCCGCACACGGTGGTGGTGTCGGACGGGCGCAGGAACTCGCCTCGGACCGAATCGGCCGGGAAGTAGTGGTTGCCCTCGACGACGATCGTCCGGTCGCTCTCGGCGACGACGGTGCCCTGCCAGCGCGCTGTGGTCATGGGGGCGATTCTGCCCCGGGCACCACCGCGCGCCGGGCGGTTCGGCGAAATCCGGCCGGCGGACCTCCGCGTCGACGCGTCAGGGCAGCGGCTGTGCGTGCACCGGCAGGTGCGGCGTCTGGTGGCCGCCGCTGGCGAGCATCCGGACCTCCCCCGCGTCGCTGATCTCCGCGCGGACGATGCCGCTGGCGTCCTCGTACACGGGGTGTCCGCCGGGGCCCTTCCCGCTGGTACGGGTGACCACGACGACGTCCTGCGGGGCCTGGGTGCCCGGGGTCCCGGGGAAGGTCAGCGCGTAACGGTCGGGTGGGTTCATCGCCATCTCCTGGTCCCGGCGGGCCGGCCCGCCGCTCGCCCGGCTGGGGCCTGTCCTACGCGGTGGCCTCGGCGGCCCGGGCGGGTGCACCCCGGACCTCGAGTTCGGCGAGCAGCCTGGCGGTGGCCTCGGCGACGGCGTCCACCGCCCGGTCGAAGGCCTCGCGGTTGTGCGCCGCCGGGGCGCGGAACCCGGACACCTTGCGGACGTACTGCAGCGCGGCGGCCCGGAAGTCGGCCTCGTCGGCGTCGGGCGTCACCGGCGGTCGCAGCGTCTTGATGTTGCGGCACATGACCCCAGTCTCGCGCGTGGACGCCGGACTGGCGAGCCCCGGCCGTCAGCCCTTGGCGCCCCGGGGCTCGATCTCCCGGTGGGCCTCGGCCAGCAGCAGGTAGCCCAGGCCGTTGGACTTGATGCCGGCCCTCTCGTCCTCGGTCAGCTCCCGGCGGACCCTGGCCGGCACGCCCGCGACCAGGCAGCCCGGCGGCACCTGCATGCCCTGCGGCACCACCGCACCGGCCGCGACCAGCGACCCGGCGCCGATCCGGGCGCCGTTGAGCACGGTGGCGTTCATCCCGACCAGGGCGTCGTCCTCGACCAGGCAACCGTGCAGCACCGCGTTGTGGCCGACCGAGATCCGCTCGCCGACCACCAGCGGGAACCCGGGATCGGCGTGCAGGGTGCAGTTGTCCTGGATGTTGCTGTCCCGGCCCACGGTGATGGACTCCGCGTCGCCGCGCAGCACCGCGCCGTACCAGACGCCGGCGCCCGCGCCGATCGTCACGTCCCCCACCACGACCGCGTTCGGCGCGACGAAGGCGCCCGGGTCGACGGCGGGCACCCGGCCCCCGACTGCGGCGATCAACGGCTCTGCCATGGCGCGTCCTCCTGGTGGCGGTCGGCGGTTCCTGTCGGCGGTCAGCGTAGGGGTACGCACCGGCGCCGCCGCACGGGCCCCCGTCGCGACCGCCCCCGCCACGACCACCCGCGCCACGACCGCCCCCGCCACGACCACCCGCGCCACGACCACCCGCGCCCGGCCGCCGCGCCCCGGTCGGTTCCGGAGGCGCGGCGGCCGGGCGCGGGCCCGGGCGGGCGGGCCGGTCGGGCCGCAGCCGGACCGGGGGCGGGTCAGGCCAGCGGCGCCTTGGTGCGCAGCACCTCGACGAAGGCCCGCAGCCAGGCCGGGTGGTCGGGCCAGGCACGCGCCGAGACGACCACGCCGTCGACGACCGCCTCACCGTCGACGTACTCGGCGCCGGCCGCCCTCACGTCCGGCTCCAGCGCCGGGTAGGCGGCGCTGCGGCGGCCGGACAGCACCCCGGCGGCCGCGGTGATCAGCGGGCCGTGGCAGATCTGCGCGACCGGCTTGTCCCCCTCGAAGAAGTGCCGGACGATCCGCTGCAGGTCCGGGTCGTTGCGCAGGTACTCGGGGGCGCGGCCGCCGGGGATGACCAGGGCCACGTAGTCGGCCGGGTCGACGTCGGCGAGGGCGAGGTCGGCGGGCCAGGTGTAACCGGGCTTCTCGGTGTAGGTGTCGTAGCCCTCGACGAAGTCGTGGACGACGAACTGCAGGCGCTTCTTCGTCGGGGCGGCGATGTCGACCTGGTAGCCCTCCTCGCGCAGCCGCTGGTACGGGTAGAACACCTCCAGCGACTCGGCGGCGTCCCCGGTGACGAGCAGGATCTTCGATGTCATCGCCGACATCCCTCCACATGATCGAACGACCGACCTGGCACGCCCCTCGGATGTCCCCACCCACCGTGGCGCCGGTCCAAACTCCCGCACGGGCACTCCGTTGGCAACAGGGCGCACCGGGCGTGCTGCGGCGCGTGAGCGGCGGGGCACGCCGGGCATGGGTCGTGTGCGCCGGGTCACCGCCCCGCTGCGGCGGACGGCCGGGCGCGGCCTAGACTCCTGCTGCCCGCCACCGACCGACCGCCTCCCGGGGGAGCCCATGCCGGACCGCACCACCTACCTCGTCCTGCCGGGCTACCAGAACTCCGGGCCGGAGCACTGGCAGAGCCGTTGGGAGGCCGCCGAGCCGGAGTCCTTCCGGCGGGTCGTCCAGGCGGACTGGGACCGGCCCGACCCGCAGGACTGGGTGGCCCGGGTGGACGCGGCGGTGGCCGGGGCCGCCGCCGACGGGGCGGTGGTGCTGGTGGCCCACAGCCTCGGCTGCATCGCGGTGGCCCGCTGGGCGGCCACCGCGCCGGCCGCACGGACCTCCGCCGTGCGGGGGGCGCTGCTGGTGGCTCCGGCCGACATCGACACCGCGGACGTCCCGGAGCTGGTGGGCTTCCGGCCGGTGGCGCTGGCGCCGATCCCGTTCCCGAGCGTGGTCGTGGCCAGCTCCGACGACCCGTGGGCCGCCCCCGAGCGGGCCCGGCGGTTCGCGCGGGCGTGGGGTGCCCGGTACGTCGAGCCGGGCGCGTTCGGGCACCTCAACTCGGAATCGGGGCTGGGTGACTGGCCGGAGGGCCGCGAACTGCTCGCGCAGCTGTGACACCTCGGACGGGGGGACGATGAGGAAACGGACACCGAAGGCCCGGCGGATCGTGGTCAGGCTGCTGGTGGCGGGCGGGGTGGCCGCCGTGCTGCTGTACACCGAGGGGCAGTGGGAGAGCCGGTCGGGCGGGCTGATGCTCGTCGCCGACCTGCTGAACCGGCCCGAGCTGTTACTCGGCGCGGCCCTGGCCGCACTGATCGCCGCCGCCTGGCTGGGCGACCGCCGCACCGCCCTGCGCACGGCCACCCGGACCGTGACGGTGACCGCCGGGGTGGTGTTCCTGCTCGGCGTACTGGCCGCGCACAAGGTCGCGGCGGCCGAGACCCGCAGTCGGGAGACCGCCCCGGCGAGGCCCGAACGGGCCCTGGTCGTGGTGCACCGCTCCTACGCGGCCACGGCGCGGACGGGCGACAGCTGGCAGGTGCTGCTGGAGTCCGGCGAGGGCTGGTCGGCGCGGCGCTGGTCGCTGCTCGAGATCGGCCGGGCCCCGGACGAGGCCCGGCTGGTGGAGGCCAGCTGGACGGGGCGGGACCAGATCACCGTGGTCACCGACTCGTACCGGCGCGTCTTCAACCTGGACCAGGACAGCGGCGAGCCGGTCGAGGCTCGGTAGGCGCCGGGGCGCCTCCGGCGGCGCGGCGCAGTCCGTCGAGCCGGTCCGGTCCGTCAGGCCCGGCCCGGTCGGTCAGGCCCGGTCCCCCGGTCTGGCCCGGACGACGCCTCAGCGCAGTCCGGCGGCGTGCGAGAACAGGACCAGCAGCACCGCGTTTCCCGCCGCACCGGCGGCGGTGGCGGAGAGGAAGCGGCCCGCGGTGCCGTCCGGCAGCGGGTTGAGGACCAGGGCCGGCGGGAAGCCGGGCATCGTCCAGACCGCGGCCGCCCACCGGCCGGCCGTGCCGGTCGCGCTCCCGCCCGTGCGCAGTTCCCGGGCCGCGGCCAGCCCGATCGGCAGGCACCCGGCCAGGTAGCCGATCGAGGGCAAGAACACGGCGGGGACTCCGAGGATGCTGTGCGGCATGGCGCCATCGTGCGCCGTCGGACCGCGGCCCCGCATGAGTACGGGTACTCATGCGGGGCTGCGGGGTTCGCATCGCCTCGGTCCACCGGCCGGCGGCGATCACCGGCCGCCGTCGTTCAGTGGTCCTCCGGGTCCTGCGGGGCGGCCGGCGCGGTCGGGGTGGCCGGCCCCGCCCGGCCCACCGGGCTGTTGGTGGAGCGCGGCTTCCCGCCGGACGTGCAGGTCGGGGTGGCGGACCCGCTGGGCGTGCTGCAGGCCGGGTCGCGCTTGGGCGGGTCCGGGATGTACACGGTCGGGAAGTCCTTCTCCGGCATGGTCCGGACGGCCTCCTCCATCGCCTGCTGCCAGATCGGGCCGGGGCCGGTCGCCCCGAACACCTCCTGCTGGTAGTGGCCGCCGATCCGGATGTTCTTCATCGGCACCTTGGTGCCCGGGCTGCCCAGCCAGACCGAGGCGGCCAGGTTGCCGGTGTAGCCGGTGAACCAGGCGGACTTCTTCTCGTCCGTGGTCCCGGTCTTGCCGGCGATCTGGCGGCCGTCCTCCAGGCCGAGGTCCTTGGCGGTGCCCTTCTCCGTCACGCCGAGCAGCACGCTGTTGATCACGTCGGCGGTGCTCTGCGACATCACGTCGGAGCACTTGGCCGGGCTGACCGGAACGTCCTTGCCGTCCACGGTGGTGATCCGGTTGATCGCCAGCGGCGCGCAGTAGCTGCCGCGGGCGGCGAAGGTGGCGTACACATCGGCCATCACCAGCGGGCTCACCTCCTGCGTGCCGAGGCCGAGGGCGGGCACCTCCTGCAGCGGGTCGCCGCTCGCCTTCCCCGCCACGCCCAGCTTGTTGGCCATCTGCTTGACGGCGCAGAGGCCGATCTCCTGCTCCATCTGCACGAAGTAGGTGTTGACCGAGAGCGCCATCGCCTCCTTGAGCTCGTACGGGCCGACCTCGCGCGCGCTCTCGTTGGGGATGCTGCCCTCCTTCTTGCCCTTGCTGAGGTTCTTCCAGGTGCCGTCGCAGGTCTTCATCGTCGGCCAGTCCATGCGGTTCGGGGAGTCGTACCGCTGGGTGGGCGACAGGCCGGCCTCCAGGGCGGCGGCGGCCACGATCGGCTTGAAGTTGGAGCCGGGCTGGAAGCCGATGCCGCCGCCCATCGCCGCGTCCACGTTGTAGTTGACGACGGTCTCGTTCTTCTCCTTCGCGAGGCCGTAGGGGCGGGTCTGGGCCATCGCCAGGATCTTTCCGGTGCCGGGCTCGACCATCGTGATCGCCGCCGACACCGGGTCGGTGACGTACACCTGCTGGGAGACGGCGTTCTGGGCGGCGGCCTGCTTGTCCGGGTCCAGCGTGGTGTAGATGTTCAGGCCGCCCTGGTCCCAGAGCTTCTTGCGGTCGGCGGCGTTCTTGCCGAACACCGGGTCCTGCTTGACGACGTGGCGCACGTAGTCGCAGAAGAAGCCCATGCCGGCCTGGGCGGTGATGCAGCCGTTCTGCGGGTCCTTGTACTTCAGGCCGAGCGGGGCGGCCTTCGCCTCCTTGGCCTGGTCCGCGGTGATGTGCTTGTTCTCGACCATCTTGTCGAGGACGGTGTCGCGGCGCTTCTGGGCGGCCACCGGGTGCAGCTTCGGGTCGTACTGGGAGGGGTTCTGCACCAGCCCGGCGAGCATGGCCGCCTCGGGGAGGGTGAGGTCCTTGGCGTCCTTGCTGAAGTACCGCTGGGAGGCGGCCTCGATGCCGTACGCCTGGTGGCCGTAGAAGGTGATGTTGAGGTAGTTGGTGAGGATCTGCTCCTTGGTCAGGTCCTCCTCCAGCTTGATGGCGTACCGGAGTTCCTGGATCTTGCGGCCCAGGGTCTTGCGCTGCGCCTCCAGGACCGCGACCGGGTCGTCGCCCGCCTTCTCCACGTTCACGTTCTTCACGTACTGCTGGGTCAGCGTCGACGCGCCCTGCACGGCCGCGCCGCTCTCGGCGTTCTTGGTGACCGCCCGCAGGATGCCCTTGAGGTCGACGGCGCCGTGCTCGTAGAACCGGGCGTCCTCGATGTCCACCTGTGCCTGACGGATCAGCGGCGACATCTGCTCGGCCGGGATGACCGTGCGGTCGCGCTCGTAGACCTTGGCGATCAGGCCGCCCTTGGCGTCGTAGATCTGCGTCGCCTGGGTCAGCGGAGGGGTCTTGAAGTCGTCGGGGATGCTCTCGAAGCTCTCGGCGCCGCTCTTCGCGCCCAGCCCGACCGCGCCGGCCGCGGGGAGGACCAGGCCGGCCAGCAGCACCCCGCCGAGGGTGCAGCTGCCGAGGAAGGTGACCGTGTGGCCCAGGAATCCGAGGGGGGTCACACGGCGCCGGGGGCGCGGCACCCAGGTGTCGCCCGCGTCCGGGGCAGGTATGCGACTCTTCCGTGACATAGCTGGAACACTACGGCCGCGAATCGCCTGCGAGGGCGGGGTGTTGGCCAACCTTTGTCACAAATCCGCCACAGATTCGGCTCATTCCAGTCGGTCGCACGGGCGGTCGCGCCGGGGCAAGGGCCGTTCGTCCACGGTCCGTCACCCCGGCACCGCCGCAGTGCGGTCCGGCCCGGCCCGGTCAGCCCGCCGGGCAGAAGGTGTCCGCGGCCGGTCGACGGCCGGTGACCAGGAAGTCCGTCACCACCGCGTCACCGCAGGCGTTCCCGTTCGCCACGTACACGTCGTGGCCGCCGGAGTCCACCGTGACCATCCGGGCCCGCTCCCCCAGCGCGGCGCGCAGCCGGAGCGCGCCCCGGTACGGGGTGGCCGGGTCGCGCAGGTTCTGCGCCAGCAGGACGTTCGCCGGGCCCCGGTCGGTCACCCGCACCGGCGGCTCGGCGGGCGCGAACGGCCAGAAGGCGCATGGCATCGCGTTCACCGGCATGCCCGCGGTCAGTGGCCGGGCGGCGCGCTCGGCGGCCACGTCCTCGGCGAGGGCGGCCGGGTCGGCGGGCCAGGAGACGTCGTTGCAGAGCGTGCCCACGGAGACCGCGATGGTGTTCTGCAGCACCTGCTCGGGCGGCGCCACGGGGGCGGGCAGCGGCCGGCGGCCCAGGCCCGCCAGCACCAGCCGGGCCAGACCGGGGAACTTGGCGTCCGCGTACAGGCTCTCCAGCATCGTCTCGCGCAGCACGTTGCCGTTCAGTTCGGCCGGGTTGGCGCCCGGCCAGGGCAGCGGTACGGCGTCCAGGCGGGCCGCGAGGTCCAGGAAGAGCGGGCGGACCTCCTCCGGGGTGTCCGCGAGGCGGTCCGGGTTCCCGGGGGCCGACGCCCACCTGGCGAAGTCCGGGAAGCGGTCCTCGGCGCCCTGGCCGAAGGCGGCCAGCCAGCCGCGCCCCACCCGCGCCGGGTCCGGGTCGTCGTTGCTGTCCAGCACGATCCGGTCGGTGCGCCCGGGGAACAGGGTGGCGTACACCGCCCCCACGTACGTGCCGTAGGAGGTGCCCCAGGCGGAGAGCCGGCGCTCGCCGAGGGCCTCCCGGATCCGGTCGATGTCCCGGGCCTCGTTGCGGGTGGAGATGCTGCGCAGCACCGGGCCGCCGTTGCGGGCGCAGGTCTCGGCGACCCTGCGGGCGGTGGCCAGGTTCCCGTCGACGGAGCCGTCCGCGGCCGGCCACGGGCGCAGCTTCACCATGGCGAGGTCGTCGTGCTCCAGGCCACAGCTGACCGGGGTGGAGCGGCCCACCCCGCGCGGGTCGAAGCCGACCAGGTCGTAGCGGTCCAGGACGGACTGCGGCAGGCGCTTCACCGCACTGCTCGGGACGTCGACGCCGGAACCGCCCGGCCCGCCCGGCACGGTCAGCAGCACGCCCCGGCGCTGGCCCGGCTTCGCCGACGCGATCCGGGAGACGGCGAGGGTGATCCGCTCGCCCTCCGGGTGGGCGTAGTCCAGCGGGACGCTGACGGTGGCGCACTGCTGGCGGGGGTCGGCGCCGCCCTGGCAGGACGTCCAGGCGAGGCGGTCCCGCCCCGCGGTCTCCGGGCCCGCCGCGGCCGGCTGGGCGACCAGGGCGGTGACGGCGAGGGCGGCGGCCGCGGTGGCGGCGGCGAGGGTGCGGTTGATGTTCGGCATGCCAGGAAGTCTGCTGCGCCGGGGGCGGCCGGCCCATCCGGGCAGCGGGCCGGTCGGGGGTGGGGCAATCCCCCGGCCCGGCACCGCTCCTGGCTGACTGTCAGGCGCTCGCGAGCACCGCGGATCGGGGCACGCGCCGCCGGGGGTTCAGAGGCCGAGCAGCTTCGGTTCGGCGGCCAGCGCGCGCAGCGGCTCGCGCGGGTCGGCGACCAGGCGGCGCTCGGCGAGGTCCAGGATGCCGCCGACCCCGGTCACCTCGGCGGCGAGCACGCCGTCCGCCCGGGTCAGGCGCTGCACCACCTGGAAGGTCTTGCCGCCCCGCCAGACGAACTCGCAGCTCACGTCCACCACGTCGCCCGCGCGCAGCTCCCGCAGGTACTTGACCGTGGTCTCCAGCACGACCGGGCCCACCCCCTTGGCCACCAGTTCGGCCTGCCGGATGCCGGCCGCCTGCAGGTACTCCCAGCGGGCGTGCTCGGCGTACTGGAGGTAGACCGCCTGGTTGAGGTGGCCCTGGGCGTCGGTCTCGTACCCGCGGACGGTGATCCGCGTCGTGAAGTCCTGATCGGTCATGCCCCGCACGCTACTCCGGGCGTCCGGGCGCCGGGCTGTGACCTGCGTCGCGTCGCGTCGGGACGCCCGCCCGGGGCGCGGTCAGGCGAACCGGTCGAGCAGCGGGGTGAGACCGGCCGGGCGCTGCTCGACCGGCAGGTGCTCCACCGGGTGGAAGCCGCAGCCGAGGGCGGTCGCGCCGCCGTCGCAGGTGCGGTCGTCGCCGACCATCAGCACCTCGGCCGGGGCCAGGCCGAGGTGCTCGCAGGCGGCCTCGAAGATCGCCGGATCGGGCTTCTGGACGCCGAGCTCGAAGGAGAGCACGTAGGCGTCGACGAGGCCGTCCAGCCCGTGGGCCCGGAAGACCGGCCGCAGGTCCCAGCCGATGTTGCTGACGACCGCGACCGGCACGCCCCTGCGGCGCAGTTCGCGCAGCACCGGCGCGGTGTCCGGGTACGGGCGCCAGCTCTCCGGCGCCATGTGGGTGTCGTAGAGCGCGTCGACGTCGAGGCCCGCGGGCGGCTCCGCCGCGCGGGTGAGCGCGGTGTACGCGGCGCGGTGCCGTTCGGGCGTGAGGTCGCGGGTGCGCCAGGCCTCCTCGACCTCCGCGGGGACGTGGCGCGGCGGCACTCCGCCGGGCAGGGCCCCGAACTCCTCCAGCCGCCCCAGCAGTTCGGCGCGCTCGCGGGGGGCCAGCGCCGGGCCGGCGGCGGCGGTGAAGGCGTCCAGCCACTGGGCGGTCGAGGCGACCCGGAAGAGGGTGCCGGAGAAGTCGAACATCACACCTTTGGTCACGCCGCCGAGCCTACCGGGCACCCCGGCGGGGCCACCGGGCGGCCGGAAGCCGGGTGCCCGGCTTCCGGCCGCCCGCGCCCCGCGCCGAGGAGCGCAGGCCGGTCAGCTGTGGCAGTAGTCCACGTTGCCCTGGCCCGCACCGTAGGTGTTGCTCGCCCAGGCGGCACCGCCGTTGGTCTTGTAGAAGACGAAGTTGCCGTCGTCCTGGATCCTGGCCCGCCCGCCCGGCGCGGAGTTGGTCGCGCCGATGGTGCAGAGGTGGTGCCCGAAGTCGTCGATCAGGATGATGTAGCCGCTCTGCGACCAGTCGACCTGGGTGGGGATGTAGTTGCCCCAGTAGGTGCCGCTCGCCCAGAGCGCCTGCCCGCCGTAGTAGAGCACCAGGTTGCCGTCGCACTGGAACGTCAGCCTGGTGTTGCCGGAGATGCGGGACTCCCCGCAGCGCCAGTTGGGCTGGCTGAGCGTGAAGTTGGCCGCGGTGGTGTCCGCGACGGCCGCGGTGGCCGTCAGGCCGAGGGCCGTCGCCGCCGCGCCGAGGACCAGGGCGGCGCGGGAGGCGGTTCGCCGGATCGACGATCCCTTGAACGTGCTGAGCTTCATGCCGGAATGCCTTCCGATCGAGGACCAGTTCGTTGGATCGAGCGCGCCAACTGTAGTCACACGGAAGGTTCGTGACGAACGGTTATTTCCGGCCGCGACGGGCTTCCGGGCCCCGGCCGGGCCCCCGGGATCAGCGGACGGTGAGGATGCGCGGCCCGTCCTCGGTGATGGCGACGGTGTGCTCGACGTGGGCGGCCCGGCTGCCGTCGTTGGTGCGCAGCGTCCAGCCGTCCGGGTCGGTGCCGTAGTCGTCCCGGCCGCCGGCGATGAGCATCGGTTCGATGGCCAGCACCAGGCCGGGCCGCAGCGGGTAGCCCCGGCCCGGGCGGCCCTCGTTGGGGACGTGCGGGTCCTCGTGCATGCGGCGCCCGATACCGTGGCCGCCGAAGCCCTCCAGCAGTCCGTAGCGGCCGGCCCGGGCGACGGCGCCGATGGCGTGCCCGATGTCGCCGGTGCGGTTGCCGACCACGGCGGCGGCGATCCCGGCGGCCAGGGCCCGCCGGGCGGTCTCGATCAGGGCGGTGTCCTCGGGGCGGGCGGTGCCGACGGTGAAGCTGACGGCGGCGTCCCCGGCCCAGCCGTCCAGGACGGCGCCGCAGTCGATGCTCACCAGGTCCCCGTCGCGCAGCCGGTAGCCGTCCGGGACGCCGTGCACGACGGCGTCGTTCACGGAGGCGCAGATGACGGCGGGGAAGGGCACCGGCGCGAAGTCGGGGCGGTAGCCCAGGAACGGCGAGGTCGCCCCGGCGGCCCGCAGCACCCCGCGCGCCACCTCGTCCAGGTCCAGCAGGCTGACGCCCTCCGCCGCCGCGGCCTCGACCGCGGCGAGGGCGTCGGCGACGACCCGCCCGGCCTCCCGCATGGCCTCCAGGGCGGCGTCCGTCTTGATTTCGACCATGGTGATGCGACTCCCCTTGCTCCAATTCTTATACCGGTATTTGTATCACGGTCTGGCGGCTCCTGGACACCGGCCCGAAGGGGCCGGGCCCGCGGGGGCCGCCGGCGAGGGCCTAGAATCGGCGGCATGGTGAGGACTCCGCTGACCCCGTGGGAGCGCGAGCGCGGCGAGCGCTTCGGCGCGCTGCTGCGCGGGGCGCGTGGCGAGCGCAGCATGGTCGAGGTGGCTGCCGTGGCCGGAGTCTCGGCGGAGACGCTGCGCAAGATCGAGACCGGCCGGGCGCCGACCCCGTCGTTCTTCACCATCGCGGCGCTGGCGTTCGCACTGGACCTCTCCCTCGACGAGCTCGCGGCGGCGTGCGTGCTGCCCGGGGGCGGCGAGGCACTGTCGGCCTGACGCCAGACGGCCGGTGCGCGAAGGAGTGCGCGGCGCACGGACCACGACGGCCGAGGCGTGACGGCCGACGCACGGCGTTCGACCCACGACGGCCGACGCACGACGGCTGACGCATCGCATTCGACCCACGACGGCCGACGCACGACGGCCCGCCCGGGCGGTGGTGCCGCGCCGGGCGGGCCGTCGTGGGGCGGCCGGGCCGGAGCCCGGGCAGCCGGGTCAGCCGACCGAGCTGTTGTAGCTCTCGATCGCGGGCTGGAGCTCCTTGGCCGCGTCGGTGAGCGCCTGCTGGGCGCTCTTCGAGCCGGCGATGGTCTGCTCGATGGCGGTCTCCACGCCCTTGCGGGCCTGCGGCATCACGCCGAGCAGACAACCGGCCGTGGCCGGGGACGGCTTGGTCGCCTTGAGCTGGTCGATGGCGGTCTGGAACTGCGGGTACTTGGCCACCCACTCCTTGTCCTTGGGGTCGTCCAGGGACTTGCGGTTGACCGGGAAGTAGCCCGTCCCGGTGTGCCAGACGGCCTGCTGCTCGGGCGCGGTGAGGAACTTCTCGAACTCCCAGGCCGCGCGCTTCTCGGCGTCGGAGTGGCCGGGGCCGCTGATCCACAGCGAGGCGCCGCCGATCACCGGGCCGCCCTGGTCGGTGGCGGCGACCTTGGGGAACGCGGCCGTGCCGACGGTGAACTTGGCGGCCTCGGTGTAGCCGCGCAGCACGCCGGTGGACTCCAGGTGCATGGCGACGGTGCCGGCCTTGAAGGCGGCCTGCGCGTCGTCCGTGGTGCGGCCGGTGTTGGCCGCGTAGCCGCCCTTCACCAGGTCGGCCCACCACTGGACGATCTGCGCGCCCTGGGCGGAGTCGAAGACCGCCTTGCCCGCCTTGTTGCCACGGCCGTTGTCCTGGTCGCAGTACATGGTGCCGGACTCGGCGAGCAGCTGCTCCACGAACCAGCCGTAGATCGCGGCGCCGAAGCCGTAGCGGACGGTCTTGCCGTCGGCGTCCTTCTTGGTCAGCTTCTTCGCCAGCTCGCCGAGCTCGGCGAGGTCCTTGGGCGGCTGGGCCGGGTCGAGGCCGGCCTCCTTGAAGGCGTCGGTGTTGAGGTAGAGCAGCGGCATGGAGGAGTTGAAGGGCATCGAGACGAGCTTGCCGCCGACCGAGTAGTAGTTGCGGATGTTCGCGTCGAGGTCGTCCAGCGGGTAGCCGTCCTTGTCGGCGAAGGCCTGGGCCGGGACGGTCTGCTTGGAGTCGATCATGAACCGGGTGCCGATGTCGTAGACCTGCACCAGCGCAGGGGTGCCCTTCTGCTGCACCGCCGCCTTGTACTTGGCGACCAGGTCGTCGTACTTGCCCTGGAACTGCGCCTTGATCTCGATCTTGCCCTGGTGGGCCGCGTTGAACTGGCCGACCAGGCCGGTGAGGACCTCGGCGTTCTTGCCGGTCATCGAGTGCCAGAACTCGACGCCGGTGACACCGGTGGCCTGGTCGAGCGCCTGGGCGCCGGGGGCGGCGTCGGAGGAGCCGCCGGAGCCGGCGGTGGAGTCGCCGGAGCTGCAGGCGGTCAGGGACAGGCCGGCCACCAGCAGGGCCGCGAGCGCGCGGGCACTCTTGTTCACGGGGTTCTCTCTCTGTCGGGAGGGACGGGCGCGGACGGACGGACGGGACGGGCGGCGGGAGCCGGAACCCGCGGTGCGAGGTGCTCGGTGCCCGGTGCTCGGTGCCCGGTACGGGAGCGACCGGCCGGAGGGCTCCGGGTCGACGGCTCAGCGGACGGCGCCCGCGGTCAGCCCGCGGACGATGAAGCGCTGGCCGAACACCACCAGGGCGAGGGTGGGCAGCAGGGAGAGCACGACGCCGGCCAGGATCAGGCCCGGGTCCGACATCTCGGAGTCGCGCAACGAGGTGAGGCCGATCTGCAGGGTCTGCATGTTCGCCGTGCGGGTGATGATCAGCGGCCAGAAGTACTGGTTCCAGGCGGAGAGGAAGACGTAGATCGACAGCGCCGCCAGGGCGGGCTTGTTGAGCGGGACGACGATCCGCCACAGGAACCGCCAGTGCCCCGCACCGTCGATCCGCGCGGCGTCCCGCAGTTCCCCGGGCAGCTGGCGGAAGGCCTGCCGCAGCATGAAGGTGCCGAAGCCGGAGGCGAGGAAGGGCAGCACCAGGCCGAAGTAGGTGTTGCCCAGCCCCCAGCCCGACAGCGTCAGGTAGTTGGGGATGATGATGGCCTCCCAGGGGACCATCAGCGTCGCCAGGAACACCCCGAACACCACGGCCCGCGCCCTGAGCGGCAGGAAGACGAAGGCGTACGCGGCCAGGATCGAGGTGAACAGCTGGGCGAGCGTGATGACCGTCGCCGTGATCGCCGAGTTGGCGTACTGCCGGGCCAGCGGGACGGTGTCGACGGCTCCGGCGAAGTTCCGCCCGGTGACGGAGTGCGGGACGAGTGCCGGCGGGTAGGAGGAGAGCTCGGACGGGCCCATGAAGGCACCGGCGACGGCGTAGTACACCGGGAAGGCCACGGTGACGACGGCGACGGCGAGCAGCAGGTGGACGGCGGCGCGGCCGATCAGGTCGCGCGGCGAGCGGCCGGCCAGGGGGCGCCGGCGCGGCGGCGCCCCGGACTCGCTCCCGGTCTCCGCCCGGGCCTCGGTGGCGAGGGTCGTCATGCGTAGTGCACCTTCCGCTCCAGGACGCCGAACTGGACCGCCGTACAGGCGAGGACGACCACCAGCAGCACCACGGCCTGGGCGCTGGCCGTGCCGAAGTCGCTGGAGCCGTAGGCGAAGGCCTTCTCGTAGACGGAGTAGACGAGCGTGCGGGTGGCACCGTCCGGGCCGCCCTTGGTGAGGATGTGGATCTGGCCGAAACTCTGCAGCGCGTGCACGGTGGAGACCACGGTCAGGAAGAAGAGGTGCGGCCCGAGCATCGGCACGGTGATCGAACGGGCCAGTCGCAGGCCCGACGCCCCGTCGATGCGCGCCGCCTCCACGATCTCCGGCGGGATCGAACCGATGCCGGCGGAGAGCACCAGGACGTTGTAGCCCAGGCTCATCCAGACCGTGGTGAGGGCCACCGAGAGCAGCGCGTAACGGGAGTCGGTCAGCCAGCCGATCGGCCCCAGCCCGAGGTGCGAGAGCAGGCCGTTGAGCACCCCGCTGGCCGGATTGAAGAACACCGCGAAGACCACGGAGGCGCTGGCCACCGAGAAGGCGAAGGGCAGCGCGAAGGCCGAGCGCAGCAGCCGCACGCCCCTGATCCGGTTCTCCAGCAGCAGCACCAGCGCCAGCGCGCCCAGCACCCCGGGCAGCACCGTGAACAGGGTGAACAGAGCGGTGGTGACCAGGGTGCGCCGGAAGTCCGCCGAGGTCAGCAGGTCCGTGTAGTGCTTCGCCCCGACGTAGCGGGAGGGCGCGCCGAAGAGGTCGTTGGCATGGCCGCTCAGGTAGACCGTCCGTCCCAGCGGGTAGCCGATGAACAGGACGAAGACCACCAGGGAGGGCAGCAGGAAGGCCCAGGCGAGCCCGTGTTCGCCCCAGCGGCTCCGGCGGCCCGGGTGGGGCGCGTTGTGCGGTGCGGTCGGCATGGGTTGGCGCGTCCGCCTTTCGTTGCGTCGGTTCCGGCCGAAACCGTGTCTTGCCCACACGACGCGTCGGAAACCTCACGATGAGCAACGAGTGTCAGCAGGATTACGCGTTCGCGTCAGATTCCGGCCGACCGGGCACGCGCGGTGCGGCGCCCACCGGGGCAGCCGCGCGCGGAGGGGCAGCCGCGCGCGGAGGGGCGCGGGCCCCGGGCGGGCCCGGTCGCCGACCGGGCGGGGGACGACGGACGAGGGCTCGGCGACCGGTCGGTGACCGGTCGTCGGGCCCTCGGGTCCGCCGTCGGGGACGCCTGTGCGGGATCAGCCGGTGATGCCGCCGTCCAGGACCAGGTCGGCGCCGACGGTGTAGCCGGCCTCCGGCGAGGCGAGGTGGAGGACGGCGGCGGCGATCTCGCCGACCTCGCCCGGGCGGCCGACCGGGACGGTGGACTTCATCCGGTCCGCCTTGTCGGCGGCGCTCTCGCCGGGGCGGCTGGACATCGGGGTGTCCACCGGGCCGGGGCTGACCAGGTTGATCCGGACGCCGTCGGCGATGTGGTCCAGCGCGGCGGTGCGGGTCAGCGCGGTGACGGCGGCCTTGCTGGCCGCGTAGGCCGCGAGGCCGGGGATCCGCATGTGGGCGCCGACGTTGGAGGAGACGTTGACGATCGCGCCGCCGCCGTGGGCCCGCATGTGGGCGATCTGGTGCTGCATGGCGAGCAGGGTGCCGGTCACGTTGACGGTGAGGACCCGCTCCCACTCCTGCGCGTCGATCTCGGCGACCGGGCCGACGGCGCCGAGCACACCGGCGTTGTTGACGGCGACGTCCAGGGCGCCGAACGCCTCGACGGTCTCGCGGACCAGCCGGGCCGCGTCCCGGCCGTCGGTCACGTCACCGGTCAGGGCTACGGCCGTGCCGCCGGCCTCCTCGATCAGCTCGACCGTCCCGGCGAGCGGTCCGGCGCTGCGGCCCGCGACGGCGACCCGGGCGCCCTCCCGGGCGAAGGCGAGGGCGATGGCCCGGCCGATGCCGCTGCCGCCTCCGGTGACCAGGACGGACGTGTCGGCGAAACGCGTGGTCATGACGAGTACTCCTCGGGGTGATCGGTGCTTGCGGTCGTGGTGCTGGTTCGGGGCAGGGCGGCGACCGCGACGGCGGTGAGCGCCAGCCCCGCGGCGGCCGCCGCGAACGCCGCGGCGTAGCCGCCGACGACGGTCGGGCGGGTGGCGGCGAGCGCCATCAGGGCGGCGACGCCGGTGGTGGGGCCGAGTTCCATGGCCGTGTTGAGGACACCCGCGGCGAGGCCGGTCCGTTCGGGCGGCACGCCCCCGGTGGCGAGCACCGCGGAGCCGGCGAAGGCGGCCGCGGCGCCGGCGGGCAGCAGGAGCAGCCCGGGCAGCAGCCCGGTGGCGTAGCCGCTGCCGGGGGTGAGGCCGGCCAGCAGCCCGAGGCCGGCGGCCGCGAGGGCGAGACCGGCGGCGGTGACCGCGGCGGCACCGTGCCGGGCGGTCAGCGGGGCGGCGAGGCGGCCGGCCAGCAGCAGGGCCGCGGCGTACGGCAGGAAGGCGGCCGAGGTGGCCAGGGTGCCCCAGCCGCGCTGCTGTTGGAGGTAGAGGGCGAGCATCAGGAAGGTCAGCGCGGTGGCGGTCGCGGTGGCCGTGACGGCGGCGAGCGCGGTGGCCCGGCGCCGGTCGGTGAGGAAGCCGGCCGGCAGCAGCGGGTCGGCGGCGCGGTGTTGGGCGGCGGCGAAGCCGAGCAGCAGGGCGAGCCCGACGGCCAGCGGGCCGATCACGGCGGGCGTGGACCAGCCGTGTTCGGTGGACGCCACCAGGCCGTAACTCGCCGCACAGACACCGGCGGTGGCGAGTACGGCGCCACGCAGGTCCAGGGCCGGGCGACGACCGGCGGGAGCGGCGGGCGGCAGCGAGCCGGAGCGGGCGAGCCCGAGCAGGGAGACCAGTACGGGCACCGCGAAGAGCCAGCGCCAGGAGACCCAGGCGGTGACCGCGCCGGAGAGCAGGTTGCCCGCCGTGGCACCGAGCACCGAGAGGCCTCCCCAGGTGGCCATCGCCCGCCGGTGGTCCGCGGGTCCGGGGCGCAGCACGCGGACCACCGCGACGGCGGCGGGTGCGGCGAGGGCCGCGCCGACGCCCTGGGCGAAGCGGCCGGCGAGGAGGGCCGACTGGCCGGGGGCGAGGGCGCAGCCGAGCGAGGCGACGGCGAGCAGGGCGAGCCCCGCCCGCAGGACGGGCCGGCCGCCGTGGCGGTCGGTGAGTCGGCCGCCGAGCAGGAGCAGGGAGCTGAACGAGAGTCCGTAGGCGGCGCTGAGCAGCAGCACGCCGGACGGGCCGAGGCCGAACTCCCGGGCCACCAGGGGCAGCGGCACGGAGAGGATCATGATGGTGAAGATCAGCGTGGCCTGGACGCCGCCGAGCAGCGCGAAGCCGGAACGGGCGGCCGTGGTGGCACCCATGAAAAAATCCCCCCTTATACGACCGTTCGGTCCAGTATCGACACAGCAGTGCATCCCGACGCCCCCGGCGGGCGGGTCAGTCGAGCAGCACCAGCGCCTGCTCGGCGGCGTCCCGCACCCTGGCCGCCCCGTCGACGGTCTTCCCCATCACCCGCATGCCCTGCAACAGCACCATCAGCATCCGGGCCAGCGCCCGGGGTTCCCGCCCGGCGGGCAGCTCCCCCTGTGCCTCGGCGCGCACCAGCGCGGCGACCAGCACCGTCTCCAGGTGCCCGAGGCTGGCCGCCACCCGGCGGGCCGCCGCCTCGTCGTGCGGACCGAGCTCGACCGCGGTGTTGGTGACGAAGCAACCGCGCTTCAGCCCGTCCTCGGCGGAGGCCGTCGCGTACCGACGGACCAGCGCGCGGACGGCCGGCAGCACCGGCCCGGGCTGGGAGAGCTCGGCGAGCAGCACCGGGTCGGTCTGCTCGGCGTAGCGCTCCAGCGCGCGCAGGTAGAGCTCGCGCTTGCTGCCGAAGGTGGCGTAGATGCTCGCCCGGGCGATCCCGAGCCCCTCCACCAGGTCGGCCATCGAGGTGGCCTCGTAGCCGCGCCGCCAGAACAGCTCGAGCGCCGCCTGAAGCGCCGCGTCCGGGTCGAATTCCTTCGTTCGCGCCATGGGAGGACGCTAACCCTTTCCAGATCGATCGGTCAAGAAAGGTCGAAGAGGGGGCGTGATCGACATTTGACGGAGCATTGCCAAGTGGACTAGACCAAAGCTACCCTTACCGCCCCGTACCTCCTCCCCCCACAGGAGGCGTTTCCATGTCCCTGAACCTCCCCGCCACCCCCCGGCAGGCCGCCGAGGCCGCCCGCCCACTCGTCCTGACGGCCTTTCGGGCCGTCGTCGGACTGCTCTTCGCCTGCCACGGCGCCGCCTCGCTCTTCGGCGTCCTCGGCGGCGCGAAGGGCGGCGGCACCGTCCCGGCCGGGCAGTGGCCCGGCTGGTGGGCCGCGCTGATCCAGCTGGTCGGCGGCACCCTGGTGCTGCTCGGCGTCGGCACCAGGGCGGCCGCGCTGCTCTGCTCCGGCTCGATGGCCTACGCCTACTTCACCGTCCACCAGGAGCACGCCCTGCTACCGCTGCAGAACGGCGGCGAGCCCTCCGTGATGTTCTGCTGGGCCTTCCTCGCCATCGCGGTGCTGGGCTCCGGCCCGTTCGCACTGGACCGGCTGCTCACCCGGAACGCCGACGCACCCGCGGCCACCGAGCCCGCCCCGACCGGCGCCCGGCCCGGGCCCACCGGCTGACCGACTGACCAACCGGCCGACTGACCGGTCAAGGCCGGAACGGTCGGCCGACCGTTCCGACCTTGACCGGCGCGCGTCCGACCGGCACGCGTCCGGCGGGCACGGGCGCGGCAGTGCGGCGGGCCGACCGCCCGCGGTCAGCCCTCCGCCAGGTGCCGTTCCACCGAGGCGACCTTGCCGGTGAGGCCGTCGGTCACCCCGGCCCGGTCGTCGATCTTGATGACCGTGCTCACCCGGCCGCTGTAGGCCTTCACCGCCTCGATCGCCTCCCTGATCACCGGCATCACCTCGTCCCACTCCCCCTCGACGCTGGTGAACATCGCGTCCGTGCGGTTGGGCAGACCGCTCGCCCGCACCACCCGGACGGCGGCGGCCACCGCCTCGCCCACCTCCTCACCGATCCCCAGCGGGGTCACCGAAAACGCCGCGATCACCGTTCTGCGCTCCTCACACCGGCACTGCACACACCGACCGCACCGACGGCGCCGGGAGCACCGACGGCACCGGTCGCGGCCCGGAGGAATCCCCGGACCGCGACCAGGCTAGACACTCCCCCGCGCCGGCAGCGGAACCGACGGACGGTCGGCGCGCGGACGGGCGGGCGGCCACCGACCCGCGGTCGGGAGCCGTCGGGCGCTCGGGCCTCCGACGGGGACTCAGGCCTCCGACGGGGGCTCAGGCCACCGTCGGCAGCGGTGGTTCGACGGCCAGCGGGGCCGTCGAGCGGGCCCGGTGCTGCGCGGCCCAGGCGGCGAGGGCGACGGTGCAGGCGTGGTCCAGGTGGCGCAGGCCCGACCAGTCCAGCTCCACCGGCCGGTCGGCGGGCAGCCGCTCCAGGGCGTCCAGCAGCCGGGGCAGCCGCAGGAAGGTCGCGTTGCCGCTGAGCCGGACGCGGTGCAGCGCGGCCCCGGTCGGCAGGACCAGCTCCTCCACGGCGATCTGCAGGTGCGAGGTCTGCCAGGCCGACTTCACCACGGCCAGCCCCACACCGATCAGCACGCCCTCGAACAGGTCGGTGGCGATGATCGCGGTCGCGGTGACCCCGAGCACCAGCGCCTCGCCGTGGTGCTCCCGGCCCAGCGCGGCGATCCGCCGCAGCGGGACGAGCTTCGCCCCGGCGTGCACCAGCACGGCGGCGAGCGCCGTCAGCGGGACGAGCCCGAGCGCGCCGGGCAGCAGGGCGGTGAACAGCAGCAGCCACAGCCCGTGCATCGTGCGCGAGGCCCTGCTGCGGGCGCCCGCCTGGACGTTGGCGGCGCTGCGGACGATCACCGCGGTCATCGGGAGGGCCCCGAGCAGTCCGCACACCGTGTTGCCGACGCCCTGGGCCGTCAGCTCGCGGTCGTAGTGGGTGCGCGGCCCGTGGTGCATCCGGTCGACGGCGGCGGCGCTGAACAGCGTCTCGGCGGAGGCGATCAGGGTGAAGGCGACGACGGTGCCGAGGCCGGCGGTGCCGACCAGGGCGTCGAGCGCGGCGCCGCCCGGCGGCTGGACGACGTCGAGCAGTCCGGCCACCCGGACCCTGGCCACCGACAGGTCGGCGGCGGCCGTCACGGCGGCGGCCAGGCCGACCGCGGCCAGCGGTGCGGGCACCGCGCGGGCGACGCGCCCCGGTACGTACCGCCAGCCGACCAGCACCAGCAGGGTGCCCAGCCCCAGCGCGATCGCGCTCGGGGCGGCCGCGCCGGTGAGCGCGTCCGCGAGCAGGCGGGGCAGCCCGGCGATCTTCTCCGGCCCGGTGGCCGGGGCCCGGCGGTCGGCGAGCGCGTAGAGCTGGCCGAACAGCAGGGTCAGCCCGATGCCGGCCAGCATGCCGTGCACCACGGAGGCGGACATCGCCCGGAACCAGCGGCCGAGCCGCAGGGCCCCCATGACGATCTGGAGCAGCCCGGTGCCGAGCACCAGCAGGCCGAGCGCGCCGACGCCGAACTGCTGGACGGCGTCGTAGACCAGGACGGTCAGCCCGGCGGCCGGGCCGCTCACCTGCAGGCTGCTGCCGGGCAGCAGGCCGACCACCAGACCGCCCACGATGCCGGTCACCAGGCCCAGTTCGGCCGGGACGCCGGAGGCGACGGCCACCCCGACGCAGAGCGGCAGGGCGACCAGGAACACCACCAGCGAGGCGGGCAGGTCGTGGCGCCAGGGGACGGCGCGCAGCACGGCGAGCGGGCTCCGGCCGCGGCCCGGCGGGGCGGGCTTGCGGGGGCGGCCCGCGGGGGCGTTCCGGGGCGGTCGGCTCACCCGGTCACCACCGGGGGGCGGTCAGGGCGATCAGGGGAACAACGCATGGGGACGTTCCTTTCCCGCGCCCGGCACCGCGGGCGCGCCGTCACTGGGCAGGGGGCGGCGTGGGCGGACACGACGGTGGCGGACGGGTGCCGGAGCGCGCGCCGGGGGCGGCAGGCGGCTTGCCGGCGGGGTGGCGCGAGGGCCACCAGGCGGTGCGGGGGCCGGGCGTCGGGCGTCGGGCGTCGGGCGTCGGGTCGGAGGATCCGGACGACGGAGGGCGTCGGGGCCGGGCGTCGGGCGTCGGGTCGGAGGATCCGGACGACGGAGGGCGTCGGGGCCGGGCGTCGGGTCGGAGGATCCGGACGACGGAGGGGTCGGTCGAGGCGGGGCCACCGGAGCCCCGGACGGCCCCCGCCACCCCCCGCCGCGGCCACGGCCGGACCTGCCGGGCCCGGCGTGGCACCGACGGTACCCAGCGCCCCGGGGCGGCCCGACACCGGACACCTCCCCTTCACCCGCCCTGCACACCGGCGCCACACCCAGGCCCGGAACACCCGGTTCCACGGGCACACCAGCACGACCCGCGGCCGCGTGTACGAACCAGGCCGGTGCGGCACGGTTTGCAGCAATCGACGACTCGGTCGCCCTGGAGGCCGTCGAGTGCTGGAGGAAGCGGCGATGGTCCGGCCGGACCCGCCGTGACAGCCTGGCCGGACACCCGGACGCCCGCACCGACCTGCGGTTTCACCGCCGGCGGCCCGCTTCCACATTCTGTTGAAACTCCCCTTGACGCCCCGACAGGGCCCGCCGTACCGTGTTTCCACATACAGAAACCGTTCTTCCGTATGGTGGAATTCTGGAGATGAGCCCTCCGACCCACTGCCGGCCGACGCAGGAGAAACCCGATGCCTCGTATGACAGCCGCCCGCGCGGCGGTGGAGATCCTCAAGCTCGAAGGCGTTGAGGTCGCGTTCGGCGTGCCGGGCGCAGCCATCAACCCGTTCTACGCCGCCCTCAAGGCCTCCGGCGGGATCAGGCACACGCTCGCCCGGCACGTCGAGGGCGCCTCCCACATGGCCGAGGGCTACACCCGCGCCAAGGCCGGCAACATCGGTGTCTGCATCGGCACCTCGGGCCCGGCCGGCACCGACATGATCACCGGCCTGTACTCGGCCATCGCCGACTCGATCCCGATCCTGTGCATCACCGGCCAGGCCCCCGTCGCCCGCCTCCACAAGGAGGACTTCCAGGCCGTCGACATCGCCTCGATCGCCAAGCCCGTCACCAAGGCGGCCACCACCGTCCTGGAGGCCGCGCAGGTCCCCGGCGTGGTCCAGCAGGCGTTCCACCTGATGCGCTCCGGCCGTCCGGGCCCGGTCCTGATCGACCTGCCGATCGACGTCCAGCTGACCGAGATCGACTTCGACCCCGAGGCCTACCAGCCGCTCCCGGTCTACAAGCCGACCGCCAACCGGATCCAGATCGAGAAGGCCCTCGCGCTGCTCCAGGAGTCCGAGCGCCCCCTGATCGTGGCCGGCGGCGGCGTCATCAACGCCGACGCCTCCGAACTGCTCCGCGAGTTCGCCGAGCTCACCGGCGTCCCGGTCGTCCCCACCCTGATGGGCTGGGGCATCGTCCCCGACGACCACGAGCTGAACGCCGGCATGGTCGGCCTGCAGACCTCGCACCGCTACGGCAACGAGAACTTCCTCGCCTCGGACTTCGTCCTCGGCATCGGCAACCGCTGGGCCAACCGCCACACCGGCGGTCTGGACGTCTACACGGCGGGCCGCACGTTCGTCCACGTCGACGTCGAGCCCACCCAGATCGGCAAGATCTTCGCCCCCGACCTCGGCATCGCCTCCGACGCCAAGGCCGCCCTGGAGCTCTTCGTCGAGGTCGCCAAGGAGCTCAAGGCCGCCGGGCAGCTCAAGGACCGCGGCGAGTGGGCCGCCGCCACCCAGGCCCGCAAGGCGCAGCTGCAGCGCCGCACCCACTTCGACAACGTGCCGCTCAAGCCGCAGCGCGTCTACGAGGAGATGAACAAGGCCTTCGGCCCGGAGACCCGCTACGTCACCACCATCGGCCTCTCCCAGATCGCCGGCGCGCAGATGCTGCACGTCTACAAGCCGCGGCACTGGATCAACTGCGGCCAGGCCGGCCCGCTGGGCTGGACCATCCCGGCGGCGCTGGGCGTCGCCACCGCCGACCCCGAGGGCCAGATCGTCGCGCTCTCCGGCGACTACGACTTCCAGTTCATGATCGAGGAGCTGGCGGTCGGCGCCCAGCACCGCATCCCGTACGTCCACGTGCTGGTGAACAACTCGTACCTGGGCCTGATCCGCCAGGCGCAGCGCAACTTCGACATCGACTTCCAGGTCAAGCTGGAGTTCGAGAACATCAACGCGCCGGAGCTGGGCGTCTACGGCGTGGACCACGTCAAGGTCGCCGAGGGCCTGGGCTGCAAGGCGATCCGGGTCACCGAGCCGGAGGGCCTGCTGCCCGCCTTCGAGGAGGCCAAGAAGCTGGCCGCCGAGTTCCGCGTCCCGGTCGTCGTCGAGGCGATCCTGGAGCGGGTCACCAACATCTCGATGAGCGGCAACGACATCGACAAGGTGAACGAGTTCGAGGAGCTCGCCACCCTTCCCGAGCACGCGCCGACCGCCGTCCGGCCGCTGGCGCTCTGACCGGCACCGGACGGGCCCGGGTCCCTCCCCCCGGGCCCGTCCGGCTCGCCGCCCCGCACCCCGGGCAGCGGCGCGCCCGGTCCACCCCGCCCGCGCGGAACACCGGCGGGCCCGGCACGGTTGACCCGGCCGGGGCGGCTACCGTGACCACGGGAGCCACCCGCCATCCCGACCTGCCGAAAGGACCACCACCGTGAGCCTGTACGACATCCCGCTGCGCACCCTCGCCGGCGAGGCCGCCTCGCTGGCCGACCACAAGGGCAAGGCACTGCTGATCGTCAACGTCGCCTCCAAGTGCGGCCTGACCCCGCAGTACGCGGGCCTGGAGCGGCTCCAGGAGCGCTACGCCGGGCGCGGGTTCACCGTGCTGGGCTTCCCCTCCAACCAGTTCGCCGGGCAGGAGCCGGGCAGCGCCGAGGAGATCCAGACCTTCTGCTCCACCACCTACGGCGTGTCCTTCCCGCTGTTCGAGAAGACCGACGTCAACGGTGACGACCGCCACCCGCTGTACGCGCAGCTGACGCAGCACGCCGACGCCGAGGGCCAGGCCGGGGACGTCACCTGGAACTTCGAGAAGTTCCTCGTCGCCCCGGACGGCACCGTCGCGGCCCGCATCCGCCCGCGCACCGAGCCCGAGGCGGACGAGGTCATCGCCGCCATCGAGGCCGTCCTCCCCGCCTGATCACCCACCCGCCGAAGGCCCGGGGCCCCGCCCCGGGCCTTCGGCGTCTCCGCCCGCCCACCGGTCGGGACCCGGGCGGGGGCGGGGGCTGGCGGATGATGGGGGGCAGGACGGGGCGGCGGACGTGAGGTGGTCGTGGTGGCGGTCGGGGAATCGACGGAGTCGGGCGCGGCGGACGCGGGCGTGGCGGCCCCGGGCGGGCGGCGGGGGCGGCGGTCCGCGGTCAGGCGGCTGGGCGTCCTCGTGCTGGTGCTCGTGGTGCTGTGCCTTCCGCCGTGGTGGACGGTGTTCGCCGGCGCCGGCTGGCCGTTGCCGGTGGTCCTGGGCGGCACGGCCGTCCTCGCCGCCTGGATGCTCTCCTTCCCCTTCCTGATGATCGCGGGGCACGGGGCGCGGCAGTCCGACCGGGCGGCGCGGGTCGCCGACACCAGCCTCGGGGTGGTCTGGGTGCTGTTCACCTGGTCGGTGCTGGGCGCTCTGGCGGACCTCGTGCTGGGCGGGCTCGACGTCGGCGGCGCCGACCGGGCCAGGGCCGTGGCCGTCGCGGTGGCGGTGGTCTCGGCGGGGCTGCTGGGCTGGGGGCACCACGAGGCGATGCGCGTGCCCCGGGTGCGGCGGCTGGACGTCCACCTCCCCCGGCTCGGCGCTGGCCTGGACGGGACCCGGGTCGTGGTACTGGCCGACACCCACTACGGGCCGATCGACCGCGCGCACTGGTCGGCGCGGGTCACCGAGGTGGTCAACGGGCTCGACGCGGACGTCGTGGTCCACGCCGGCGACATCGCCGACGGCACGCCCGCCCGGCGCCGGGAGCAGTCCGCGCCGCTGGGGGCGGTCCGGGCCCGGCTGGCCAGGGTCTACGTCACCGGGAACCACGAGTACGGCAGCGAGGCCCAGGGCTGGCTGGACCGCATGGCGGACCTCGGCTGGGAGCCGCTGCACAACCGTCACGTCGTGGTGGAGCGGGGCGGGGACGCCCTCGTGCTCGCGGGCGTCGACGACGTGACGGCGGCGTCCTCCGGCCTGGCCGGGCACCGTGCGAACCTGCTCGGAGCGCTGGCGGGGGCGGACCCGGACCAGCCGGTCCTACTCGTCGCCCATCAGCCCAAGTACGTCCCGCAGGCCGCCGCAGCCGGGATCGACCTGCAGGTCTCCGGACACACCCACGGCGGCCAGATCTGGCCGTTCAACCTCCTCGTCCGGATCGACCAGCCGGTGGTGCACGGTCTGAGCCGGCACGGCGAGCGGACCCAGCTGTACACCAGCCGGGGCACCGGCTTCTGGGGGCCGCCCTTCCGGGTCTTCGCCCCGAGCGAGATCACCCTGCTCACCCTGCGCGCGACCACCGGATGACGCACCGCGTGACGCCCCGGGCCCGCGCCGCGTCCGGAGGGGTCACGGCAGCAACAGCGTGGTGCCCGGGGGGAGTTCGCCGCTGCCCGCGGCGGTGTGCAGGTGGGCGAGGAGGGTGGCGCGCAGGGCGGCGGCGGCGCGGGTGGGGGGCACCTCGTGGCCGTGGGCGACGGCGATGGTGCGGCCCAGGCCGGGGCCGGCGAACGGGGTGACCGCCAGGCCGGAGCGGGCCGCGACCATGCCCGGCAGCACGGCCGGCCCGAGCCCGGCGCGGACGAAGCCCAGCACGGCGTCCATCTCGCCGCCCTCGACCGCGAACTCCGGTTCGAAGCCGGCCGCCCGGCAGGCCGCCAGGGTCGTCTCCCGCAGGTCGTAGCCCTCCCGGAACATCACCAGCGGCCGCCCCCTGAGCTCCGTCACCCGGACCTTGCGGCGGGGGCGCGGCTCGGCCGAGACCAGCACCAGTTCCTCGTGCAGCAGTTCGGTGACGGCCAGGGCGGGTTCCTCCTGCCCGCTCGGCGGGGTGATGATCAGCGCGAGGTCCAGCTCCCCCGCCGCCAGCGAGCGGACCAGGTCGCGCGAGCCGCCCTCGCGGACCACCAGGGCCACCCCCGGGTAGCGGTCCCGGAAGACCCGCAGCACGTCCGGCACCAGGCTGGTGCACAGGCTCGGCGGCGCCCCCAGCCGGACCCGGCCGCGGCGCAGCTGCACCGTCTCCTGGACGGCGAGGCGGGCGCTCTCGGTGTCCGCGAGGATGCGCCGGGCCAGCGGCAGCAGGGCGTCCCCGGCGTCGGTCAGCGCGATGTTGCCGCGGGTGCGGTGGAACAGCTCGGCGCCCAACTCCCGCTCCAGGGAGCGGATCTGCTGGGACAGCGACGGCTGGGCGACGTGCTCCGCCTCCGCCGCGCGGGTGAAGTGGCGGGTCTCGGCGACGGCCAGGAAGTAGCGGAGTTGCTGCAGCTGCACCCGGCCAGGATAGAACGCGACGATAGGCACCGGCTATCGTCGCGAGCCGCATCATGTCTTGGACGCACCCTTGTGGCCGTCCCTACCGTTGCTGCCATGACAACCGCGACTCGGACGGGCCGGCGTCCGTCCACCCTGGCGACCCTGTGGCGGTCGACCGTCGGCAAGAAGGCGGTCATGGCCGTCAGCGGACTGGTCATGCTGCTGTACCTGGTCGCGCACATGCTGGGCAACCTCAAGGTCTTCTTCGGCCCCGACGACATCAACGGCTACGCCGCCTGGCTGCGCACCATCGGCCAGCCCTTCCTCGGCCACGAGTGGTTCCTCTGGATCGCCCGGACCGGCCTGCTCGCGGCCGTCGTGCTGCACGGCGTGTCCGCGTACCAGCTGAGCCGGCGCGACCTCGCCGCCCGGCCGAACCGGTACGTGCACCGGCGCCACCGGACGAGCTACGCGACCCGCACGATGCGCTGGGGCGGGGTGATCCTGGCGTTGTTCATCGTCTGGCACATCCTCGACCTGACCACGCTCACCGTGAACCCGGCCGCCGAGCACGGCCACCCGTACCAGAACATCGTGGCCTCCTTCGGCACCTGGTACGGCGGCCCGATCTACGTCGTCGCGATGCTGGCCGTCGGCCTGCACGTCCGGCACGGCTTCTGGAGCGCCGCGCAGACCCTCGGCGCCAACAACGCCCGGCGCGACCGCGCGCTGAAGCTGACCGCCAACGGCCTGGCGCTCGTGCTGACCGCCGGCTTCCTGTCCGTCCCCGTGGCCGTGATGACCGGAGTGGTGAGTTGAGCACCTACAGCGACTACACCGTCGGCGAGCCGATCGCCGACACCAGGGCCCCCGGCGGGCCGATCGAACAGCGCTGGGACCAGCGGCGCTTCGACGCCAGGCTGGTCAACCCGGCCAACCGGCGCAGGCACACCGTGATCGTCGTCGGCACCGGGCTGGCGGGCGGCGCGGCCGGCGCCACCCTCGCCGAACAGGGCTACCACGTCGTCCAGTTCTGCTTCCAGGACTCCCCGCGACGGGCCCACTCGATCGCCGCCCAGGGCGGCATCAACGCGGCCAAGAACTACCGCAACGACGGCGACTCCGTCCGCCGGCTGTTCTACGACACCGTCAAGGGCGGCGACTTCCGCGCCCGCGAGTCCAACGTGCACCGGCTCGCCCAGGTGTCGGTGGAGATCATCGACCAGTGCGTGGCCCAGGGCGTCCCCTTCGCCCGCGAGTACGGCGGACTGCTCGACACCCGGTCCTTCGGCGGCGTGCAGGTCTCCCGCACCTTCTACGCCCGCGGCCAGACCGGCCAGCAGCTGCTGCTCGGCGCCTACCAGGCGCTGTCCCGGCAGATCGCCGCGGGGAACGTGGAGATCCACCCGCGCACCGAGATGCTCGACCTGCTCGTCGTCGACGGCCGGGCCCGCGGCATCGTCGCCCGCGACCTCGTCACCGGGCGGATCAGCACCCACACCGCCGACGCCGTGGTGCTGGCCAGCGGCGGCTACGGCAACGTCTTCTACCTCTCCACCAACGCCAAGAACTCCAACGCCACCGCCGTGTGGCGGGCGCACCGGCGCGGCGCGCTGTTCGCCAACCCGTGCTTCACCCAGATCCACCCCACCTGCATCCCGCGCTCCGGCGACCACCAGTCCAAGCTCACCCTGATGAGCGAGTCGCTGCGCAACGACGGCCGGATCTGGGTGCCCAGGGCGCAGGGCGACACCCGGCCGCCCGCGCAGATCCCGGAGGAGGAGCGCGACTACTACCTGGAGCGGATCTACCCGGCCTTCGGCAACCTGGTGCCGCGCGACATCGCCTCCCGGGCCGCCAAGAACGTCTGCGACGAGGGCCGCGGCGTCGGGCCCGGCGGGCAGGGCGTCTACCTGGACTTCGCCGACGCCATCCGCCGGATGGGCCGCGACGCCGTCGCCGCCAGGTACGGCAACCTCTTCGAGATGTACGAGCGGATCACCGCGGAGGACCCGTACCGGGTGCCGATGCGGATCTACCCCGCGATCCACTACACGATGGGCGGACTGTGGGTCGACTACGACCTGCAGACCACCGTGCCCGGCCTGTTCGCGATCGGCGAGGCCAACTTCTCCGACCACGGCGCCAACCGGCTCGGCGCCAGCGCCCTCATGCAGGGCCTCGCGGACGGCTACTTCGTCCTCCCGCCCACCCTCAACGACTACCTGGCCCGCCACCCGCTGCCCGCCGTCCCCGCCGACCACCCCGCGGTCGCCGAGGTCGAGGCCGAGGTCGAGGACCGGCTCAACCTCATCCTCGCGGTGGACGGTGACCGGACCCCGGACTCCTTCCACCGCGAGCTGGGCGAACTGCTCTGGGACGAGTGCGGCATGGCCCGCGACGAGGCCGGGCTGCGCCGCGCGCTGACCCGGATCCCGGAGCTTCGCGAGGAGTTCTGGCGCCGGATCAAGGTGCCCGGCACCGGCCTGGAGCTCAACCAGTCGCTGGAGAAGGCCAACCGGCTCGTCGACTACTTCGAGCTCGCCGAACTCATGTGCCTGGACGCCCTGCACCGCGCGGAGTCCTGCGGCGGCCACTTCCGCACCGAGAGCCAGACCCCCGACGGCGAGGCCGCCCGCCGCGACGAGGCCTACTCCTACGCCGCGGCCTGGGAGTTCACCGGTACCGGGAGCGCGCCCGTGCTCCACCGCGAGGCCCTCGAGTTCGAGTACGTCCACCCCACCCAGCGGAGCTACGCATGAACCTCACCCTGCGCATCTGGCGCCAGGCGGGCCCGGACGCACCCGGCTCGATGACCACCTACCAGGTCGGCGGGATCAGCCCGGACATGTCCTTCCTGGAGATGCTCGACACCCTCAACGAGGAGCTGATCCTGCGCGGCGACGAGCCCGTCGCCTTCGACCACGACTGCCGCGAGGGCATCTGCGGCGCCTGCGGCATGGTCATCAACGGGCAGGCCCACGGCCCGGAGCGGACCACCACCTGCCAGCTGCACATGCGGCACTTCCGGGACGGCGACACCGTCGACGTCGAGCCCTGGCGGGCCGCGGCCTTCCCGGTGGTCAAGGACCTGGTCGTGGACCGCTCCGCGTTCGACCGGATCATCGGCGCCGGCGGCTACATCACCGCCCCCACCGGCAGCGCGCCCGACGCGCACGCCACGCCCGTCCCCAAGGAGGTCGCCGACACCGCCTTCGAGCACGCCGAGTGCATCGGCTGCGGCGCCTGCGTGGCCGCCTGCCCGAACGGTTCTGCGATGCTGTTCACCTCCGCCAAGGTCGTCCACCTGAACGTGCTCCCCCAGGGCGCGCCGGAGCGCGCCTCGCGGGTGCGGGACATGGTCGGGGCGATGGACGCCGAGGGGTTCGGCGGCTGCACCAACACCGGCGAGTGCGCCACCGCCTGCCCCAAGGGCATCCCGCTCCCCAGCATCGCGGCGATGAATCGCGAGTTCCTGCGGGCCGCGCGCGGTTGACGGCCCCCGACCGGCCCCCACCCCGGCCCCCACCCGGGCCCCGGACCGTCACCGGCCCGACCCCGACCCACCTGCGCCCGGCCCCTCCGCCGGCCCCGTGTCCCCGGACGCGGGGCCGGCGGCGTGTCCCGGGGCGTGCGGGGTGATCGCGCGCTCCCCGAAGGGGTGGTGGATCGTCAGGAGCGGTGCTGTCGTGCGGGAAATCGCGCTACGGTGGTGCTCCGCTACGGAGGGACGGCATATGCCCGAGGTTCAGTCCTGTTCCGGTTGCGGCGGGTCCGGGGGGACCCAGAAGACCGAAGCCACGGTCGAACGGGACGAGGAAGGAAGCATGGTGCCGAGGATCCACACCTTCTGGTCGCCATGCGGTCGGTGCCACGGATCCGGGACGGTGATCGTCGGATGAGATTGGTCTTCGAGTGTGTCGAGTGCGGTGGGCACTACCTGCCGCCCGAGGCGATGGCGTACCCGGACGGGCCCGCCTCGCCGATCTGGTGCACGCCCTGCCAGGGTGCCAAGCGGGACGCCGGGATCCGGGAGGACCCGCTGCTCGCCCGGCTCGCCCTGGCCGCGGCCCGGGCCGCCCTGGCCCGGCGTGCGGCGGAGGCCGAGCCCGGCGGGCGCGGCGACGTCCGCCCGTCCCGGCCGCCGTTGTCGCGCCGGGCGCGTTCCGGGCCCGGCGGGGTGCGCAGCCGGCTGGGGTAGCAGTCCTTCCGCAGGGCGACTGCCCGCCCCGGGACGGTGGCACCGCAATGCCGTTGCGTTAGTGGTCGTGCCATCGGTGGTTGAGTGTGATGACTACCGGTGAACGGCGTTTGCTGGCAGGTTCGTTGAGGGCCTTGCTG